>NZ_POTZ01000140.1 GCF_003236365.1 Streptomyces sp. NTH33
TGTGTATAAGAGACAGCCGCACCGCGCCGGGCCGCACAACACGCCTGGCCGCACGACGTGTTCCGGCCGCGTCGGCCGGCCCCCGCAGACGCCCCCGCGGGGTCACCGCTCGCGCGTACGGGGGCGGTCCGCGAGTGTGTCCAGGTGTTCCGGCGCGGTCAGTGCGGGGGGCGTGGGAGCAGTGTGCGGGCGGTCAGGGCGAGGGTCACCTCGACCAGGTCGGAGGGACGGGAGAGGGAGCACCCGGTCAGTTGCTCGTAACGGCGCAGGCGGTTGAGGACGGTGTTGCGGTGGCAGTACAGCCGTCGGCTCGCCCGCTGAGCCGAGCCGTCGCAGGCCAGCCAGGTGGCCAGGGTGTCCAGCAGGACCTCCGCGTCGGCTGGTTCGAGGTCTGCCAGGGGGCCGAACACCCGGTCGGCGAGCGCGGTGCCGAGTCCGGGGGACGACACCACTAACGCCGCGGGCAGGTGTTCGGACAGCCGGACCGTGCCGCCGGTCTCCGGGCACAGGCTCAGCGCGGTGTCCGCCAGTCTGCGGGCCTCCCCCACGGCGGCCAGCCCCCGCACGGCGCTGCCGACGCCCACCCGCGCTCCCGGCGCCTGCTCGTCCGGTACCACCGGCTCCGCGCCGTCCTCGACCAGGACGATGCCGTAGTCCGCGTCCGCACCCGGGTGCCAGTGCACGCGCACATCGGGGACAAGGGCCGCCCGAGCACGCGGACATGCCGTGAGCCGGGCGCCGCCGACCGCGACGACCAGGTACCGGCCGTGCTCCGGCAGGCCGAGTGCCAGGGCTGCCTCGGGCAGGTCGGCGATGCGGCCGGTGCCGTCCAGCAGTGTCGCGGCCAGCAGCCGCACCCGGTCCTCCCGCCGCCGGGCGAGGTGCCGCTCGGTGTGCCGGTAGGCGTCGGCCACGAGGATGCAGTGCTCGTCGACGAAGTCCCACACGTCGGACGCCACGTGCACCAGCAGCCGTACGTCCTCGGGGGCCGTCCGGGAGGTCTCGTCGACGAGGCTCTGCCACACCAGTGAGCCGCCCAGCCGGAAGGCGTGCAGCAGCGCGTCCAGCGGCAGCCCCTGCTCGGCGCGCGTGGCGCCGATCCTCCAGGAGCAGCGGCGTGCCGCGTCCCGGGTGCCGCACGGGTCCAGCAGGGAGGTGACGCTGTACCGCAGCGAGCGGTGCGCTTCCTGCCAGGTGGCGGTGGCGTCCTCCTCCACCGCCGCCCGGTACGCGGGCTCCCGCTCCTGCAGCAGGGCGAGCAGGCGGTCGGTGAGCCGGGGCAGGTCGTCCAGCAGTGCGCGGGCGGCGCCGTGCAGCACGCGCAGCGCGTCGGCGTCGATCAGCGACCGTCCGCGCCGTGCCCGGGTCCTCGGCGCGGGCACGGGTCCGTGGCGAAGCAGAGTGCGTGGCCGTACGGCGTGTTGCATGACACATCTCCCCCAGGGTCGGCTTCCGGCGGCGCCCGCGCGGCAATCCCCGTACCGGCGCCCGGCCGGCCGCGGAACCCGTGGGCCGGCCACCGCCTGATCGCTCTGCCCCGAAGGATGGCATACCGTCCGGTCGGTCCCTAGAGTTGTGCACTGGTCTTTTCCGCCCGCACCGCCTGTTCGACCAGCCGCACCAGTTCGACCCGTGAACGGACACCGAGCGCGGCGAAGACGTTCCGCAAGTGATAGTCGACCGTGCGCGTGCTGACGGACAGGCTGAGCGCCACCTCCCGGTTGGTCGCCCCCTCGGCCACACACCGTGCGATACGCAGTTGCTGCGGGGTCAGCCCTGACAGCTCTCCCGCTCCGTGCCGGGACGGCTCCCCGGCCCCGCCCGGGGCCGCTCCGTTGGCGCGCAGTTCCGCGGCTGCCTGCTGCACCCACGGATGCGCGCCGCAGCGCTCGAAGCCCATCAGCGCCTCCCCCAGACGCACCCGCGCCTCGCGCAGCCGGCGTCGGCGTCTCAGCCACTTGCCGTGCAGCAGTTCGGTGCGGGCCCGCTCGAAATCACCGGCCGTCCCGTCATGCCGGTCCAGGGCACGCCGGTACAGCTCGCCCGCCGCCTCCGGTACTGCCAGCAGCGCGCGGCAGCGCAGGAGTTGGGCGGGGGCCTGCGGGTCGGCACCACAGGCCGCCCAGAGGGCGAAGTCCTCAACCACCGTGCGGGCGTGCTCGGGTCGGCCGGCGAGTGCCGCGGCCTCCACGAAGCAGGGGACGGCGAGCATCCACACCGCGAAGTGCCCGCGCCGCGCACCGGGCAGTACCAGCGGCCCGAGCCGGTCGGCGGCCTCGCGGGGACGGCCGGCGCCCAGGTCGGCGCGGGCCGCCGCCCAGTGGGCGAGCGCGGCGGCCTGGGCCAGTCCGTGCCGCCGGGCCGTGGAGAGCGCCGCCGTCACATGCTCGGCGACGCGCTCCCCCTCTCCCTCGATCGATGCCGCGAGGGCCAGGACCGCGTGGTGGTGGGCCGCGGTGTTGCGCTGTCCGGTCCGCCGCGCGGTGCGCAGCCCCTGTTCAGCGTGGGTGCGGGCGAGCTGGTGCCGGCCGGCGCGCAGTTCGGCATAGGCCAGGTACTCCAGTGCCCTCGGTTCGAGGGCGGCGGATCCGAGGGTCCGGGCCGCCGCAAGCGCCCGTGCCCCGGCCCGGCGGGCGGCGGTCACGTCGCCGAGCATCAGGGCCGCGGCGGCCGAACGCAGCAGCCGTTCGGGCCCGGAGGCGGGCCGGCCTCGGTCGACTACGCGTTTCAGCGGATCGGCGGCGAGGTCGAAACGTCCCAGAAGGACCGCGCGCATGCCGTCGCGGTAGTCGCGGAGCAGGGCGGGGTGCTCGGGGCGGTGCGGTGCCGCCCTGCTGCCGCGGGCGGTGCCCGGGACGACGCCGGTGCCGGCGGCGGCGGTGCCGGTCGCCGCCGCGGCAGTCCCGTCGGCGGCGGTGGGGGTGCCGGTGCCTTCGCCGGCAGCGGGGGTGTCGTGGCCGAGTGCCGCGAGACAGGCCGTCAGGTCACCGGCGGACCATGCCGCGTCCGCCGCGCCGAGGACGGCGGACGCGGCCTCCGCCGGGCTGTGACCCGTCAGGAGACTGGCGGCGAGCAGGAAGGACTCGCGGGCGTCGTCCACCGGACCGTCCGTCAGCAGCGCCTCGCCCCGCAGCAGTTCGGCACGGCCGCGGACCGCCGCGGGCGCCCGGCCGCTCCCCGCGGTGTCGAGCAGACGCAGGGCCTCGGACGAGTGCCCCGCGAGCAGGGCCTGCCCTGCGGCGGCCGTGTACCGGTGCACACGCTCCGCGCCGTCCGGCGTCAGTTCGGCGGCCCGCACCTGGGCGGTTCGGCGCAGACCGGGTGGCGTCGCGGACGACGGGTCGGCCGCCGCGGCCGCCAGTTCGGCCGCGAGGACGGGAGCGGGGCCCGTGACGGTCCACGAGCGGTGCAGCAGTGCGGGGACGGTGTGCGCGTCGGGGAGCGCTCCGGCCAGCGCCCGGTGCGCGGCGCGGCGGCGCTCGGCCGGCGCACCGGCGTACACCGCCCTGCCGAGCAGCGCGCTGCGGAACCGGAGCCGGCCCTCGGCCAGGAGGAGCACCTCGGGCCACCGCCCTGTGCGGGGCGGCGCGTCGGCCGGGGACGTGGCGCGCCATGCCTCCGGGGCGGGTATGCCCGCGGGCCGCCCGGCGAGCCTGCCCACCGCCCGTCGTACGAGCTCCGCCTCGGCGTCCGGCTCATCGGTGGCGCGCAGCGCGGCCGCGACCGACAGCAGCAGGTCGGTCCGGTCCGGTGGCAGGCTGGTCAGGCATCGCCCCGCGACGGCGGTCAGCGCCCCGGCGTCGGCCAGGGGGCGGGGAAGCGCGCGGTGGCCGCGGAGCTGGGCGGGCGACAGACGACGGGTCAGGGCCAGCAGCAGGGCGGGGTTGCCCTGCACCTCCGTCACCAGCTCGTCGCAGACGGCCGGGTCGACGGCACCGTCCGTCACCTCGTGCAGCAGGGCCGCCGCGTCCCCCGGTGGGAGCGGGCCCAGGCGCAGCACGGGCAGCCCGGCCCACTCCCGGCCGACGGGCCGGTGTCCGGGCACGGTGAGGAGCAGGGCCGCCGGGCCGCCCGCCGAGTGCACCCGTGCGGCCACGTGCCCCAGCGCGGCGCGCGAGGCGCTGTCCCACAGGTGCACGTCGTCGACGCACACCAGAAGGGGTGTCTCGGCGGCCCTCGCGGTCACGGCGGCGAGGAGCGCCTTCGCCGCGGTCCCGTCACCGGGGAGGTCCGCGGAAGGGCCGGCGGCGTGGAGCAGGGTGCGCAGCCCGCTGTGGGGCCGGGCGGAGCGGGCCGGGTCGGCCCGGACGTGCCATACGGTTCCGGCGCGCAGGCGACGGGAGGCGAAGCCGAGGAAGGCCGTGCGGCCGCAACCGGGTTCACCGGTCACGACGCGGACGCCGCCACCGGCGTGCAGTGTGTCCAGCAGTTCGGCGATCTCCTGCCGTTCCGGTCCCGCGTGGTACCGGAACGGAGCGGATCCCGGGAGCCTCTGTCCGGTCATCTCCGCGACGTTACTCACGCGTCATGGGTGGCGGAAGGCGTCCGTCCGCACCTCGAAACCGGCTCATCCGCCGCTCCACCAGCGGGTTGTGTCCCCGAGGGCAGGACGCGGAGTGTGCCACGGCCCAGGCCCGGTGGCCCGCGGCGGTGCGCCCGCACAG
The DNA here is from genome assembly GCF_003236365.1 of Streptomyces sp. NTH33. Lineage (GTDB taxonomy): Bacteria > Actinomycetota > Actinomycetes > Streptomycetales > Streptomycetaceae > Streptomyces. Next base: position 4,665 of record NZ_POTZ01000140.1, read on the forward strand.
CACCGGTGGCGGCCCGCACCGTGCGCGGGCCACCACCGGGCCGAGGTCCAGCAGCGCGTCAGGAGGTGTGCGGGCAGTTGCCCCGGGACTCCTCGATCGTCAGGCTCGGCCGTGGCAGCGGGCACAGGAACTGCTCGTAGCGGGTGTCTTTGTCGATGAACCGCTTCAGCCACGAAATGCTGTACTTCGCGATCGTCGTGTTGGACGAGTTGGGCGTGAAGTGGGTGGCGTTGTTCAGCTCCAGGTAGGCCCGGTCCAGTGAGGACGGCAGGCCGTTGTACAAGGGCTTGGCGTGGGTGGCGACCGGGGCGACCGTGTCGCCGTCGGCCCCGAAGACCAGGGTGGGTGTCCTGACCTCGGGCCAGGTCTTGTCGAGGTTCCAGGGCGTCAGCGGGACCGCGGCCCGGAGCGAGGAGCGCTTCTTGGCGGCTTCGAGGGTGCCGCCACCGCCCATCGAGTGGCCCATGACGCCGAGCCGGCTGCTGTCGATGCGGCTGCGCACCGAGCTGCGGCCGGTGAGGTAGTCGAGTGCGGCGAGCAGCTGGTCGCCGCGGGAGGCGGGCTGGTCGAGGGTGGTGTTCGTGTCGATGGTGAAGACGACGAAGCCCTGGGAGGCCAGGCGCGGGCCCAGCCAGGCGATGGAGGACTGGTAGGCGGTGTAGCCGGGCGAGACGGCGATCGCGCCGAAGGTGCCGTCGGCGGTGCTCGTCGGGTAGTAGATGGTGCCGCCGCCGAAGCCCGTGACGGAGAGCGGGGAGACGGAGATCTCCGAGACGGCGTACGGGCCGCGCAGCGCCTCGATGCTGGAGTCGGTCGGCGCCGGGCCGCGCTGGTAGGGGTTGTCCGCCGCGTGGACGCCGGGGCCCATGAGGGTGGTGAGGCCGACGACGGCGGCGACGGTCGCGGCCAGTCCGGCGAGCCGGCGGGTCCTGGTCCGCCCGGCACGGAGCGGCAGCGGGTTCGCGGTCGAGCCGGCGGTGCGGGTGTGGGGGTGCTGCTGCACGACGAGTGGTCCTCTCTGTCGCGGCGAGCCGCCGGTCCGGCCGGTGCACGGGGACACGGCATGGGCTGCGTCCACGCACCGGCCGGAGGCGCCGCCGATGGGCTGGCGGTGCCACTGTCGGAGAGGGAGCAGCCGGTGCGGACCGGCAAGTTCACCGGTCTCGTGCGCCGCGCCGCGCGGGTCGGGTCGTGGGTCGCGAGAACGGAGTGCTCACCGGCGGCCGCGGGCGGCTGGTCACCGCCACCCTGTTCCCGGGGCCGGTGTGTGCGGCCCACGGCCGGCCGGCGGCCGAACGCGGCTTGCGAATCCGCCGGCCCCACCACTCGGCCGGGTCTCGGAAGCCGTTGTCCGTCCGGCCGACAGCACGGCCCGCGCCCGGTCCCGGCGGCCTCCGCCGGGACCGGGCGCGCCGACGGAGGTGACGTCACGGTCCCGGGCGGGCGCACGACGTCCGGACGGCGGGCCGGGCTCCGTCCGCTCGATGTGAAAAAGCCGCCCGCGGTTGTGAGCGTTTGGTGCCCGGAGGCAATGGCCGCCGTTGTTGCCGTAGACGGCTTGACCGTATAAGTGGCGTATGCCGTGCAATCGGCAACCGGCTTACGGAGCCGGTCGAGCGCTGTCTCTCACGGCTGCGAAGGGTGCCCTATGTGGGTGATAGCATCCCCCCGTCTGTGACTTTGGCCCACTCGGCCAGGCGCTGCATTGAGGTCGGCCCGCGCTCGGCGCAACGGCGGTCGAGCCGTTCTGAGCGGTTGTGCCACGGAATCCCGTGAGGTACATCCGCCGACGGCTGCAGGCAACACGCCAGGAAAGGTTTCCATGAATCAAGACGCACTTGTTTGGTGCCTGGTTGCAGCGGTGGCGCTCGCCGTTGCAGCGGCCCTGGTGCTCAATCGCCGCAACAAGGCCATAGCGGCGAAGAAGGCCCAGGTCGAGGCCACCCTGACACAGAAGATCAGCGAGACCGAAGGGCAACTTACTGCCGTATGGGCTGAGTTGCAGCAACACAAAGCCCAGCACACCGAGACCATCCGGGAAGCCGAGGAAGCGGCGGAGGAGAGCACCAAAGCCGTCCTCAAGGGCTCCGCGCGCTTTTTGCAGAGCCTCGCCGCAGAACAGCTGGCACTCCTCGAGGAAATCCAGCGCAAATACGGCGGCCACGCGGTCCTGGGTGATCTGCTGGAAGTCAACCACGCCAATGCGCAAATGGCGCGCAAGGCACAGGGCATTGCGGTGATGTGTGGTGCGCCGCTGGGTCGCCGCAATAAAGCCGCGAGCGTTTATGACGTAGTGCGCAGCGCGCAGGGACAGATTCGCAACTTCCGGCGTGTCGAAATCATGCAGCAGACCGGTTTCGCATTGAAGGCATCCGCCGTTTCTCCCGTTGCGCTTGCCGTGGCCGAACTTCTTGACAATGCTGCCAGCTTTTCCCAGCAGGGGTCGCCGATCGAGGTGACGTTCCAGCGGGTGCAGAAGAACCTGTGCATCGTGATCGACGACGCCGGCGTCGGCATGAACGACGAGGACCGGCAGAAGGCGTCCACCCTGCTCTCCGGTGACCACCGCCCCCGTCTGTCGCAGCTGGGCAACCAGCCGAAGTTCGGTTTTCCCGTCATCGGCCTGCTGGCACAGCAGTACGGCTTCCGTGTGGACGTCACCGGCATATCCCGTTACGGAGGTGTTCGCGCGGTCGTGCTGCTGCCCGAAGAACTGTGGACCGAGGAAGAGACCGCGCCGGCCGAGGCGCCCCAGCTCAGCACCGTTCACAGCACCCCGGCCCGGCCGGAGCCCGTCACGCGTACCACGCACGGTCTGCCCCGGCGAGGAGCACGCCAGGTGCCCATCGCGAGCGTTCCCGACCACGACGACACGGCGGCCCCGCCCGCGGCGTCGGAGGAGGCCGGCCGCGCCGCCGGCCGCAGCCTGGGAGCCCTGCAGCGCGGCACGCTCTCGGGCCGGAACCTCGCCCCGGCACCGTTCGAAGGGTCCGATGACGCATGACCACAGACCTGTCGTGGATGCTCGATGACATCGTGAACAACGTGCCGAAGGCGCGGCACGCCGTCCTGCTGTCCGCGGACGGCCTCCCCCGCGGAGCGACCGACGGCATGTCCCGGAAGGACGTGCGAACCATCTCCGCCGCCATGGCGGGGATGCAGTCACTGAGCCGGGCGACCTCCCACTTCGCGGGACCGGGAGAAGACAGGCAGTGGAACCAGACGATCATCGAGTTCTCGCACGGCTGGATCTTCCTGATCGGCGCGGGACAGGGGGCGTACCTGGCCGCGGCGGCGGAGCCCGACGTCGACATGCAGCAGATCTCCTTCCGCATGCACCGGCTCGTCGCCAGGCTCGGCAACAACCTCACCTCGCTGCCCAGGGTGGACGCTCAGGACCCGGCCGAGCGGCCTGAGCACGGCGAGGACCGGCAGGAGGCCGCCGGCCGGGTCGGGATCACCATCGCCGGCCTCGACGAGGCGGTCGGCGAGGTGCGGGGCGCCCGTCACGCCGTGCTGCTGGGCTCCGACGGGCTGCCCCGCGGCGCGACCACGGGGATGAGCCAGGACCTGGCGGACACGATCTCGGCGGCGATGACGGGGATCCATGCCTACAGCCGTGCCACGTCGCAGTTCGCCGGCGTGCACGAGGACGCGCAGTGGAGGCAGACCGTGATCGAGTTCTCGCACGGCTGGATCTTCCTGATCTCGGCGGGCCGCGGCGCCTTCCTCGCCGCGGCGGCCGAACACGACGCCGACATCGAGGAATTCACAACCCGTCTGCACCAGGCGGTACCCCGCCTGGACGCATACCTGGCACCCCGTGGGGCGGTGAGCAGCAAGTGAGGGACGAACCGGACCACGACCTGGAGCTGACCTCTCCCTTAGTCCCCCTCTTCGTGATCACGAACGGGCGTGCCCTGCCTCCCGACCACGCGTACGAGCGCACCACCCTCGTCACCGCGCACGAGGGTGCCTCCGCCACGGTTCGCACGCTTTCCCCCGAGGCCCGCCAGGTTCTTGATCTGGTCATGGACGGTTTTCTGTCCATCGCCGAAGTGGCTGCTCACACGCACCTGCCTCTGGGGATCGTCCGGATTCTCCTGGCGGAGTTGGAGGAGAGCGGCCTCGTCATCACGAGGAAGCCTGTTCCCCGTGCCGAACGTGCTGATCGAGAACTCCTCAACGCGGTGCTCGACGGCCTCAAAGCCCGATTCGGAGCGTGATTCGTGTACCTGGATTCAGGCGTCTCCACCGCGGTGAAGATCCTTGTGGTGGGGCACTTCGGGGTCGGGAAGACCACGTGCATCGGAAGCATCTCCGAGATCGAGCCGCTGCGCACCGAAGAGGAAATCACCGAAGCCAGCATAGGATTTGACGATCTTTCTGGAACTCCGGACAAGACCACCACGACGGTGGCGATGGACTTCGGCCGACTGACCATCAGCGACGAAGTGGTGCTCTACCTCTTCGGCACACCCGGGCAGGAACGCTTCAAGGAGATGTGGGAGGAGCTGTCCCGGGGCGCGCTGGGCGCCCTGGTCCTCGTCGACCCCGAGCGGCTGTCCGAGTCCTTTCCCGTCCTGGACCTGGTCGAGCGGTTCGGCCTGACGTACGCCATCGGCGTCAACCGCTTCGACGGCACCACCACCTACCCGCTCTCGGAGGTGCGCGAGGCGCTGAACCTGTCGGCGGAGACGCCCGTCGTCACCTGCGACGTACGAGACCAGCGCTCCGCGGCGCAGGCTCTCATCACCCTCGTGAACCACCTTCTGTCCCTCATCCACTAGGAGCCACCCCACATGCAGCAGAGTCCCGGCATACAGGGGCCACCGCCCGGCTGCCCCGCGCACGGAAACGTCCAGCTCTACGGCCCTCGGTTCGGCTCCGATCCCGACGGCCACTACGAACACCTGCGCACCCTGGGCCCGAGCGCGCCGGTCGACATCGCCCCCGGGGTACAGGTCGAGCTGGTCACCAGCTACGACGCCGCTCTGTACATCCTGCAGAACCCCGCTTCGTTCGTCAGGGACTCGCGGCGCTGGAACGCGTTGAACGAAGGACGCGTCCCCGAGGACAGTCCGGCCCTGCCGATGATGGGCTACCGGCCCAACGCGCTGTTCAGCGACGGCGCGGCGCACGCCCGGCTGCGCCAGGCGGTCACCGACAGTCTGGCCGGCGTCAACGAGCTCCAGCTGATCCGGCAGACCCAGCAGTCCGCCGACTACCTGATCAGCCGGTTCAGCACGGACCGCCTCGGCCAGGCGGAGCTGATGGCCGACTACGCCCACCCTCTGCCGCTGCTGGTCTTCAGCGACCTGTTCGGGTGCCCGCCCGAGATCGGCGACCGCGTCATCGTGGGGATCAGCGGCATCTTCGACGGCACCCCCGACGCCGACCAGGTGCTGGGCGGTGCGCTCGCCGAGCTGATCGCCCTCAAGCGGCGCCGTCCCGGGCAGGACCTGACGACCCGTCTGATGGAGCACTCCGCGCAGCTGACCGACGAGGAGGTGCTGCACCAGCTCGTCACACTGCTCTCCGGGGGCACCGCGCCCCTGTCGGCGGCCATCGGCACCAGCAGCGCCCTGATCCTGGACGAGGACTGGGAGCCCGGGCTGCCGGTGGAGGACGCGGTCACCCGGGTCCTGTGGAACTACGCGCCGATCGCCAACTACGCGGCCCACTACCCCACCCATGACGTGGAGCTGGGGAACAGGACGCTCAAGGCGAACGACCCGGTGCTGATCTCCTTCGCGGCGGCCAACACCGATCCCCGGCTGGCCGAACACCGCGAGCAGCTCAGCGCCAAGGCCCATCTGGCCTTCGGGGCCGGCCCGCACGCCTGTCCCGCCAAGGACGCCGCGTTCATGATCGCCGTCACCGCCGTCGAGTCACTGCTCAACCGGCTGCCGGACGTCGAAGTACGCGTGCCGTTCAAGGACTTGAGCTGGGTCCCGGCTCCGTGGAGCCGTTCCCTGGTGGCTCTCCCGGTCCGGTTCACGTCCCGTACGGTGGCGCCGGTGCCCCCGCAGCAACAGCCCCGGGCGCCGGAAGCAACCGCACCCTCCGCCCCTCTCGCCCCGGCACCCGCGCCGAGGCCTGCGTCGATGTCCGCGTCCAAGCCCAGAGCAGGACTGTTCAGCCGGTTTCTGGCATGGACCCGAGGAGAGTGACGTAGTCAACTCTCCAGCGGCATAGTCATTTTGTATGTTCCGGTCATCGTCAGGGTAGGCATGGCGGCTGGTACTCAGGAAGGAGCCGTCGTGGAGACTGCGGTATCACCGCCACCCGACAGACGTTTCGCCGTTTCGTTGTTCTCGCGCCTGCGGACAGCGAAAGGCCAGGCCAACCCCTTTCCGATCTACGCGGAGCTGAGGTCGAGAGGCCCGGTCGTCGCAGCGCCCTGGGGAGGGCATCTGGTCACCGGATTCGACCTGTGCGACCGGGTTCTGCGCAGCCGTGACTGGCTGGAGCCCGACGCACGGTGGCGGGAGCAGCAGGGAGACGGCACGCGCTGGACGGCACCGTCCTCGCGTGAGATGAGCCGGACGCTGCCCGCGCTCAACCCGCCCGAGCACACCTGGGTGCGCCGGTCGGCGGGCATGTTCGACCGCACCTCCCTGCAGGAGATCAGCGGAACGGTCGGCCGTACCACGACCAGGCTCCTCGACACCCTCGGCGAGCGACTGCGCGACGGCGAGGCCGACTTCAACGCCCTGGTGAGCGAGGAGCTGCCGATCGCCACCATCGGGTACTGGCTCGGCCTGCCGACCGCGGACTTCCCCCGGCTGCGGGAGCTGACCCACGACCAGGTCTTCACCCAGGAGTTGCTGCCCTCCGCCAGCCAGCTGGCCACGTCCGACGCGGCCACGGCGGAGCTGCGTGCCTATTTCATGGAGTTGGTGCGTCACCGGCGCGCCCACCCGGGTGAGGACCCGGTGTCGCGCTGGATCGCCACGTGGGACGCCATGGAGAGCGATCAGGACAAGGCGGACGAAGCCGTCTACTTCCTCGCCCTGTTCGTGCTGCTGGCGGCGCTGGAGACCACGTCCACACTGCTGTCGACCATGACGCTGCTGCTCCTGGAACACCGCCGCCAGTGGGACTGGCTCACCGTCCATTCCGACCTGGTGCCCGCCGCCGTCGAGGAGACGTTGCGCTACGACCCGCCGACCCACGTGATCAGCCGGGTCTCCTCCCGGGACTGCGTGCTGGACGGCGTCGAGATACGCAAGGACGAAATGGTCCATCTCATGGTGGGGGCGGCCAACCGCGACCCCGCCAAGCACGAGGATCCCGAATTGTTCAACCTGCACCGCAAACCGGCGCACCTCGCCTTCAGCGGAGGCATCCACTACTGCCTCGGCGCGCCGCTCGCCCGGCTGGAGGCCCAGACCCTCCTCCGCCAGCTGGTCGGGCGGTTCCCCGGCCTCACCCTCGTGCGCCGCCCGACGTGGGCGCCGCGCGTGGCCTTCCGACGCCTGCTGAACCTGGATGTCGCCCTCATATGATGGACATGACCGACGACTTCGCCGACTTCCCGTACAAGGCGCTGCGTGTCGACCAGGAGGGGGCGGTCCTGCGGGTCCGGCTCAACCCCTCGGGTCAGGACAGCACGCTGAACATCGCGGCCCTCGACGACCTCATCGCCCTGCTCAACAGCCTCCATGAACGGCCCGACATCCAGGTGCTGGTCCTGTCGGCCCTGGGTGACGACTTCTGCCTCGGCGCCGATCGGGGCGAGTACCAGGCGGCGCTGGCCGAGGATCCGACCGGGGCCGCCACGCGCCGCATCGTCGACAAGGCGTACCGCGTGTGTGACGCCCTGGAGAACACCCATGCGGTCACCGTCGCCCGGCTGCACGGCAGGGTCGTCGGCGCCGGCCTCGCCCTCGCCTCCTTCTGCGACCTCCGCGCGGGGGCGGACACCTGCCGGTTCCGTATGCCGGAGGTGGGACTGGGCATACCCCCCGCGTGGGGAGGTGCCATGGGCCGCCTGGTCGCCGAGAGCGGAGCCGCCAGGATCCGCGAACTCATGCTGACCGGCGAGCCCTTCGACGCGGCCACCGCTCACCGGATCGGTCTCCTGCACAAGGTGGCGCCCGTCGACGAACTGGACGCGGCCGTCGACGCCTGGGTCAGGCCGCTGGTCAGGCGTTCCCCCGAGGCGCTCACGCTCACCAAGCGCATGCTCGCCGGCTACGCGCGGGCGGACCGCACCGCCGACGTGGCACTGCTCGACGCCCATCTGCTCACCGCGCAGCTCAGCCGGCCCCGGCCACAGCATGCGGTCCAGCACTCCGCCGCCTCGGTGAGCGGCCCATGACGGCGGCGGTCCCGACGAGGGCCGGCCTGCTGTCCACTGCGGTGACGGGGGCGCGACCGGGCTCGCCGTCGCGGTCCGGGTAGCACACCGAGGTCCGGGCGCCGAACGGCACTCGGCCCCTGTGGGAGCTCGGCAGCGTCCCACGGGGGCCGACGGCGTTCCGCGCCCGGCCGTCACGCCCGGCCGGACCTCATCCGCCGGGGACCGGCGTCGCCCCGCGCACCGCCCGGTGCACGGCGCGGGCCAGGCGGGCGCCCCACAGTGAGCGGGGCCCGGCAAAGGTGTGGAGCTCCTCCCCCGCACCCGGTACGCGGGCGGCCACGCACACCGCGTCGGTGGGAGTGCCCGAGCAGTCGTAGCCCGCCTCCAGCAGTGCTTGCACCTTGGCCTCGGTGGCCGTCATGACGGCGTTGACGAGGGCGGCGTCCGACAGCGCGACCGGAAGCGCGACGACGACGTTGACCGTGCCCGGAGCCTGCGGGCCGCACTCCCCCGGTTCCGGCGAAGCGGCCCACCCGCGCACCCTGACGCCCGCGGTGGCGACGGCGACGGCGCCGCCGTCGCACGCCCGGCCGTGGGCCTCGACGTCGGCGGCGGTCATCAGGCCGACTCCCGGCCCGTCCAGGCCGGCCGAGCCGGCCAGTTCGGCGAGGTGGCGTTCGGGGTCGGTACGCCGATAGCCGTGCGCCACCTGCGCGTTGAGGACCCAGCCGCGCTCCCCGATGCCACCGCCCAGCACGGCGTTGCTGATCATCCGCCACCCCGGACCGGCCGCCCACACCAGCGCGGGCAGCCGCATTCCGTCCTCGGTACGGGTCAGCAGCCGCGGGTGCGGCACACCGGCGTCCGTGGACGGCGCGACGACGGAAGTCACGGGCGGGGTCTCCTTGTTGACGGGATGCCCGCCGATGGTACGTGAGGGCCGGCCGGAGCCGACCGGGCGGGTCGGCGAACAGCGGCCAGGACACGGTCCGTTCCCGCCGGCAGCCCCGCCGGAAAGGCCTTAGTCCAGGCCGATGCGGACCGGGCCTCCGCCGGGTGAGACGCCGTCGAGCAGGCTGGAGGGGACGCGGAAGACGTGGAGGTCCTGGTCAGCGGCGGCCGGCTCCGGGCCGGCGACCTCGCCTGCTCCAACGCCCAGGCGGTGGAGTTCTTCGGCAGTCTGCGCGCCGACGCCGTCTTCCTGGGATCCGGCGGCATCGCCCCCTACGGGCTCACCGACTTCCATCTCGACGAGGTCGCCACCAAGCGGGCCATGCTCGCCAACGCCTCGCACCGCTACGTACTGGCCGACTCCAGCAAGTTCGGCCGCACGGCCGCCCATCGCGTGTGCGAGCTGACCGGCTTCGACACCCTCATCAGCGACAAGCCCTGCCCGGACGAACTGCGCACCGCCCTCGGCCGGGCCGGCACCACCGTCGTCGTGGCCTGAGCCCTGCGGCCCGGCGGCTCCTGGCGCGCGTGCCGGTGCGACACGCGGAGGACGATTCGCGGTCCGGGGTGCGTCACGGTGCATCTTTTGCGGCGCCGCACGAGTTGATACGGGCCAAAAACGTGTGATTTGGTGACGTGTCCGGCCGTGCCCGACCATGAGCTGCGTCCCGGCGATCCCGGGCACCAGTTCGAAGAGAGGCGCACCACCCCATGCACGTCACCGGAACCGTCCGCCTCTCGGCTCCGGCCCCCCAGCAGATC
>NZ_POTZ01000141.1 GCF_003236365.1 Streptomyces sp. NTH33
GGCAGGGTCGGCATCCGGGGGTCCTTCCGGTCGGGGCCGGGCGCGGGTTCGCTCCGTGGTGAGCCGGCCTACCGTTTCCACGGGCTTGCCGAGACTGGCGCCGGTGCTCAGCCGTTCCCACCAGCGCTGCAGTCTGCCCGGGTCGGCGACCGGCGACCACCGCCGGGTCCGAGATCGACGACCTGGGAAGCGGTCGGCCGGGCGTTGTCCAGGCAAGGTGTGCGAGCAGCGTCCGGGGAACTGGTGAACGAATTGCTTATGATGTTCCGAGTTTCAGGGGTCCCGTATCAGTGATACGGAGGGCTACAGGAAGGTGCACCAGGCCATGCGGAGAAGGCCGGCAGACTTCGTGGGAGCCGCTCCCGCGGACGGGCCCGCTGTCGCGGAGCGGGGACGGGGCGCGTCCGGGGCCGCCCACGGTACCTGGCTCACTCTCGGCAAGGACGGCCGGCTCAGTCTCTACGCCCCAACCGACGGCGGACTGTTGCGCTGGACGGAAGCCGTCGCCGGTGGTCCCGAGTGGAGCGGACCGTACTTCGTGGCCGTGGCCGGGCTGACTCATCTGACAGTGGTGCAGGGCGCCGACACCTACGTGCACTTTCTCGGTCGCAGGAAGCGCGCCGGTGCGGACGGCTCGCGGACCATCGACATCGTCCACGCCATCCAGTATCAGACAGGGCGCGCCTTCACCGACTGGCGCTCGCTGGGCAACCCTCAGCAGGACCGGGAGGAGGGCGCGCGACTGGGGCCGCCGGTGGGCGCGATCGCGCCGGACGGCACCGTTCATGTCTTCGTCCGTGGTGCCCAGGGCGGCCTGATGCTGCGTCGTGAAACCCCGAACGGCAAGTGGCGGCCCTGGGAGGACCTGCGGGGCGCCGGTGTCGACGCACTGCCTGCGGCGGTGGTCCTCGCCGGTGGACGGATCGAGGTCTGTGTCGCGGCCGAGACGGGAGTGCTCGTCTGGCGCCAACTGGAGCCGGGTGGTGAGTTCACGGGCCCACGGGGCTTCTCGCTGAGCCCGGTCCCGGGCACAGTCGCCGCACTGGAGACCACTCCGGACCGGCCCGCCTTTCTCTGGGCGGACGCCGTCTCCGGTGGCGCCGCAGTCTGGCGGGCGGGCGGCTCGCCCGTTGCACTGGGCGGATCCGCGACCGAGGGGCCGTATGCGACGCTGCGCACCTCGCTGGACGGCGGCGACTGGGTTCTGCTGGCCCACCGCGGTCCTGAGGGGTCCGCGGTGCTCGGCTTGGGCGCCCCCGGGAAGGAGGTGGACGGCTTCTGGTGGTATGACCTGGCGGAGCTCTGTCAAGGGGTTCCTGCCTTGGCCCGGGACAGGCGCGGACGGGTGGTCATGGCGCTGATCGGCCCCGACGGCGTGCCGAAGGTGGCACGCCAGGAGGCCGGCGCCGGACTGACCCTCACACGCTGGCGCCGACTCTGACATTCCCCCCTTTTTTGCGGGGACTGACTGCTGGGCGAGGGCGGCCCCGCCGTGAGGGTCAACCGCCGGTCGCCGGGGACTTCTTCGCGGACTCGGGGATCTCGGTGTCGTTGCGGAGCGCCTTCCACAGTTGCGTCGCCTGCGGCTCCGCGGCCACCACCCGGTTGGGGTCGATCTTGTCGTAGGCCACCGGCAGCATGATCGTTTCCATGCTGGAGGGGTCGACGCCATTCAGGCTGCGCCCGAACTCCGCCAGCTTCGTGAGCGAGGCGAGTTCGGAGTCGGTGGTGAGGGCCGCGGTGAGTTCGTCAGCGACCTTGTACGCCTTGGTGGGGCTGCCCAGGAGGTCCTGCTTCTTGATCTCGCTCAGCAGGGCCAGCATGAACTGCTGCTGAAGGCCGATGCGGCCGAGGTCGCTGCCGTCACCGACGCCGTGCCGGGTGCGGACGAACTGCAGGGACTGGGTGCCGTCCAGGCGGTGGGTGCCGGCGGTCAGGTTGAGGCCGCTGGACTTGTCGTGGATGTCCTGGTCGACAGTGACGGTGACCCCGTCTATCGCGTCCACCAGGCCTTTGAAGCCGGCGAAGTCTATCTCCACGTAGTGGTCCATGCGGATGCCGGAGATCTGCTCCACTGTCTTCACTACGCAGGCCGGGCCGACCTGTGCGTAGATGGAGTTGAACATCACGCGCTGCGCCGACGCCGCCGTGGTGCCGTCGGACTTCGTGCACTCGGGGCGGGTGACCAGGGTGTCGCGGGGGATGCTGATGGCGACGGCCTTGGTGCGGCCCTCGGGTATGTGCATCACCAGCGCGGTGTCGGAGCGGGCGCCGGCGACTTTGCCGGTGTCCAGCGCGGCGTTCGCGCCGGCACGCGAGTCGGAACCCAGGATCAGCACGTTCTGCCCGGAGGTGGGCAGTTTCTCGGGCCGGTCGTCGCCGATGGCCTTGTCAATGTCGACATCCTTGATGTTGCCGTCGAGGTTGTCGTAGAGCCAGTAGCCGATGCCTCCTGCGGCCAGCACCAGCACCAGCAGTGTCAACAGCACGATGCGTCCCCAGCGTCTCCTGGTGCGAGGGGGACGTCCGGCGACCGGTGCCTTCGGGGCACGCCGGGATTCTGTCGTGTTCGACATCGTGTTCGGTTCCTCTCCTTACGGGCTCCGCGCCAGCGGAGTGGCAGGGCCCGGTGGGGGGGAGGCCGGCCCACTGTGTGGTCAATGCAGTGGGAGAACTATAGGCAACTCGACCGGCGGGTCTTGCGGGGGGAGGCCTTGGGGCGGCTCGTCGGTACGGCGCGTTGATCTCTCTTGACCTTGCTTAAGATTCACCTAAGATGTCGAACTTATGATCGGCGGTTGGGGGGGGCTTCACCAAAGATCACGGGATTGCGCGATGTCCTAAGCGGCCAGGGAGCCGGTCGGGCACGCCGAACAGGGGTGGGCGTCCGCTGTGGGGGCGGTGTGTCGTCCAGTGGGCGAAGTGTGTGGGTAGGAGTACGAATTGGCGGTCCATCCGCGTCTGAGTGTTGTCGTTCCGTTTCAGGACGTGGAGGTCTACCTCGCAGAGTGCCTGGAGTCGATAGCGCGCCAGTCGTTCCGCGACTTCGAGGTGATCCTCGTCGACGACGGCTCCACCGACAAGTCCACCGGGATCGCCGAAGGCTTCTGCGCCCGTGACCCGCGCTTCCGGCTCATCCGTCAGGAGCCGTACGGCCCCGGCCACGCCCGCAACACCGGCCTGCGCACGATGCACCCCAAGGGTGAGTTCCTCGCCTTCGTCGACGGCGATGACGTCATCCCCGAGTACACCTACGAACTGCTGGTGCGCACCCTGGAGGAGTCCGGCTCGGACTTCGTCTCCGGCAACGTGCAGATGATGAACTCCACGAAGAAGTGGCAGTCCCCGCTGCACAAGGGGCCGATGCAGAAGAACCGGCGCGGCACCCACATCACCAGGTTCGATGCGCTGATCTACGACCGCACCGTCTGGAACAAAGTGTTCCGGCGGTCCTTCTGGGACCACCACTCCATCGAGTTCCCCGAGGGCGTCCTGTACGAGGACTCCTGGGTTAACATGTTCGCCCATTTCCGAGCCGAGAAGGTCGATGTCATCACAGACATCGTCTACTTCTGGCGGCGCCGGGAGGGCGGGGCGGCCCCCTCGATCACGCAGCGCCACACCGAACTGTCCAATCTGCGCGACCGGGTGTCGGCGGTGCAGTCGGTCAGCCGCTTCCTCGCCGATCCGCGCTCGGGTCAGTACGAGGAGAGCAAGCGCAAGTACGACCTCGCCTGCCTGAAGTCCGACCTGATGCTCCATCTGAAGGTACTGCCGGAAGCCGACGAGGAGTACCGCGAGGCCTTCATGCAGTGGGCCAACGAGTTCCTCGACGAAGCCGACCTCACCATCATCGACGAACTGCCCGCGGACGCCCGGGTCAAGTGGCACTTGGTGCGGGCAGGGCGACTGGTCGAACTTCTCGAAGTCATCGAGTTCGAGCGGCGCGGCGGCCCCATGCCCGTACACCGCCGCTTCCACCGCTACTTGAAGTACCCCTACCTCGGGGACCGGGAGGTGGGCCTGGACAAGAAGGCGTACCGTCTCGACAAGGAATTGTCCCTGCACGGTTCGCTCACCGGGGCCAGATGGAACTCCGACTCCGATCTGCTGACGCTCACCGGCACGGCATACATCCGTTTCATCAACGTGCACAAGAAGCACATGTCGGTGAAGGCGATCGCGCTGCGCAACAAGAAGCAGGGGCGCACGCTCATCGCTTCGGCGAAGACCACCTATGCACCGCAGGCCACCGAGCAGTCACAACAGAATCGTTACTGCTACGACTGGGCCGGCTTTGAGGCACACTTCGACACGAGCCGTCTGAAGCACAAGGACAAGTGGGTCGAAGGCACCTGGGACGTCGCCGCCGGTGTTCTCAGCCGCGGGCTGTTCCGGTACCGGGGCATCGACCGGGGCGCCGCGGGCAGCGCGGCCAACCCGCAGTACCGGTACGTCGACCGCAACACGCGCGTCCTGCCGCTGTTCGTGCAGGGCAAGCTCAAGCTGCGCGTGGAGATCGTGCGCTGCCGTATCACCGGACACCGCCTCGTCGGTGAACAGCTCGAACTGCGAGGCGTCTACCTCGGCCCCACCGTGCCCGAATGGGGCAAGTTCCGGGTCACCAGCATGGGCGGTGCCGGCTGCCACGACGCCTGGGTGCGCTTTACTCCCGGCGGTGAGGGCTGGTGCACCTTCACCACCCGGCTGCCGCTGAGCACCCTCGTCCCGGGGTTCCGGGCCAAGGCCCAGGACGAGGCGGAGATCCCGCAGTCCTGGAGCATGGGCAGCAACGGCTGGAAGACCACCTTCCATGTCGAGGGCCGGAAGATGACGATCTACCCGGTCATGGCCGAGGACATGGCCGACGGGCACTACCGCATGCCCGCCTCGCTGCAGACCCGCGAAGGTGATCGCGAGGTCGTCGTGCACCGTAACGGCTCCGGCTATTTGGTCCTGTTCGAGCGCGCGACCCTGCCCATAGCGACCAGCATCGCCTGGCGTGAGGGCGGCTCGCTGGAGATCAACGGCCGGTACGCGGTCATGGACCGGCTCTCCGAGTCCGAATACCGCTCCGCCCACATGGTCGTGCGCTCGCGGGTGCATGGCGCCGAACGCAACGTCCCCCTCGTCTGGGACGGCAGGAACTTCCGCTGCGTGCTGACCCCGGCCGCAATGCGGACCCTGGGCGGCGACATCCCGCTCGCGGCCGGCCGCTGGGACTTCTTCCTGCGCCGCCAGGACCTCTCCGCGGTGGCCCGCGAGGACCGGCTCGAAGACCTGATGGTGAAGATCGAACAGGATCTCGTGGCCGCGCTCCCGCAGGAGTACGGGGAGAAGGAGCGCCGCTACGAACTCCAGGCGGAGGCCTACGACCGTCTGAGCCTGCTCGTCCACTCCGCCATGCCCGACCACGCCCGCGGCCCGTACCGCCAGAAACTGCTGCGCACCAAGGCCTATCCGGCGGCCCGTCGCACACCGGTGCGCCCCGCGGTGCTCTTCGACACCTTCAAGGGCACCCAGTATTCCGACAGCCCCCGGGCCCTGCACGAGGAACTGCTCCGGCGCGGAGCCCGCCTCGACCACCTGTGGGTCGTGCGCGACGACCAGGTTCCGCTCCCCTCGAGCGTCACCGCCGTCCGCATGTGGTCCCCCGAGTGGTACGAGGCCCTGGCCACCAGCCGGTACATCGTCGCCAACAACCACCTCCCCGACTGGTTCGTCAAGCGTGAGGGCCAGGTGGTCGTGCAGACCTGGCACGGTACCCCGCTGAAGAAGATCGGCCACGACATCGAGGCCATCCACTTCGCCGATCAGCGCTACCTGGAACGGGTCGAGAAGGAGGTGCAGAACTGGGACATGCTGGTCTCGCCCAACAGCTTCTCCACCCCGATCCTCAAGCGCGCCTTCGGCTTCCCGGGCGAGATGGTCGAGTGCGGCTACCCGCGCAACGACATCCTGTGCCGTCCTGGCACGGAGCAGCGCGAGCAGTGGATTCGCCGGCGCATCGGGCTGCCCAGGGACAAGCGCGTCGTGATGTACGCCCCCACCTGGCGCGACGACCAGTTCTACGCACCGGGAAAGTACAAGCTCGACTTCCGCATCGACCTCGAGGACGCCCGCGCTCGGCTGGGCGCCGACCACGTGCTCCTGGTCCGCCGCCATCCCAACGTGGTGGACCCCGTCCCGGGGGCCGGTGACGGCTTCGTGTTCGACGTCTCCGACTACCCGGACATGGCGGACCTCTCGCTCATCACCGACGTGATGATCACGGATTACTCGTCCCTGATGTTCGACTACGTCAACACCGGCCGCCCGATCCTCTTCTTCACCTACGACCTCGACCACTACCGCGACACCCTGCGCGGCTTCTATTTCGACTTCGAGCGCAGCGCGCCCGGGCCCCTGCTGTCCACGTCCGAGGAGCTGGTGACCGCCATCCGCGCCATCGACGACATCCAGGACGCCTACGCCGAGCGCTACCGCTGGTTCCAGCGTGAATTCTGCGACCTGGACGACGGGTATGCCTCCGCGCGACTCGCCGACCGCATGCTGGTCGCGGGTGGCGATCTCGCACCTGAGGACGCGCACGCTCCGGCGGTCGGCACGGTCGACACCCGGCACGCGGGCCGCGCGCTCACCCCGCTCCAGTGGGACGCCCAGGCCTGGTTCGTCCCGTCACGGCGTACCGCGCAGCAGCCCCAGGCCGGGGCGGGTGCGATGGTGAATGCGATGCCGCTCCAACCGGATCCGGCGCAACGCCCCTCCCCGGTCGGTCAGTCCCGGCCCGCGGCTCCTTCCCAGGCAACGGAGATGACGCCCGCAGGCCGTCAGCAGCCGTTCGGACGGTCCGCGCCACCGCAGTCGGGCGACGGCCGGGCGTACGAGGACGTGATCGTGTGACGCCGACCGGCCGTGTCCCTGGCGGGCCGCGTCGACGGCCGGCCGTCCCGAACAGCCGTCGGTAGCCATGACCGCGCCCATGAAGCAGCCGGAGGCGGCCACCATGCCCGGCACTCCGAGACGCCCGGACGGGCGTCCCCTCGGTGTCTCCTCAGCCGGTCCGTACCCGGAGCAGCAGGGCGAAGTGGTCGGACACGCCGGTGTTGCGTACCGTGCACCGGATGCGGGGCAGGCCGGTGAACAAGTAGTCCAGTTTGTGCCCGGATACATGGGTGGCCCGGCCGGAACGGGACGAGGCAGATGCCTGGTCGCACTCCCGGTGCGTACCGTAGGGCCCGCCCGACCAGACCCACGAGGCGGGGTTGCGCGGTCCCGGCGGGTCCACGTTCAAGTCACCGCCGTAGACCGTGCGCCGCGCGGGCACCGCGGTCGCCAGTGCCCTGAGCTGGTCATCGCGCAACTCCCAGGCCGGGTGGGCGCGGTCGCTTCCCGGCGGGCTGAGATGGGCGGTGCACACCCGGACGTCATGCGCCGCGACCGTGGCACAGAGGATGCCCCGGCGCAGCCCTGTGGAGGGCTGCTGTGCGGCCACCACGGTGACGGCGGACAGCCGGTACGACGAGAGCAGCGCGAAACCGGCGGCACCCTGCCCGGGCCCGACACAGCGCACGCCGCTGGTGCGGCCCGAGACGTCGCGCCAGGCGTAGGGCCGGAACTCCATATACCAGGACCGACCGAGGGACTTACGTGCCGTCTCCAGGTCACCGGCGCAGGCCTCCTGAAGGAAGACCACCCGGGCTCCGGACCGGGTGACGAGCCCTTCCAGTTCGTCCCGCTTCGCGGCGCGGCTCCCGGTTCCCCGGCAGTTCCACTGCTCCACACCGCACATGTTCCAGGTCGCCACGGTGAGCGCCCGCTCCGAGGCGAAGGGCCGGGCCAGCTCGGACGTCTGTGCCACGGTCAAGGCGGCGGCGAGGACCAGCAGCACCGCCGCGGCGGCAACGGCCCTGCGTCCGCGGCGGCCGGGCGTGGGCCGGGGGATGGACCAAGGCATCAGGACAGCATGGCTGGTCGGCCCTTCAAACACCAAAGAGTGGAACCTCATCATGCCTAAAGCACCTGCGAAGGGCCGCCAGGTGATCCAAGGGATAGACGTCTCTGGCGGTTACCCCGTCGAGTACCGTTTCTCCCACGCGAGGAGCGGCAACCGGCACCTCATGGTCGTCTTCGCCAACCTCTTCGCTCCGGACGACTACGGCTGGGCCACCGGCATCCTCGACAATCTCCGGTCCAACATCCTCTGGATCCGTGACCGGTTCGACGGCGGTAACACCTACTACCTGTGCAAGGACATGGACTTCGCCGTCGAGAGCTCCGTGATCGGGCTCATCTCGAAGGTGATGAGCTCCCTCGGACTCACACCCGGCGACGTCACCCTCTGGGGCAGCTCGAAAGGCGGAAGCGCGGCTCTGTACTTCGGCCTGAGGTACGGATTCCGCAACATCGTCGCCAGCGTTCCGCAGTTGCGGGTCGGCACGTTCGTACGCGATGTGTATCCGGACGTCGGCCGGCACATGCTGGGTGAGGCGATGCCGGACGACAACGTCCGTGTCCTCGACGCGGTCCTGCCCGGCCTGCTGGAGTCGGGTGGGAACCCGGACGCGCACATCTACCTGGTGTCCTCGCCGCAGGACGAGCAGTACAGCAGCCAGGTGGAGCCGTTCCTGGGGCTGTTGCAGCGCTACCGCAACTTCAACTTCATCTTCAGCGAGTCCCCGTTCATCAGCGACCACGGGAAAGTGACCCAGCGCAACACTCCGCCTCTGCTCGGGATCGCCTACCTGCTCGTCGAGGGAATCACCCCCCGTATCGGCCTCACCCGCCACCGGTGCGAGGAACCCGACGCCGACAAGTCGCAGATCGACGCCTATCTGAAGTCGACCTCGGTGATGCAGAACTCGTTCGCCCCACCCGTCGTGACCGTGCCCGCGGCGGACGGGCTGCTGCCTCCCGAAGGTGTTCACTTCGCGGGGCGTGCGCCCGGAGCCGTGCGTGTGAGCATCTGGGAGAACGGCGCATACCTGGCGTCCGCTCCGGTCGCCGCCGACGGTGGCTGGGTCTGGAACCGGGACAAGCCGTGGAGCACGGGCCCCCACGTGGTCAGACTCTTCTCCGTGGACGCGAACGGCTACCAGTCTGCACGCACCGATGTCCGGTTCACCGTCTCCGAGCACGCGGTGGCGCGGTCGGGTGCGCACGTCATGAACGTTTCGGCCGGTGCGCCGGCCACCGGGTACTGAGCCCAGCCGGGTTCGCAGCACATCAGAGACTGGATTCACGCACATGCCCAAAGCACCCGCGAACGGCCGGCAACCGCTCGTCGGCATCGAAGCCTCGGGGACGTTCCCGGTCGAATACCGCTTCGCTCATGCCAAGAGCGGCAACCGGCACCTGGTCGTCGTCTTCGCCAACTTCTCGGCCCCCGACGACTACGGCTGGTCGAACGGAGTCTTCGACAACGTGCGGGCCAACATCCTGTGGATCCGTGACCGGTTCCACGGGACGAACAGCTACTACCTGTGCAAGGAGATGGATTTCAGGCTGGAGGAGTCCGTCGCCGCGCTGATCTTCAACGTCATGAAGGCCCTGTCCCTCACCCCGGACGACGTCACCATGTGGGGCGGCTCGAAGGGCGGCAGCGCGGCACTGCACTTCGGGCTGCGCTACGGCTTCCGCAACATCGTCTCCATCGTGCCGCAGTTCTTGATCGGGACGTATGTGCGGAAGGTCCACCCCAGGGTGGCCGCCTTCATGCTGGGGGAGGGGGTGCCGGAGGAGAACGTGCGGGCCGTGGACGCGATCCTGCCCGAGCTGGTCCGCTCCGAGGCCAACCGCACCGCGAACATCTACCTGCTCTCCTCGCCCCAGGACGAGCAGTACCCGGAGCAGGTGGAGCCCTTCCTGGGCCTCTTCCAGAGGTACGAGAACTTCAACTTCATCTACAGCGAGTCGCCGTTCATCACCGACCACACCCAGGTCACCCGGCGCAACGTACCCGCGCTCATGGGCATTCTGAACCTGCTCGCGGACGGCCTCCCACCGCGCCTCGGCCACGTCCGCAACGGGCACGAGGAACCTGACCGCGACCGGTCAGCCATCACCGCCTACCTCACCGCCACCTCCGTGGTGAGAGGGGAGGAGTTCCCGCCGCCCGTGGTGACGGCGCCAGTGCCGCGGGAGGAGGTGCGCCGGGACTCCGTACGGTTCACAGGTCATGCCCGGGGCGCCGTCCGAGTGGTCGTCTGGGAGCACGGCAAGTACCTGGGGCAAACCGATGTCGCCGCCGACGGCAGCTGGTCCTGGGAGCTGGGCAGGGCCTGGAGCGAGGGCGAGCACCCCGTGAAGCTCTACGCGGTGGATCCGGCGGGTTTCCAGTCGGCTCGGATCGAGGTGAACTTCACGGCGGCCGACGGCGCGGCCGCGCCCGTTCCGGCGGGTCCCGGGATGCCGCATCCGAACCGGGGTCCCGTGCTGTCGGCGGTGGGGGTGAGCCCGTCCGCCCCAGTGGTGCTGGAGCCCATGGCCCACGAGCAGGTGATGGACTCCCGGGTGGTGTTCGCCGGGTCCGCCGCAGGCGCCGCCCAGGTGGGGTTCCGGGAGAACGGCGTGCTGCTGGGGCGTGCCGCGGTCGCCCTGAACGGCAGCTGGTCGTGGGATTCGAGCGGGCTCTGGAACGGGGGCATGCACGTTGTCGACGTCTTCGCGGTGGACGCCTCCGGCGGAGAGTCACCTGTGACCCGGGTTCTCTTCACCGTCATGAACACCTCTGCCGGGGCGGAGACGGCCCCGTACCAGGGAGGGAATCACTAAGGGCTTGCAGATCAACAACACGCTGATTCCGGTTCTGGGAGCCGTCGTTGTGGTAGCACGGTGTGGACCTGCGTAAACCGCGATGTCGCTCATACTCCGTGGCACCGTGCTCGCCCCTCCTGCCCAACCGACCCATGCAGGTCGGCGGCCCGCCTACCACATTTGAGGGGTCTGCAAGCGGAACCGGTGTGTTGTTCCGAGACGCGTCCTGAGCGGGGTGCGCCTTCCGGAAGGGCGCACGACGCGCTGGTCCGAAGAGGGCCTCCGCAGCGAGCGGAGACCCTCTTCACATGGCGGCCGGTGCTACGCCGGAACCGACGCCACCCCCGGCTGAAGGAACCGCTTCCCGTTCACCCGCTCGCTGACGCCCTCGCGGTCCAGGTACGGCGTGATGCCGCCCAGGTGGAAGGGCCAGCCGGCGCCGGTGATCAGGCACAGGTCGATGTCCTGGGCCTCGGCGACGACGCCCTCGTCGAGCATCAGGCCGATCTCCTGGGCCACCGCGTCCAGCACACGGGCGCGGACCTGGTCCTCCGTCAGGACCACGTCGCCCTGCTTCAGGAGCGCGGCGACCTCCGGGTCCAGTTCGGGCCGGCCGGAGTCGTAGACGTAGAAGCCGCGCTTGCCGGCCTCGACGACCGCCTTGAGGTTGGGGGAGACCTTGAAGCGGTCCGGGAACGCCTTGTTGAGGGTCTCCGAGACGTGCAGGCCGATCGCCGGGCCGACCAGTTCGAGGAGGACCAGCGGGGACATCGGCAGGCCCAGCGGCTCCACCGCCTTCTCCGCCACCTCGACCGGGGTGCCCTCGTCGATGACGTTCTGGATCTCGCCCATGAAGCGGGTCAGGATGCGGTTGACCACGAACGCCGGGGCGTCCTTGACCAGCACCGCGGTCTTCTTCAGCTTCTTGGCCACCGCGAAGGCGGTCGCCAGCGAGGCGTCGTCCGTCTTCTCGCCGCGGACGATCTCCAGCAGCGGCAGGATCGCGACCGGGTTGAAGAAGTGGAAGCCGACGACCCGCTCGGGGTGCTTCAGCTTCGAGGCCATCTCCGTCACCGACAGGGAGGAGGTGTTCGTCGCCAGGATCGCGTGCGCCGGGGCGACCGCCTCGACCTCCGCGAACACCTGCTGCTTGACGCCGATCTCCTCGAAGACGGCCTCGATGACGAAGTCGGCGTCCGCGAAGCCCTCGGCCTTGTCCAGGACACCCGTCACCAGCGCCTTGAGGCGGTTGGCCTTGTCCTGGTTGATACGGCCCTTGCCGAGCAGCTTGTCGATCTCGGCGTGGACGTAGCCCACGCCCTTGTCGACGCGCTCCTGGTCGATGTCGGTCAGGACGACCGGCACCTCCAGGCGGCGCAGGAAGAGCAGGGCGAGCTGGGAGGCCATCAGGCCCGCGCCGACCACGCCGACCTTCGTCACCGGGCGGGCGAGGCTCTTGTCCGGGGCGCCCGCCGGGCGCTTGCCGCGCTTCTGGACGAGGTTGAACGCGTAGATGCCGGCGCGCAGTTCGCCGCCCATGATCAGGTCGGCGAGGGCCTGGTCCTCGGCGTCGAAGCCCTGCTGCAGGTCGCCGTTCTTCGCGGCGGCGATGATGTCCAGGGCGCGGTAGGCGGCCGGGGCCGCGCCGTGCACCTTGGAGTCGGCGATGAACCGGCCGCGCGCGACGGCCTGGTCCCAGGCCTCACCGCGGTCGATCGCCGGGCGCTCGACCGCGATCTCGCCCTTGAGGACGGACGCCGTCCAGACCAGCGACTGCTCCAGGAAGTCCGCGCCCTCGAACAGCGCGTCGGCGATGCCGAGTTCGTAGACCTGCTTGCCCTTGAGCTGCCTGTTCTGGTTGAGGCTGTTCTCGATGACGACCGTGACGGCCCTGTCCGCGCCGATCAGGTTCGGCAGCAGCGTGCAGCCGCCCCAGCCCGGGACCAGGCCCAGGAACACCTCGGGGAGGGAGAAGGCGGGGAGGGCCGCGGACACCGTGCGGTAGGTGCAGTGCAGGCCGACCTCGACGCCGCCGCCCATCGCCGCGCCGTTGTAGTAGGCGAAGGTGGGGACGGCCAGCTGGGACAGGCGCTTGAAGACCTCGTGGCCGCCCTTGCCGATGGCCAGCGCGTGCTCGTGCTCCTTGAGCAGCTCCACGCCCTTGAGGTCGGCGCCGACCGCGAAGATGAACGGCTTGCCGGTGACGCCGACGCCGGCGATCTCGCCGTCCGCGGCCTCCTTCTCGACCTGGTCGATCGCGGCGTCGAGGTTCGCCAGCGACTGCGGGCCGAAGGTGGTCGGCTTGGTGTGGTCCAGGCCGTTGTCCAGGGTGATGAGGGCGAAGCGCCCGGCACCGAGAGGCAGGTCGAAGTGGCGTACGTGCGCCTGCGTGACGACCTCGTCCGGGAACAGCTCGGCCGCGCCCTTCAACAGCTCAGCGGTGGTGCTCACTTGTTGCCTCCGTCGAAGTGCGGGTTCTCCCAGATGACCGTGGCGCCCATGCCGAAGCCGACGCACATGGTGGTCAGGCCGTAGCGGACCTGGGGCTGTTCCTCGAACTGGCGGGCCAGCTGCGTCATCAGGCGGACGCCCGAGGAGGCCAGCGGGTGGCCGAAGGCGATCGCGCCGCCGTACTGGTTGACGCGCGCGTCGTCGTCCGCGATGCCGTAGTGCTCGAGGAAGGCCAGGACCTGCACGGCGAAGGCCTCGTTGATCTCGAACAGGCCGATGTCGCCGATGCCGAGACCCGCCTTGGCCAGCGCCTTCTCGGTGGCCGGGATCGGGCCGTAGCCCATGACCTCCGGCTCCACGCCCGCGAAGGCGTAGGAGACCAGGCGCATCTTGACCGGCAGGTCGTTGGCGCGGGCGAACTCCTCGCTCGCGATGATCGAGGCGGTGGCGCCGTCGTTCAGGCCGGCCGCGTTGCCCGCGGTGACCCGGCCGTGCACACGGAACGGCGTCTTGAGGCTCGCCAGGTTCTCCAGGGTGGTGCCCGGGCGCATCGGCTCGTCGGCCGTGACCAGGCCCCAGCCGGTCTCACCGCCCTCGGGGGTGGTGCGACGGACGGAGATCGGGACCAGGTCGGCCTGGATCTTTCCGTTGGCGTACGCCTTGGCGGCCTTCTCCTGCGAGCGCACCGCGTACTCGTCCGCACGCAGTTTGGTGATCCGCGGGTAGCGGTCGTGCAGGTTCTCCGCGGTCATGCCCATGAACAGGGCGGACTCATCGACCAGCTTCTCGCTGACGAACCGCGGGTTGGGGTCCACGCCCTCGCCCATCGGGTGACGGCCCATGTGCTCGACACCGCCCGCGATGGCGACGTCGTACGCGCCGAAGGCGATGGAGCCGGAGACGGTGGTCACGGCGGTCAGCGCGCCCGCGCACATGCGGTCGATCGAGTAGCCGGGGACCGAGGTGGGCAGGCCCGCGAGGATGCCGGCGGTGCGGCCGATGGTCAGGCCCTGGTCGCCGATCTGCGTGGTCGCGGCGACGGCGACCTCGTCGACCTTCTTCGGGTCGAGGCCGGGGTTGCGGCGCAGCAGCTCCCGGATCGCCTTCACGACGAGGTCGTCGGCTCGGGTCTCGTGGTAGATGCCCTTCGGGCCCGCCTTGCCGAACGGGGTGCGGACGCCGTCGACGAAGACGACGTCCCTGACGGTACGAGGCACGATGGCTCTCCTCCAGGGTGCGGGATGGCACTGCCGCGCAGCGCTGAGCGCGCGCTCAGACCCCATGCTACTCATGGGTAATGTAGCTGCCCAGTCCCCGCGCCCACAGCGGTGAACATCACACCGGATGCCGCACGGGACGTCACACCGACGGAGGAGCCGTCGAACCCCGTGGCGTCAGCACGGGAGTCGGCACGGTGTGCGAGCCCGCACCCTGGAGGAGAGCCATCGTGCCT
>NZ_POTZ01000142.1 GCF_003236365.1 Streptomyces sp. NTH33
CCGAAGTCCCGCCCTCACACCCGCTCCCCGCAGCGGGCGCGGCATCAGCCGGGCAGCGCATACGGGTCGCGGCAACCCGGCTCATCTTAACGATCACTTGGGGTGCTCCCGACCGGCGCATGACACTCGGCCCTGAACCTGTCCGGGTGAAAAGCAGGGAGTCGCCTCGTCGTACAAAATGTAGAGCTGATCATGTGTGCCATCGTCGCCCTACCCGCTGATCCACTCGGGAAAGGGAGGACGACCTTGACCCCTCTGACATGGCTGCTCATCCCCTTGGCAACCATCTTCATGGTAAGTATCTGGGGCGTTGTCGCGGGACGCCCACGACGCGCCGACGATGTGACGGGGGTGGAGCGCTACGACCGCTTCCGCGCCGCGCTGTCCCGCATGACCTCCTGACCGGCCGGCTACCGGAGCAGCGGCTGACCGGCTACTGGAGCAGCAGCTGCAGACCGCCCACGACCGTCGCCGCGATCACCAGCTGCTCGAACAGCCGCTGGTTGATGCGGTGCACGGCCCATTTGCCGAGCAGGGCGCCGGGGACGACGAAGAGCACGAGGACGGCGTCGAGGAGCAGGGAGCGGGCGTCGATGAGGCCGAGGCCCGCGCTGAAGGGCACCTTGGAGACGTTGACGATGAGGAAGAAGAAGGCCGAGGTGCCGAGGAAGCCGAGCTTGCGGAAGCCCGCGGAGAGCAGGTACAGCGACATCACCGGGCCGCCCGCGTTGGCGACCATCGTGGTGAAGCCGCCGAGGACGCCGTAGGAGCGGGCCTTGAGGCGGCCCGCGCGGGTGGTGACCGCCTCCGGTTCCGCCTCCCGCCCGGCGGTGCGGCGCCGCCACACCGTCACGGCCGCCATCAGCAGCAGGATCGCGCCGATCGAGGTCCGTACGACCTCGTCGTCGGCCCACATCAGGAACAGTGTGCCGACGACCACTCCGGCCGCGACCGCCGGGAACAGCCGCCACAGCGTGGGCCAGTGGGCGTGCCGCCGGTAGGTGAGGACGGCGAGGACGTCACCGGCGATCAGGACCGGCAGCAGCACTCCGGTGGAGGCGCGGGCGGGCAGTACGGCCGCGAAGACGGCGAGGCTGACCGTGTTGGCCCCGCTGACCGCGGTCTTGGAGAAGCCGACGAGCAGGGCCGCGAGGGCGAGCGCCGCGAACCCCCAGCCGGATATGTGCCAGAGCGTCATCGTGTTCATGCAGAGACCGATGCTATGTCCTGACAAGCACGGGGTAGGAATCCGTCTCGCCACCTGGGAGGAACCATGACCGACATCCGCGATCACGTCCTCGCCGGCACCCGGGGCGCACTCGCCGTCCGCGAGTGGCCGCACCCGCGACCGCGGTACGTCGCCCTCCTGGTGCACGGGTACGGCGAGCACTCCGGCCGCTACGGGGAACTGGCCGGCGTCCTCGGCGCGCACGGCGCGGTCGTGTACGCCCCCGACCACATGGGCCACGGGAGGTCGGCGGGCGAGCGCGTGGCCGTGGCGGACTTCGAGGACGTGGTGACCGACGTGCACGCCGTGGCCGGCCTCGCCCGGGCCGCGCACCCCGGGCTGCCGCTCGTGCTGGTCGGCCACTCCATGGGCGGGCTGGTCTCCGCCCGCTACGCCCAGCGGTACGGCGACGGGCTCACCGCGCTCGTCCTGTCCGGGCCGGTCATCGGCGCCTGGGAGCTGCCGGGCCGGCTGCTCGCCCTGGACGAGATCCCCGACACACCGATCAGCCCGGCCGCGCTC
This sequence comes from Streptomyces sp. NTH33, assembly GCF_003236365.1. Lineage (GTDB taxonomy): Bacteria > Actinomycetota > Actinomycetes > Streptomycetales > Streptomycetaceae > Streptomyces. The sequence goes on from NZ_POTZ01000142.1 coordinate 1,751, forward strand.
TCCCGGGACCCGGCGGTCGGCGCGGCGTACGCGGCGGACCCGCTGGTCTGGCACGGCCCGATGAAGCGGCCGACGGTGGAGGCGTTCGCCCGGGCCCTGGAAACCGTCGACGAGGGCGGCGACGTCGGCTCGCTGCCGGTGCTGTGGCTGCACGGCGACGACGACCGGCTGGTCCCGCTCGACGGGAGCCGCGTCGGGGTCGAGCGGCTCGGCGGCACCCTGACCGAGCGGATCTATCCGGGCGCCCGGCACGAGGTGTTCCTGGAGACGAACCGGGCCGAGGTCCTCGCGGACGTGACGGGCTTCCTGGACGGCGTGCTCGCGCGCTGAGCTGCACCGGCGCGGTTGTTTGCCCCAGTACACCCGGGGCACCCGCGCCCTCATGGAGTGGTTGCGCAGTGCCGCCTGTGTGGGCGAGGACCCCGAGCTGTTCTTCCCCGTGGGCACGACCGGACCGGCGCTCCGGGACGTCGAGGGCGCCAAACGCATCTGTGCCCGCTGCCCGGTGACCACCGAGTGCCTGTCCTTCGCGCTCAGCAGCGGACAGACCTCCGGTGTGTGGGGCGGGACCGGCGAGGAGGAACGCGTCGCACTGCTCCGTACCGCCAGAGACGATTCCACAAGGAGAACCACCGTATGACTGTTGTGAAGAGCACGATTCCCGACTCGGCCCGTCAGGTCACCGGGGAGGCGCTGCAGAGTACTCTCGTGGATCTTCTCGGACTCTCCCTGATCGGGAAGCAGGCGCACTGGAACATCGTGGGGCCGCGGTTCCGCTCCATCCACCTGCAGCTCGACGAAGTGGTGGCGGCGGCCCGCGAGTTCGCCGACACGGTCGCCGAGCGCTCCGCCGCGCTCGGCCTGCCGCCGGACGGGCGCCCGGAGACCATCGCCTCGGCCTTCACGCTGCCCGGCCCCAAGGACGGCTGGGTGCGCGACACGGAGGTCGTCGAGGTCGTCGTCGAGGCCCTGGAGGCGGCCATCGCACGGCTGCGCGAGCGCATCGACGCGACCGAGAAGCCGGACCCGGTCACCCAGGACCTGCTGATCGCGATCACGGCCGAACTGGAGAAGCAGCGCTGGATGTTCGCCGCCGAGAACGTGACCGGAGAGGTCTGACCGGCGCCCGCCCGCCTCCTTGACGGACGAACGGACGAACGGACGAAAGGGGCATCCGATGGCCGACGCTCTCGAACTCGACGCGCTGTGGGAGGAGTTCCACCGTGTGGTCAACATGACCTCGCAGGAACTGGCGGACTGGCTGCGAGTCCGGGACGCCGCCGAGACCACCGAGCCGCTGCCCGAGGAGGCGGGCACGCCCACCGGGCAGCACGTGCTCTCCGTCCTGCGGAAGCGGCGGACCGATCTGACCGACGACGACCTGCGCGTGATGCGCGAGGTGGTCGACACGGTCACCGCCCGGGCGGACCTGGAGAACGAGCCCGTGCCCGAGGCCGGCGACGCCGAGGAGACCCGGCGCCGGCACCGGCTGATGACCCTCGGACACGATCCGCTCAAGGCGGCCCGGTGACCCGGGACCGGGACACCAGGGTCCTGCGGGAGCTGGTCGGGACGCACGGCGAGACGTTCGCCCAGGAGGCCGGCATCACCCTGAAGGACACCCCGCAGCCGCTGTACCGGCTGCTGGTCCTCGCCGTGCTCCTCAGCGCCCGGATCCGCGGCTCGGTCGCCGTCGCCACGGCCCGGGCGCTGTCGGACGCGGGCCTGCGCGACCCGCGCCGCATGGCCGGGTCCGACTGGCAGGAACGCGTGGACGCGCTGGGCCGGGGCGGCTACCGGCGGTACGACGAGCGCACGGCCACCCAGCTCGGCGACGGCGCCGGGCTGGTGGCCGGCCGCTGGGGCGGCGACCTGCGCCGGCTGCGCGAGGAGGCCCACGGCGAGGTCTCCGCGCTGCGCGGCCTGCTGCGGGAGGTGCCGGGGCTGGGCCCGGCCGGCGCGGACATCTTCCTGCGCGAGGTCCAGCGGGTCTGGCCCGAGGTGGCGCCGTACCTGGACGGCAAGGCGCTGTCCGGGGCGCGGCGCCTGGGCCTGCCCGAGGACCCCGGCCGGCTCGTCGAGCTCGCCGGCGACACCGAACCGGCCGTGCTCGCCGCCGCGCTGGTGCGCGCGGCGCTCGACAGGCACGTGGCCGAGGAGTGCCTCGAGCACGTCGCCTGACCGCCGACGGCCGCCACGGCCGCCACGGCCGTCACCGCCGTCGTCACCCGAGCGGCCCCGCCGCACGTCGGCGGACATGCGGAGCGCGGCCCGCGCGCCTAACGTCGAACGCGCACACCAGTGGCGTGTCCGGGACGGTCCGACGCCGTCCGCGGTACCGGTTCGGCGTGGGAGGCCGGTCAGCCATGAGACTCACCGCAGCGCGCCGCCGCGACCACGGCAGGCCACCGCTCGTGCACAAATGGCGTCAGGCGGCGAACCGGCATCTGACCCCCGTACAGCGGTCACTGGTGATCACCTGGATCTCGTTCGGGGTGACCTTCGGCTCGGTCCGCGTCATCACGCACGGCATCCGGGGCGGCTGGCTGCCCTGGGGCAATATCTCCGCGGGCGGCGAGCACCTGCACCACTACAACATCGGCATCGTCACCCTGGCCACCCTCGGCCTGATCGCCGTACGCGGTGACGAACGCGCCGTCGGGCACCCGGCCGTCGCGGCCGCCTACGGCTGCGGCACCGCGCTCATCTGCGACGAGTTCGCCCTGCTGCTGGACCTGCAGGACGTCTACTGGGCCAAGCAGGGCCGGCTCAGCGTCGACGTCTCCCTCGGGGTTCTCTCCGTGCTGGGCGCCTACCTGACGGCGAAGCCGTTCTGGCACGAGGTCGGCCGTATCACCCGGCACCACCTCGTCACCGCCGCCCGCGGCGCCGTCACCGCCTGACGGACCGCCGTCGTGCGTGCCGCGCAGGCGGTCGCACCCACCGTGTCCCCACCGTGAGGAGCAAGGCATGACCCCAGCCGACCGCCCGCAGCGGGACCGCCGCACGGTACGCCTGCGCATATCGAGGGCCGACCCCTGGTCGGTGATGACGACGAGCTGTCTGCTGCTGGTGGGGCTGGGGGTCTGCGTGCTCGTCACCATGATGCTGGTCTGGGGGATGCTGAGCGTGCTGGACCCGGAGGCCTGGCCCTCCTTCGGCTGGGCGCTCGCCATCGCCGGCGGGGTCGTGACACTGGAAGTGGTGCTGGGTACGGCGCTGGCGACCCTGGGGGCGTTCCTCTACAACATGTCGTCGCAGTACGCCGGGGGTGTCCATCTGACACTGGCCGACGACGTTCCGGCGCCCTCCGCCGGTTCCGAACTGCTGCCGGACGTCGGCCGTCTGTACCGGCGTCTCCAGGCCCGCCTGGGATTCCCGCCTCCGGGCTGGGGTGCCCGGTACGTCGACTTCGCCGACCGCTGCTCCGAGGCCGGCCGGCGGCTGCGCCGTACGCGGCGGCCCGGCCCCTCCCGCCAGGACGAACGGGACGGCCAGGACGACCCGGACACCCGGGTGGAGGAGACCACACCCGGCTGACCGGCGGTCAGCCGCTCAGGCCGGGCGGGAGGTGCAGCAGCCGGGCGATCGTCCGCAGGACGCCGTTGTCGTTGTTGGAGGGTGCGAGGTGGCGGGCCCGGCCGATGACCTCGGGGTGGGCGTTGGCCATGGCGAACGCCCACTCGGCGGCGTCCAGCATCTCCAGGTCGTTGAGGTAGTCGCCGAACACCAGGGTCTGGGCGGGGGTGATCCCGAGGGCCTGCTGGAGCCGGCGCAGGGCGGCCCCCTTGTTGGCGGCCGGGTTCATGACGTCGACCCAGTGCTCGCCGGAGACGACGACCTGGTGGGTGCCGGCGAACGACGCCAGCGCCGGCGCGGTGGTCCGCTCGGCCGGCCCGAAGTCGAAGAGGGCCACCTTGATGACGTCGTCGTCGACGGCCGAGGCGTCCGCCACGATCCGGTGCCGTACATAGTACCTGCGGACCTCGGCCAGGAATGCCTCGTCGGTCCGCTCCACGTAGGCCGACCGCTTGCCGCAGACCACGGCGCCCACGTCCACTCCCCGCGCCGCGAGGTCCCGTACGGCCTTCACCAGGCGGGCCACGACGGACGGCTCGAGCGGGTCGGAGCTCAGCTCCACGCCGTCCCGGACGACGTAGGTGCCGTTCTCCGCGATGAACACCATGCCCTCGTCGTTCCCGGCGAACTGCTCGGCCAGCGTGGCGTACTGGCGGCCGCTGGCGGGGCTGAAGAGCACGTCGCGGCGGCGCAGCTCGGCCAGGGTGGGCCACAGGCCGGCGGGGATCCGCTTGGCGTCGTCGAGGAGCGTGCCGTCCATGTCGGTGACGACCAGCCGTATGTCGGCGGGGGCGGTGGGAAGTCCGGGGGTGGTGAGCAAAGGCGAGGGTGTGCTGGGCATGTCCGTTTTCTGCCGGCGGCGCGAGGGCGCCTGGAAGTCCTGGGGGTGGTGCGCCGGCTCCGTTGCCGCGCGGCGGCATTCCCACCCTACCGGCTTTTGGTAAGGACTCCTTCCTGGCTGGAGGAGGCCGGCCGGCTTCTCCGGTCCACCGGTTCCGCCGGTTCCGCCGGTTCCGCCGGTTCCGCCGGTTCCACTGGTTCCGCCGTTTCCCGGGACACCGTGATCACCGAGCGGCACAATGACGGCGACGGCCACAGCCGGCCGCGGTCAGGGCATCACACAGGGCAGGAGCGCAGACGTGAGCGAGAGCCACACCCCGTCGAGCGGGTCGCCGAGGCTGAACACCGGGGTGGCGCACAACGCGCGCGTGTGGAACTACTGGGTCGGCGGCAAGGACAACTACGAGGTCGACCAGCGGGTCGGCGAGCACGTCGCCGGGATGTTCCCGGTGATCCGGGACGTGGCCCGCGCCGACCGCGAGTTCCTCGGGCGGGCGGTGCGCCATCTGACCGCCGAGCGCGGGATCCGGCAGTTCCTGGACATCGGCACCGGGCTGCCCACGGTCGACAACACCCACGAGATCGCGCAGCGGATCGCCCCCGACGCGCGGATCGTGTACGTGGACAACGACCCGATCGTCCTCGCCCACGCCCGCACCCTGCTGACCAGCACCCCCGAGGGCGCCACCGCCTACATCGACGCCGACGTGCACGACCCGGAGGCCATCGTCGAACGCGCCGCCGAGACCCTCGACCTCGGCCGGCCCGTCGCGGTGATGATGCTCGGCATCCTGAACTTCGTCCTGGACACCGACAAGGCGCGCGACATCGTCCGCCGGGTCGTGGCCGCGGTCCCCTCCGGCAGCTTCCTGGTCCTGACGCACCCGACCTTCGACGCCGACCTCGGCGGCGAGGGCAACGTGGCCGCCATGGAATTCTGGAACGAGAACGCCACCCCGCCGATCGCCGCCCGGCCCCGCGCCGAGGTCGCCGCCTTCTTCGAGGGCCTGGACCTGGTCGAGCCGGGTCTGGTGCCGTGCTCGCGGTGGCGTGCCGACGCCGGCTCCCCCGCCGCGGTGCCGCAGTTCGGCGCGGTGGCCGTGAAACCCTGACACGGGCGGCACACCGGCCGCCGGTTCGTCCGGGCCCGCTCGAACCCGTCCGCGTTCCGAGGAGGCCGTATGACCACCCTCGCCGACCCCGTCCCCGGCGGACGTCCCGGTGACGTCGAACGGGCCACCGCGCTCAGCGGCGAGCTCGCCGGGCGGGGCGTGCACGGCGTCGTCCTGGCCTATGTCGACACCGCCGGGATCGGCCGGGTCAAGACGGTCCCGACGGCGAAACTCGCCACGGCGGCGGCCTGGGGCGTGGGCATGTCCCCGGTGTTCGACACCTTCCTGGCCGACGACTCGAGCGTCACCACCGACGTCCTCGGCTCCCCGGACGGCGACCTGCGGCTCTACCCGGACCTCGACCACCTGGTGGTCCTGTCCGGGCAGCCGGGCTGGGCGTGGGCCCCGGTCGACCGGATCACGCAGGAGGGCGAGCGGCACCCCGGATGCAGCCGCACCTTCCTGCGCCGGATCGTCGCGGACGCCGAGCGGCGCCACGGGCTGACCTTCAAGGCGGCCGTCGAGGTCGAGTGGTCCGCCGGCCGGGGAACGGCCCCGGAGGACGCGTTCGAACCCGCGGTGTCCGGTCCGGCCTACGGCGCCGTCCGCCAGGTCGAGCTGAGCGACTGCGCCGCCGACCTGCTGGCGGCCCTCGCGGCACAGGGCGTGGACGTCGAGCAGTTCCATCCCGAGTACGCGGCCGGGCAGTTCGAGGTCTCCGTCGGCGCGGCGGACCCGGTGGCGGCGGCCGACCGGAGCATGCTGGTGCGGCAGACCGTGCGGGCCGTGGCCCGGCGGCACGGGCTGCGGGTCTCCTTCGCACCGGCCGTCCTGGGGCGGGGCGTCGGCAACGGCGGCCACGTCCACCTGTCCGCCTGGCGCGACGGGACCAATCTGCACTCCGGCGGCGCGTGCCGGTACGGCATGACCGCCGAGGCCGAGTCCTTCATCACCGGCCTGCTCGCCCACCTGCCGGCCCTGACGGCGGTGACCGCGCCGAGCCCGGCCAGCTATCTGCGGCTCAGACCGTCCCAGTGGGCGGGGGTGTTCACCGCCTGGGGCCGGGAGACCCGCGAGGCGGCCGTCCGCGTCGTCACCGGGACGCGGGGCCTGCGCGACCGGGCCGCGAACCTGGAGGTCAAGCCGGTCGACCTCGCGGCCAACCCCTACCTGGCACTGGGCTGTCTGATCGCGGCCGGTCTGGACGGGACGACGTCGTCGGCGTCCCTGCCCGAGGAGATCACCGGGGATCCGGCGCGGTTCGGCGCCGCGGAGGCGGCGGCCCGGGGCGTACGGCGCCTGCCGGTCTCGCTGGCGGAGGCCGTCGCCGCGTTCCGCGGGGACGCGGTGGTGCGCGCCGCCCTCGGGCCGGTCCTCGCGGACGCGGTGGCCGCCGTACGGCAGGGCGAGATCGCGGCGGCCGACGGGCTGGACGACGAGCAGGTGGCGGCGGCCTACCGCTGGAGGTACTGATGGACGGCGGGCCGGCCGGTGCCGCGGGGCCGGTGCACGAGGTGCTGGCCGCGCTGCCGCTCGTGGACCACCACTGCCACGGGGTCGTCACCGCCGGCCTGGACCGGACGGGGTTCGAGTCCCTGATCACCGAGGGCGCGGTGTGGCCCGGCAGCGGGATCTCGCCGTTCGACAGCCCCGTCGGGGTGGCCGTGCGCCGCCACTGCGCCCCGGTCCTGGACCTGCCGCGGCACGCGCCCGCCGACGCGTACCTGGCCCGGCGGGCGGAGCTGGGCGCGGCGGAGGTCAACCGGCGTCTCCTCACCGCCGCCGGTACGGCCGCGTACTGCGTCGACACCGGCTACGTGCCCGGCCACGGCACCACCACCCCGGCGGAGCTGGCCCGGGCGGCGGGCGGCGACGCGGTGGCGTACGAGGTCGTACGGCTGGAGTCCGTCGCGGAGGCCGTGGCGGCGCGGGGCGTCGAGCCCGGCGAGTACGGCGCCGCCTTCCACGTGGCGGCGCGGGAGGCCGTGCGGCGGCCGGGCGTGGTGGCGGTGAAGTCGGTGGCCGCCTACCGCACCGGCTTCGGCCTGGACCCGAGACGTCCCTCGGAGGAGGAGGTCGCGCGGGCGGCGGCGGAGTGGCTCGCCCGCGCACCGCACCGCCTCGACGACCCGGTCCTCGTACGGCACCTGCTGTGGACGGCCGTCGACCTCGGCCTGCCCCTGCAACTGCACACCGGGTTCGGCGACAGCGACATCCGGCTGCACCGCGCGGACCCCGCCCGCCTGACCGACTGGCTGCACCTGACCGCGGGCACGATCCCGGTCCTGCTGCTGCACTGCTGGCCCTACCAGCGCCAGGCCGCCTACCTCGCCACCGTGTTCGAGCGGGTGTACCTCGACGTCGGGCTGGCGCTGCACTACGTCGGTCCGGCCCGGGCCCGGGCCGTGCTGGCGGAGGCCCTGGAGATCACACCGTTCCGCAAGCTGCTGTACAGCTCCGACGCCTACGGTGTGGCCGAGTTCCACCACCTGGGCGCGGTGGCCTTCCGGCAAGGTCTGGCCGGGCTGCTGGGGGAACGGGTGGACGCCGACGAGCTGAGCCCGGCGGACGCGGTGCGGATCGCCCGGTGGACGGGTCGGGACAACGCCCGGCGGGTCTACGGCCTCACGGAGCTCCCCGTCCTCGCGGAGCTCTCCCGCCTTACCGATCCTCCCGGTTGAGAGCAAGTGAAAGTATGATCAAGCGATGTCTGACATGACCGAGACCACGCCCGGTTGGCTGAGCACCGACGAACTGGAGTCGGCGCGCGCCCGTATGCCGATCCTGTACGTCGAGGCGGTGCCGGTGCGCGTCGACGACAGCGGTGAAGTGACCAGCATCGGCCTGCTGCTGCGCATCGGGCCGGACGGAACGGTCAGCCGGACCCTGGTCTCCGGCCGGGTGCTGCACCACGAGCGCGTGCGGGACGCCCTGCTGCGCCATCTGGAGAAGGACCTCGGCCCGGTGGCGCTGCCCCGCGTGCCGGCCTCCCTGCAGCCCTTCACCGTCGCCGAGTACTTCCCCACGGCCGGTATCACGCCGTACCACGACCCGCGCCAGCACGCCGTGTCGCTGGCTTACATCGTGCCGGTCGCCGGCGACTGCCGCCCTCGCCAGGACGCCCTCGACCTGGTCTGGTTCTCCCCCCAGGAGGCGGTTTCCGAAGCGGTGCAGAGCGAGATGCCCGGCGGGCACGGAGTGCTGCTGAAGCAGGCGCTGGCGCACGTCGGTCAGGTGTACTGAGGCGTCCTGCCGCGGTCCTCCTCCGTCAGGAGGTGATCGGCCGGGCCGTCCGGGTCGAGGAGGCGGCCCAGCCGGCCCGGCACGTCGAAGCCGACGAGGAGTACGACGATCATCGTCCCGGAGAAGGTGAGGACGGCCAGCGCACGGCCCAGGTCCATGCCGGAGGCGAGGCGGGTGCCGAGCACGGGGGCCACGGCGCCGCCCAGGGCGCCCACGTTGTAGGTGAAGCCCAGTGCGGCGGCCCGGGTGTGGGTGGGGAAGTGACCGCCGATGTACCGGGGCAGCAGGCCGGAGACGCCGAAGCCGGTGGCCTGCAGCACGAACAGCAGCACACCGAGCAGCGGCAGGCTGTCCCGCACCGCGAAGACCGGGAAGACGAAGACCAGCGAGGCCAGCAGGGTGAAGGCGTACGCCTTCCTGGTGCCGATCCGGTCGCCCACGAACCCGGCCAGCCAGCAGCCGGCCATCGTGCCGAAGCCCGCGTAGGAGAGCACGTCGGTGACCTGGCCGGCGTCGTAGCCCAGGTCGGTCTTCAGATAGGTGGGCAGCAGCGCCTGGACGGGCCAGGAGTACAGGAACGCGAAGAAGACCGTGACGGTCATCGACACGTACAGCAGCCGGCCGCGACGGCCGCCCAGCTGTACGGCGAAGGCGATCAGGCAGGCTCCCGCGAGCACCGACAGCACGGGCACCAGACCGTCGCCCAGCGGAGTGAAGAGCGCGAGGAGCGAGACGGTGGCGACCGCCGCCAGCACCACGTTGACGGTGGCCCTGGCCCGCGTGGCGAACAGCGGGCGGAAGGGGTGGGGCCGCCGCTCCCGCTCGGCGACCGAGGCCTCCCAGTCGGCGGCCTCGGGAAGCACGCGGCGCATCCACAGCGCGACCAGCACGGGAAGGAGGCCGAGGTAGAACATCCAGCGCCAGCCGAGCGTGGGCACGACCCACTGGTAGACCTGGGCGGCGAGGACCGTGCCGACGGAGTAGCCGGAGATCAGGAAGCCGCTGGCCCGGTTGCGCATGCGCACCGGCCAGCTCTCCATGACGTAGACGGCGCTCGCCGAGTACTCGCCGGCCATGCCCATGCCGATGGCGAGCCGGGCGGCGAACAGGCTGGTGTAGTCCCAGGCGAATCCGCAGGCGAAGGTGCCCAGGGAGTACAGCAGGATGCTGGTCACCATCGACGGCTTCCGCCCGAAGCGGTCACCGAGGGCACCGAGCAGCGCGCCGCCGAGCCAGCGGGTGACGAACGCGGCGGAGACCAGGCTCGCCGCCTGCACCGTGTCGAGGTGGAAGTCGGCGCTGATCTCGGTGAGCACGAGGGTGATCAGGACGAAGTCGAAACCGTCCAGGACGTAGCCGATCCAGGCGGCGAGGAACGACTTCCACTGGCTGCGGCTCGTCCGGCGGTACCGGGGCGGCTCGGATGGCGCTGTGTGGTGCACGGTGACTCAGGATGCCGGACGGGCTCGTCGTCGAGCACCGTCGGCAGGTAAAACCGCCGCTAGCGGGGTGTGAGATGGGTCGCGAAGCGGCGGGTGAGGGCGGTCGGGGCGGTGATGGCGGTGCCGACGACGACGCTGTGGGCGCCCCGGGCGAGCGCGTCGGCCGCCTCCTCGGGGGTGCCGATGCGTCCCTCGGCGACGACCGGGGTGCCGGTCGCGCGGGCGAGGGCGGCGACCAGTTCCAGGTCCGGGCCGCTCTGCTGCGGAGAGCCGGGCGCGTATCCCGACAGGGTGGTGGAGACGAAGTCGGCGCCCTGCCGGGCGGCGAGCACGCCTTCCTCCAGCGTGGCGACGTCCGCCATGACCAGGGCGCCCGCCGCGTGCACGGCGGCCACCAGGTCCGCGAAGGAGCTGCCGTCCGGGCGCGGGCGTGCCGTGGCGTCGGCGGCGACCACGTGCGCGCCGGCCTCGGCGACGGCCAGGGCGTGGCGCACCGTCGGGGTGATGTAGACACCGGTGTCGCCGTCCTTCCACAGCCCGATCACGGGCACGGCGACGGCGGCGGCGACGGCGGCGACCACCTCGGGCTCGTTGACGCGGACGGCGGCGGCGCCGCCGGCCTCGGCGGAGCGCGCGAGCCGGACCAGGGTCGCGGTGTCGCACATCGGGTCGCCCTCGGGGGCCTGGCAGGAGACGATCAGCCGGCCCGCGACGGCGGCGGCTGTGGGCGAGGGGGTGGTGGTCATCGTGTTTCTCCTGAGTGGTGCAGGGGCGCGGTGCGGGTGAGCAGGGCGGCTCCCAGGACGGCGGCGTCGTGCCCGAGGCGGGGAGGCACCGGGCGCAGGGGGCGCAGGGGGGCCATCAGTTCGGCGCGGAAGGCGTCGGTGAGCGCGGACCAGTACAGGTCGCCGATCCGTGGTACGCCGCCGCCGATCACGACACGGTGCGGGCCGAGCACGTTGGCCAGGCCGCCGACGGTGCGGCCGGTGGCCCGCGCCCCGGTGGTGATCGCCTGCCGCGCGGCGGCGTCGCCCGCCGCGGCACGCTCCGCCACGGTCTGGAGGCGGTCGGCCGGCCGGCCGCTCAGACGCTCGTACAGCGCGGTGATCGCGGGCCCGGAGGCGATCGCCTCGAGGTGGCCGGTGCCGCCGCAGGTGCACGGCAGCCCGGCGGCCTCCGGGCTGGGCACATGGCCCAGGTGGCCCGCGATGCCCGCGCTGCCGTGCAGCATCCGGCCGTCCACCGCGACGGCGCCGCCGACTCCGGTGCCGACCGCGACGTAGACGAGGGAGGCGAGCGGGTCGCCGTCCTCGGGGAGTTCGCTGGCGGCCGTGGCGCGTACGTCGTTGTCGCAGGCGACCGGCAGCCCCGTACGGTCGGACAGGCCCGTGGCCAGGGCGGTGCCGGCCCATCCGGCGATGGAGTCGGTGGCACTGGTGACGGTCCCGGTGCGGGGGTCCACCACGCCGGCGGCGGCGACGCCAATCGCCCGGGCGCCGCCGGCCACCTCGCGGGCGGCGGCGGCGAGCGCGTCGAGCACGGCCTGCGCCCCCGCCCGCGCCGGTGTCGGACGGGTGTGCCGGCGCAGCACCGTGCCGTCCCGGCCGACCAGGGCGGCGGCGATCTTCGTGCCGCCGAGGTCGAGGCCGATGACCGGAGCGATGCCCGGGGCGGGGGACGCGGTCATCGGACCGGGGTGAGCCCGACGGCGCGCAGCCGCGCGTCGACCTCGGCGACGGAGGCGGCGCCCAGCTGGATCTGCGGGAACGCGGTGTCGCCGCAGTCGATGACGCCCAGCAGGCGCAGCGCCGCCTTGAACGCGCCCAGCGCGGAGGAGCTGCGCCCCATCTCGGCCTCGGGACCCGCGTCGACCATGGCGAACAGGGCGGTGAGCCGCTCCTGCTCCTGGACGGCCAGCGACCAGTCGCCGGTGCGGGCGGCCTCGTAGAGCCGGACGTAACCGGCCGGGTCGACGTTGCCCAGGCCCGGGACGACGCCGTCCGCGCCGGCCAGCAGCGCCGCGTCGACGGTGAGTTCGGAACCGGTGAGGACGGAGAAGGCGGGTGCCGCTCCCCGGGCGCGTCCCTCGCGTCCGCCGAGCGCGACGAGCAGGCGGCGCAGGGAGCCCTCGTCGCCGCTGCTGTCCTTCAGACCCGCCAGGGTGCCGTCGGCGGCCAGGTCGAGGATCATGGCGGTGGACAGCTTGCTGTGCACGGAGACCGGCAGGTCGTAGGCGAACAGCGGCAGGTCCACCGTCTCCCGGATCCGGCGGAAGTGGCCGGCGATCTCGCGGGGGTGGGTGCGGGTGTAGAAGGGCGCGGTGGCCACCAGCCCGTCCGCGCCGAGCCGCGCCGCCTCGCGGGCGTGGTCGAGGACCCGGGGGGTGGTGGTGTCGATGACGCCCGCGAGGACCGGTACGCGTCCGTCGACCGCGTTGACCACCGTCTCCAGGGCGACGCTCCGCTGCGCGTCGGTGAGGTAGGCGACCTCGCTGGTCGAACCCAGGGCGAAGAGCCCGTGGACGCCGCCGCCGAGCAGGTGCTCGACCAGCCGGGCCAGGGATGCGGTGTCGACGTCGCCGTGGGCGTCGAGCGGGGTGCACACGGGCGGGACGACGCCGCGCAGGGGTGCGGTCAGGGG
>NZ_POTZ01000143.1 GCF_003236365.1 Streptomyces sp. NTH33
GAGACGTCCCACCCCTCGCAGAGCCCACCCGCCGCGACGGCGGCCTTCCCCTCCGCGGGCACGGCCGCCGCCGGGCGGGTGCTGGCGAGCACGGGGGACATCCCGGAAGGCGGTGGCATGATCTTCACGCGGGCGAAGGTCGTGGTCACCCAGCCGAAGAAGGGCGAGTTCAAGGCCTTCTCGGCGGTCTGCACGCATCAGGGCTGCACGGTGAACCGGGTCGCCGAGGGCACCATCGACTGCCCCTGCCACGGCAGCCGCTTCCGCATCGCCGACGGCTCCGTGGCCCACGGCCCGGCGACCCGGCCGCTGCCCGCGAGGCCGGTCAAGGTCGAGGGAAATTCCATCAGCCTGACGTGAGGATCCGCGTACGCTCCCGGGCATGCAGCCCGGGGACCTGGTACGCGACCACACGATCTACGCCTGTGTCATGGGTTCGCGGGCCTTCGGGCTGGCGACCGACGACAGCGACACGGACCGCCGGGGCGTCTTTCTCGCCCCCACCCCCCTGTTCTGGCGCTTCGAGAAGCCGCCCACACACGTGGACGGCCCGCTGCCCGAACAGTTCAGCTGGGAGCTGGAACGCTTCTGCGAACTGGCGCTGCGCGCCAACCCGAACATCCTGGAGTGCCTGCACTCACCGCTGGTGGAGTACGCCGACGACACGGGCCGCGAACTGCTCGCCCTGCGCGAGGCGCTCCTGTCCCGGCGGGCGTACGAGACCTTCACCGGCTACGCCCTCGGCCAGCGCCGCAGGCTCGACGCGGACCTGCGCGCGCACGGCGCCCCGCGCTGGAAGCACGCCATGCACCTGCTACGGCTGCTGGCAAGCGCCCGTGACCTGCTGCGTACCGGCCGGCTGACCCTCGACGTGGGCGACGAACGCGACCGGCTGCTGGTGGTCAGACGCGGCGAGGTCCCGTGGCCGGCGGTCGAGTCCTGGATGACCCGCCTGGCGGCGCAGGCCGAAGAGGCGTCCCACCGCTCGCCCCTCCCCGAGGAGCCCGACCGCCGACGCGTGGCGGACTTCCTGCACCGTGTCCGCCACGCGTCGGCCTGCCGGGCAGCACCCGTCTAGAGGTCGACCTCCTGCAGCAGCCGGCCGACCTCCGTGTTGGACAGGCGGCGCAGCCAGCCCGACTTCTGGTCGCCGAGGGTGACGGGGCCGAAGCCGGTACGGACGAGTTTGTCGACCGGGAAGCCGGCGGCGGCGAGCATGCGGCGGACGATGTGCTTGCGGCCCTCGTGGAGGGTGACCTCGACCAGGTAGTTCTTGCCGGTCTGCTCGACGACCCGGAAGTGGTCCGCGCGCGCGTAGCCGTCCTCCAGCTGGATGCCGTCCTTGAGCCTCTTGCCCAGGTCGCGCGGGACGGGGCCGACGATGTGCGCGAGGTAGGTCTTGCGCACGTTGTACCTGGGATGGGTCAGGCGGTGGGCCAGCTCGCCGTGGTTGGTGAGCAGGATGACGCCCTCGGTCTCGGTGTCCAGGCGGCCGACGTGGAACAGGCGCGTCTCGCGGTTGGTGACGTAGTCGCCGAGGCACTGGCGGCCCTCCGGGTCCTCCATGGTGGCGACGACGCCGGCGGGCTTGTTCAGCGCGAAGAACTGGTACGACTGCGTGGCCACCGTCAGGCCGTCGACCTTGACCTCGTCCTTCTCCGGGTCGACCCGGCGGCCCTGCTCCAGGACGATCTCGCCGTTGACCTCGACCCGCGCCTGCTCGATCAGTTCCTCGCAGGCCCGCCGCGAACCGTAGCCCGCGCGCGCGAGGACCTTCTGCAGCCGCTCGCCCTCCTGCTCGGCGCCGGGGAAGGTCCTGGGCAGCTTGACGTCCTTCTTGCCGGCGTACCGCTCGCGGTTGCGCTCCTCGGCCCGCGCCTCGTACTCGCGGGAGCGGGCGGGGGCCGTACGGCCGCGCCCCTGCCCCTGCGGCTGCTGCGCCTTCTTCGGGCCGCCCTTGGCGCCGCCGCGGGCCGCACCGCCGCGCCCCGGCTTCGGACCGTCCTTGGTGGCGCCGGTGCCCACGTCGTAGCGGCGCTCCTCGGGGCGGGGCTTGCGGGGACGTCCCTGCCCCTGCCGCTCGTCCCGGTTGTTGCCGGCGCCGCGGTGGTTGCCGCGTCCGCTGTTCCTGCCGCTGCTTCGCATCAATGTTCCGTCTTAGTCGTCTGCGTCCTGACCGCCGGGCGCGTCGGGCGCGTCCGGGTCGAACGACGGCACGCCTTCCTGGGTCTCGGCCTCGATCGCCTCCGCCTCCGGGAGGAAGGGCGCGAGCTCCGGGAGCTCGTCCAGACCGCGCAGGCCCATCCGCTCCAGGAAGTAGTTCGTCGTCCTGTACAGGATCGCACCTGTTTCGGGTTCCGCGCCCGCCTCCTCGACCAGACCGCGCTGGAGCAGGGTGCGCATCACGCCGTCGCAGTTGACTCCGCGTACGGCCGAGACGCGGCTGCGGCTGACCGGCTGGCGGTAGGCGACCACGGCGAGGGTCTCCAGGGCGGCCTGGGTGAGGCGTGCCTGCTGGCCGTCGAGCACGAAGCCCTCGACGGCGGCGGCGTACTCGGGGCGGGTGTAGAAGCGCCAGCCGCCGGCGACGAGCCTGAGCTCGAAGCCGCGGCCCTGCAGGGTGTACTCGTCGGCCAGTTCGCGCAGCGCGTCCGCGATCTGCCGCCGGGGCCGCTGGAGCACCTTCGCCAGGTGCTCCTCGGTGGCGGGCTCGTCCACGACCATGAGGACGGCCTCCAGGGCGGGCTTGAGCTCGAGTTCGGCGACGGGGGACCGCCCGGCGCCCGGCTCGATGGTCTCCTCGCTCACGCCTTCTCCTCCTCCTTGGGCCCCTTGGACTTCCTGGTCTCCGGCTTCTTGTTCTCCGTCTTCCCGGTGTCCGTCTTCCCGGTGTCCTCGGGTGGCCGGTCGAACTCGTCGGTCACCATGGGCGTCGCATCCCCGTCCCCGTCCCCTCCGGTCCACCGCACGACGAGTTCGCCGAGGGCCGTCTCCTGTTCCAGGGCGACGGCCTTCTCCCGGTACAGCTCAAGGAGTGCGAGGAAGCGGGCCACGACGGTGAGCGTGTCGTCGGTGTCCTCCACGAGCTCGCGGAAGCCGGCCTCGCCCAGCTCGCGCAGCCGCGCGACGACGATCCCGGCCTGCTCCTGCACACTGACCAGCGGGGCGTGGATGTGGTCGACGTACACCTGCGGCTCGGGTCTGGGCTGCATCGCCTTGACCGCGAGCCCGGCGAAGCCCTCGGCGCCGATGCTGATGACGACGTCGGGCAGCAGTTCGACGTGGTGCGGCTCCAGTCCGACGGTACGGGGGTGGCGCCGGCCCTCCTCTTCCAGGCGCCGGCTGAAGATGTCGGCGATCTGCTTGTACGCCCGGTACTGCAGCAACCGGGCGAACAGCAGGTCCCGGGCCTCCAGCAACGCCAGGTCGGCCTCGTCCTCCACCTCGGCGGAGGGCAGCAGTCTGGCCGCCTTGAGGTCGAGCAGCGTGGCGGCCACCACGAGGAACTCGGTCGTCTGGTCCAGGTCCCAGTCCGGCCCCACGGCCCGGATGTGCGCCATGAACTCGTCCGTGACCTTGGACAGGGCGACCTCGGTGACGTCCAGCCTGTGTTTGGAGATCAGCTGGAGGAGGAGGTCGAAGGGGCCTTCGAAGTTGGAGAGGCGGACCTTGAAGACACCGTCGGAGGGTTCGGGTGCGCCGGCGGGATCCGCGGGAGGCAGTGGAGGCAGTGGAGCCTCGACGGGCTCCGGCTCCGGCTCGACGGTCTCGGGTTCCGGCTCACCGGCCTCCGGCTCGACGGCCTCCGGTTCGGGAGGTTGCGGTTCGGGAGGCTGCGGCTCGGGCACCTCCACGGGAGCCGTGACCGGTACCGCAGGCCGTGCCACGGGCTCGGCACCGGGGCCCCTCCCCAGCGCGCGCCGGCGTCCGGCGTGCGCGCCGGGAGGGGGAGCGTCGTTCGAGGTCATGGCCCCCGCAGGCTACCGCTACCGCCCGCGCAGCCGTCGTACGAGGATGCTGGCGTCCCCGCGGGACTCCAGGTCGGCCAGGACCACGGCGACCGCCTCCCGGACGATGCGGCCGCGGTCGACGGCCAGGCCGTGCTCGCCGCGCAGCACCAGGCGGGCGTGCTCCAGGTCCATGAGTTCCTCGGCGGACACGTACACGGTGATCTTCTCGTCGTGCCGTTCCCGCCCGCTGGGCCGGCGCGGGGTGCCGCGGCCCCGCTTGCGCGGCGGCACGGCGGCAGGGCCTTCCTGCGCCGCCGCACGCCGCACGGGCCGCTCCGCGGCGGCGGACCGGCTGCGGGACTCGCCCGCGTCCACCGGCTCCGCCTCCGCCGCCACGTGCTCCGCGCCCGCGCCGTCGCCGCCCTGCGCGGGCACCGACTGCGGCGCGTCCTCCGCCGAGGCGGCCGCCGCGTCACTCTCCCCCGCGGGAGCGGGCACCCGGGGCTCGCCTCTGCCGGCCTGGCGCCGGGGGGTCGACGGCTGGAGCGCCATTCCCCCTGTCGTACGGAACAGTTCGTCGGCCCCCGGCAGACTCACTCGGCGTGACACCGGGCGAGCACCTCCCTGGCGAGCTGGCGGTAGGCGGCGGCACCGACGGAGTTGGAGGCGTACGTGGTGATCGGCTCACCGGCGACCGTGGTCTCCGGGAAGCGGACCGTGCGCCCGATGACCGTGTGGTACACGTGGTCGTCGAACGCCTCGACGACACGCGCGAGCACCTCGCGGCTGTGCACGGTGCGCGAGTCGTACATCGTGGCGAGGATCCCGTCGAGCTCCAGCTCCGGGTTGAGCCGCTCCTGGACCTTCTCGATGGTCTCGGTCAGCAGCGCGACGCCGCGCAGCGCGAAGAACTCGCACTCCAGCGGCACGATCACCTTGTGCGCGGCCGTGAGGGCGTTGACGGTGAGCAGGCCGAGCGAGGGCTGGCAGTCGATGACGATGTAGTCGTAGTCGTCCATCAGCGGCTTCAGCGCCCGCTGCAGCGTCGACTCGCGCGCGACCTCGGAGACCAGCTGGACCTCGGCGGCCGACAGGTCGATGTTGCTGGGCAGCAGGTCCATGTTGGGGACCGCCGTCTTCAGCAGGACCTCGTCCGCGGACATGCCCCGCTCCATGAGCAGGTTGTAGACGGTGAGGTCGAGCTCCATGGGGTTGACGCCGAGACCCACCGACAGCGCGCCCTGCGGGTCGAAGTCCACGAGCAGTACCCGGCGGCCGTACTCCGCGAGCGCGGCACCCAGGTTGATGGTCGACGTGGTCTTGCCGACGCCGCCCTTCTGGTTGCACATCGCGATGATCTTCGCGGGTCCGTGATCGGTCAGCGGACCCGGGATCGGGAAGTACGGCAGCGGACGTCCGGTCGGGCCGATGCGCTCACGGCGCTGGCGAGCGGCGTCGGGCGCGAGCGTGGCCGCGTACTCGGGGTCGGGCTCGTATTCGGCGTCGGGGTCGTAGAAGTGCCCCTCGGGCAGTTCGTCGTAGTCGGCGAACTGGTTGTGGGGCGCGCCACTTCCGTCGCCGGCCATGGCGTTCACGTGATGGCCATCCATGCTCTGGTGTGCTGACTGAGTCACCCCTGGTGTCCGGTGACTCCGGTGGGCTGCGAAGGTGCGCACAGCGACGGAGCCGACAGCCTCGAGCCCCGTGGGACCCTGGCCCCGCGCAGGCATTCCTGGTTGACCACCCCCGGGAGAAAATGTCGACTCATTCACAAGTCGTCTTACCTCCTTGGCGACCAGGAAACTTCTGGACAGGTCAGCGTGGCACCATGCCGACGGTTGGCGACTCTATGGCGTGTCGGGCGTCCACAGCAACACAATCCGCCGGACCCGGCCCGATGTGTCGGCAATGAAACATCCGCCTGTCAAGGGCGTACGGCCGTCGCACGGCAGGTTTCACCGGTGCGTGAATCGGTCGAATGGTTGCGTTCGAGGCGAGTTGAACGAGTGGGGCGAAATGACCATACACACATCCGGCCGGACCTTGTCGGGCAAGGTCCGGCCGGAGACGCGCTGTTGACGGCGCGCGTTGACGTATCGCCTTTCACGCCTTGGCGATTTGGCGACCCACTCAGGCCAGCAGGGACTCCAGGGCGACGTGCTCGAGGCCGTGCGCCTCCGCGACCTCGCGGTAAGTCACCTTGCCGCCGTGGGTGTTGAGACCCTTGGCCAGCGCCGGGTCGCGACGCAGCGCCTCCACCCAGCCACGGTTGGCGACTTCGACGATGTACGGCAGCGTGGCGTTGGTCAGCGCGTAGGTGGAGGTGTTGGGCACCGCACCCGGCATGTTGGCGACGCAGTAGAACACCGACTCGTGGACCTTGAAGGTCGGCTCGGCGTGCGTGGTCGGGTGGGAGTCCTCGAAGCAGCCTCCCTGGTCGATCGCGATGTCGACAAGGACACTTCCGGCCTTCATCCGGGACACCAGCTCGTTGCTGACCAGCTTCGGGGCCTTGGCGCCCGGGACGAGCACGGCGCCGACGACGAGGTCGGCCTCGAGGCAGGCCTTCTCCAGCTCGAAGGCGTTGGAGACGACGGTCTTGATCTTCGTGCCGAAGATCTTGTCGGCCTCCTTGAGCTTGCTGATGTCCTTGTCGAGCAGGGTCACGTGGAAGCCCAGGCCTATGGCGATCTGCGCGGCGTTCCAGCCGGAGACGCCGCCGCCGATGACGACCGCCTCGCCGGCCGGCACGCCCGGGACACCGCCCGGCAGCACACCGCGGCCGCCGGAGGCGCGCATCAGGTGGTAGGCACCGACCTGCGGGGCCAGCCGGCCGGCCACCTCGGACATCGGGGCGAGCAGCGGCAGCGCGCGGCCCGGCAGCTCGACGGTCTCGTAGGCGATCGCCGTGGTGCCGGCCTCCAGCAGGGCGTCCGTGCACTCCTTGGAGGCGGCCAGGTGCAGGTAGGTGAAGAGGACCTGGTCCTTGCGGAGGCGGTGGTACTCCTCGGCGACGGGCTCCTTGACCTTCAGCACCATGTCGGCGTCGGCCCAGACCTCGTCCGCGGTGTCGAGGATCTGGGCGCCGGCGGCCACGTACTCCTCGTCCGGGATCGAGGAGCCGGCGCCGGCGTTCCGCTCGACGACGACCTGGTGGCCGTTGCGCACCAGCTCGTTCACGCCGGCGGGGGTGATGGCCACCCGGAACTCGTTGTTCTTGACTTCGCGGGGGATGCCGACCTTCACGTCGATCACGGTCCTTGACTCAGAGAATGTGGGGCAGTGCAACGCGTACCCAGGCATGCGGGGGCATACCAGGAGACACCGCAGGAGAACAAGCGGTAGAACCAGTTTAATGAAGGCATTCCTGCTGTCTAGCCTTTCATTGCCTCAATCTTCAGCGGCCGCACTGCGGTTTTCGCAGGCGTTGGCCTCTTGTTCCGGCCATGTGCCCGCCGCGCCGCCGTCCTTGCCCGCGCGGATTTCGTCGCCGAGCATGCGCTCGGCCACCCCGCGGTGCAGGGCCGCCGCGACCGGATCGCCCAGCCGCTCCAGGGTGTCGGCGAGCCGCAGCTGCAGCGCCGCCTGCAACCGTACGTCCTCCGCGCGGCGCGCCCACTCCACGGCCTCCTGGCAGGTGCGCAGGCACTCCGCGGGCCGCCCGGCGTACTCCTGGACGCGCGCCAGTTCGCTCAACGCCCGCGCGTGGGCGGCGACATCGCCGGCCTTGCGGTGCGCGGCGACGGCGGCCCGCCAGTTGCGCAGCGCCTCGCCGTAGCGGCCGGCGTAGGTGTGCGCGGTGGCGATGCGGCCGTAGAGACGGGCGGCGTCCTCCCGCTCCCCGCGCGCGAGGCGCTGGGCCAGGGCCCGGCCGAACCAGTCGGCGGCCCGGTCGTAGTCCCCGCGCTCCTGGTGGGCACTGCCTACGGATTCCATCGCGCGGCCGGTCGCGTACGGGTCGTTCGCCTCGCGTCCGGCGTCCAGCGCGACCCGGTAACGGGCCAGTGCCTCGGCGGTACGGCCGGTACGGGCGTCCAGGTCGGCGAGGTTCAGCAGGGCGGCGGCCTTCTCCCGGGGCAGCCGCTGCCGCTCGGCCACGTCGAGGACGAGCCGGTGGACGCCGTAGAGGTCACCGGCGGCGGCCCGGGTGCCGAAGTGGGCGACCATGGCCCGCACCAGCTGGGACATCAGCCGGCGGGCCAGGGTGTCCAGCTCGCCGTCGGCGACCGCGAGCCGGGCGGCGGCGAGCAGGGCGGGCCGGCGGGCACGCAGCCAGTCCTCGGCGGCCCGCGGGGTCGGGAAGCGCAGCGTGGAGGGCAGGTTCTTGAGCTTCTCGCGGGTCTCGGAACTGTCGGTCTCGGTGATCGCCCGGCAGGACTGCAGCAGCCGTACGGTCCGCTCCAGCATCCGGGCGCGGGCCAGCTGCAGCTCGGCGGGGCGGTCGTGGCGCTCGGCGAGGGCCCGCAGCAGCGGGTGCAGACAGCCGGGGACCTCGTAGCACGGCAGTGGCGAGGGCAGGGCCCGCAGCAGGCCGAGGGCGGCGAAGTCGTCGAGGAAGGCGCGGGCGGCCTCGACCGAGCAGCCGGCGAGCGCGGAGGCGGTGTGCGGGTCGACGTCTCCGGCCGGGGCGAGGGCGAGCAGCCGCAGCACCCGGGCGGCCGTGCCCGGCAGGGTGGCGTGCACGAACCGCAGCACGCGGGCGAGCGCGGGGCCCGCGCCGGTGTCGGCGTGCAGTTGCCTGGTGAGGTCGGCGACGGCGGCCTTGGGGTGGGCGGCGAGCCAGCCGCCGGCCAGGGTGAGCGCGGCGGGCCGGCCCTCGCAGACCTCGACCAGGCTTTCCGCGGCGCGCGGGTCGACGGTGATGCGCACCGGGTCGATGTGCTGGGCCAGCAGCTCCACGGCGGACTTGGTGTCCAGGCCGCCGAGCGTGCAGGGACGGACGTCCGCGATCCCGGTGAGCGGGCCCCGGGAGACGGCGACGAGCAGGCAGCCGGCGTTGTCCGGCAGCAGCGCGTCGACCTGCTCGGCGCCGGCCGCGTCGTCGAGCAGCAGCAGCGCCCGGCGCTCGGCGAGCGCGTCCCGCAGGGCCTCGGTCAGCTCGTCCTCGGCGGCGCCGGGCGGCGTGGGCAGACCGAGGGCGGTGAGCAGCTCGCGGGCGGCCCGCTCGACCGGCACGGGGGTGCCGTCGGGCTCGGCGAGCCGGGCGCGCAGCACGCCGTCGGGGTAGCCGTCCGCGACCTGCCGTACGAGCTCCTCGGCGAGCGCCGTACGGCCGGAGCCGGGGCTGCCCGCGATCAGCAGTACGCGCGCGCGGGGGACCTTGCGGCCGGAGAGGGTGTCGAGCCCGGCCCGCTCGATGTCGGCGCGCAGCTCCTTCAGCTCCCGCGCACGGCCCAGGAAGACGCTCTCGGTGGCCGCGGGGAGCCGGTCCCTCCCGGACAGGTCCACCCCACCTGCGTCCACCGCCTGGTCCGTCACGGGCCACACTCCCGTCCCACCGCACGCGCGAGCCCGCCGGAACTCCGGTCCGGGCGCTGTTCAGAGCCTAGTTCACGCTCCGCGACGTACCGGGAGGACCACGGCGAACACGTCCCCCGATCGGATCAGGCGATGGTCACACCGAAGGGTCTCCGGCCCGCGGGCCTCCTCCACGGCCCCCTCCGCGGGCCTCCGGCTGTGTTCAGGACTCGGGATTCAGGACTCGAAGGGGCGTGCCGGCCACGGGGCCCCGGCCGGGCGCAGCGCGTCGAGGCCGTCCCCCCGGCGCGCGGCGACCAGGGACAGGACGCCCACGACGAGGCAGTTGTTGTGCAGTTCGCCCGCGAGCACGCCGCGTACCAGCTCGTCGACCGGCACGCGCGCGTGCTCCATGTCGGTCTCCTCGTGCTCCGCCGCGAAGCGTTCGCCCTCCACCGCGGACAGACCCCGGGCGAGGAAGATCCGTACGGCCTCGTCGCAGCCGCCGGGGGTGGTGTACACGTCGGTCAGCACCCGCCAGTCCTCGGCCTTGACGTGCGCCTCCTCGTACAGCTCGCGCTGGGCGGCGTGCAGCGGGTTCTCGCCGGGCACGTCGAGCAGGCCGGCCGGGATCTCCCACAGCCGCTGCCGCACCGGGTGGCGGTACTGGCGGATCAGCAGCACCCGGTCCTCGTCGTCGAGGGCGAGGACGGCCACGGACCCGGGGTGGACCTGGTAGTCGCGGCGGGCCACGGAGCCGTCGGGCATGACCACGTCGTCGGTGCGGACGGAGGTCTTGTTGCCCGTGAAGGGCGTGTCCGTCGCCCGGATCTCCCACTCCTCCGGGGTGTCCTTGATCGTCATGCCCTGCCCTTCCGGCCTTGCGACCTTGCGACGTGCACGGGACGTGCACCGAAAAAGCGGGGGTGCCCACCCTGAAGGAACGCACCCCCGCAACCGTACAACCGGGTGTGCTACTTGGAGTTCTTCCGTTCGACCGCGGCCTTCACGAGGCCCGCGAACAGCGGGTGCGGGCGCGTGGGGCGCGAGCGCAGCTCCGGGTGCGCCTGGGTGGCGACCAGGTAGGGGTGGACGTCGCGCGGGTACTCCACGTACTCGACGAGCTTGCCGTCCGGGGAGGTGCCGGAGAAGACGACGCCCGCCTTCTTCTCCAGCTCCGCGCGGTAGGCGTTGTTCACCTCGTAGCGGTGGCGGTGCCGCTCCTCGACGTACTCCTTGCCGCCGTACACCTCGCGCACGATCGAGCCCTCGGCCAGCTTGGCCGGGTACATGCCGAGCCGCATCGTGCCGCCCATGTCGCCCTCGCCGGCGACGATGTCCATCTGCTCGGCCATGGTGGAGATCACCGGGTGGCCGGTGGCCGGGTCGAACTCGGTGGAGTTGGCGTCGGAGATGCCCGCGAGGTTGCGCGCGGCCTCGATCACGATGCACTGCAGGCCCAGGCAGAGCCCCAGCAGCGGGATCCTGTTCTCCCGGGCGTAGCGGATCGCGCCGACCTTGCCCAGCACGCCGCGGTCGCCGAAGCCGCCCGGGATGCAGATGCCGTCGACGTCGGCGAGCTGCGCCTCGGCGCCGGCCGGGGTCTTGCAGTCGTCCGAGGTGACCCACTTGATCTTCACGCGGGCCTTGTTGGCGAAGCCGCCCGCGCGCAGCGCCTCGGTCACCGACAGGTAGGCGTCGGGCAGGTCGATGTACTTGCCGACCAGGGCGAGGGTGATCTCGTGCTCGGGGTTGTGGACGCGGTCCAGCAGGTCGTCCCAGGTCGTCCAGTCCACGTCGCGGAAGGGCAGGTCCAGCTTGCGCACCACGTAGGCGTCCAGGCCCTCGGAGTGCACGACCTTCGGGATGTCGTAGATCGAGCGGGCGTCGGGGCAGGCGACGACCGCGGCCTCGTCGACGTCGCACATCAGCGAGATCTTGCGCTTGATCGCGGTGGGCACCTCGCGGTCGCAGCGCAGCACGATCGCGTCCGGCTGGACACCGATGTTGCGCAGGGCCGCGACGGAGTGCTGGGTCGGCTTGGTCTTCAGCTCGCCGGAGGGGCCGATGTAGGGAAGGAGGGAGATATGGACCACGAAGACGTTGTCCCGGCCGACCTCGTGGCGGACCTGGCGGACGGTCTCCAGGAACGGCAGCGACTCGATGTCGCCGACCGTGCCGCCGACCTCGGTGATCACGACGTCCACGTCGTCGGTGGCCATGCGGCGGATGCGGTGCTTGATCTCGTTGGTGATGTGCGGGATGACCTGCACGGTGTCGCCCAGGTACTCGCCGCGCCGCTCCTTGGCGATCACCGTGGAGTACACCTGGCCGGTGGTGACGTTGGCGGTGCCGTCCAGGTCCCGGTCGAGGAAGCGCTCGTAGTGGCCGATGTCCAGGTCGGTCTCGGCGCCGTCGTTGGTGACGAACACCTCACCGTGCTGGAAGGGGTTCATCGTGCCCGGGTCGACGTTCAGGTACGGGTCGAGCTTCTGCATCACGACGCGCAGGCCGCGGGCCTTGAGCAGCATGCCGAGGCTCGAGGCGGTGAGGCCCTTGCCGAGTGAGGAGGCGACACCCCCGGTGACGAAGATGTGCTTGGTCGTCGTGGCTGTGCTGTTTCGAAAAACAGTGGGCGGCATGGCCAAGAGGGGGCTCCCGTGGTCGCGGTTGGTCGTGCGGTACGGCGGTCCGGCCCGGGGAACCCGGGTTCTCCGGCTGAGGTGCCGTCGCTGCGGTTCGGGGGTTTCGAGCCCACCGGTCCACGGGCTACCAGGGTATCAGCGCCGGGCGGGCATGGCTCACGGCCACGCTCCGCGCACACACCGACACGGATACGCACCACGCACATGTCTCTCACCCATGGCTCACTCGTTCGGCGCATGCGGGTTGCCCGGAGCGGCACGCAGATCATCTACGTGCGTCGTATCCTGCTCGGACACTCGCTGAGGAGCCCGGCCGGCAACACGGCACCACCCCCGTCCGTAATGACCCGGAAACAACGAGAGCTCGTCAGTTCGTCGAGCAAGGGTTGTCGATCCGCCCCCGCGGCTGACCGGCGCTTTTCCCCCACCGCTCAACGACGCATTACAACCACCCCTTGACCGCACTAGCGACAGCCCCTTCGTGGGGTGTGACGTGGCCGTTCGACTGGAGTTGCACGTGGCCGGGCGCATCGAAGACTACGCACTCATCGGAGACATGCAGACCGCTGCCCTGGTCTGCCGGGACGGGACAGTGGACTGGCTGTGCCTGCCCCGCTTCGACTCGCACGCCATCTTCGCCGGCCTGCTGGGCACAGAGGAGCACGGCTTCTGGCGCCTCGGCCCCGCCCACGCGGCCGGCTCCGAGCCGCCCACGGCGGCCCGGCGCAGCTACCGCGGTGACTCGCTGATCCTGGAATCCGAGTGGGACACCCCGCGCGGCACGGTCCGCGTGACCGATTTCATGCCCCCGCGCGACGGCGCCCCCCAGCTGATCCGCGTCGTGGAGGGCGTCTCGGGCCGGGTGCCGATGCGCTCGGCGCTGCGCATGCGCTTCTCCTACGGCCGGATCGTGCCGTGGGTGCACCGGCACGAGGGGCGCACGGTGGCGGTGGCGGGTCCGGACTCCGTGTGGTTCGACACACCGGTGAAGACGTACGGCAAGTCGTTGACCACGTACGCGGACTTCACGGTCGCGGCGGGTGAGCGGGTCACGTTCACGCTCTCCTGGCAGGCCTCGCACAAGGAGCCGCCGCCGTTGCCGGAGCCGGAGCAGTCGCTGGAGGCGACGGAGGAGTTCTGGCGCGAGTGGGTCGGGCACTGTACGTACCACGGCCCCTACCGCGAGGCCGTGATCCGCTCCCTGATCACCCTCAAGGCCCTGACCTACGCCCCCACGGGCGGCATCGTCGCCGCCCCCACCACCTCCCTGCCGGAGGACATCGGCGGCGTACGCAACTGGGACTACCGCTACACCTGGCTGCGGGACGCGGCGATCACCCTGTCCTCGCTGCTGCGCACCGGCTACCGCGAGGAGGCCCGCGCCTGGCGCGAGTGGCTGCTGCGGGCCGTCGCCGGCGACCCCGACAACCTGCAGATCATGTACGGCATCGCCGGTGAGCGCGAGCTCGGCGAGGCCGAGCTGGACTGGCTGCCCGGCTACGAGAACTCCGCCCCGGTCCGGGTCGGCAACGGCGCCGCGCACCAGCTCCAGCTGGACGTGTACGGCGAGGTCACCGAGGCGCTGCACCTGGCCCACATGACGGGTCTGGCCCGCAACGACTACGCCTCCCTGCTCCAGATCAAGCTCATCGAGTACCTGGAGAAGCACTGGCAGGAGCCGGACGAGGGCATCTGGGAGGTGCGCGGCCCGCGCCGCCACTTCGTGCACTCCAAGGTCATGGCGTGGGTCGCCGTCGACCGCACCATCAAGCTCATCGAGTCCGGGGACGCCGACGGCCCGCTGGAGCGGTGGAAGCTGCTGCGCGACGAGATCCACCGGGACGTGTGCGAGAAGGGCTACGACAAGGAACGCAACACCTTCACGCAGTCCTACGGCTCCCAGGAGCTGGACGCCTCCCTGCTGCTCATCCCGCAGATGGGCTTCCTGCCGCCGGACGACAAGCGGGTGATCGGCACCATCGAGGCCATCCAGCGCGAGCTGTCCACGTCGGACGGCTTCATCCTGCGCTACCCGACCTCCGGCGACAACGCGGGCGTCGACGGCCTGCCCGGCGACGAGGGCGCCTTCCTCGCCTGCTCGTTCTGGATGGCCGACGACCTGGCGATGATCGGCCGCGTGGACGAGGCGAGGAAGCTCTTCGAGAAGCTCCTCTCCCTGCGCAACGACCTCGGCCTGCTGGCGGAGGAATGGGACCCGCGCCTGCAGCGCCAGGTGGGCAACTTCCCCCAGGCCTTCAGCCACGTCCCGCTGATCGACACGGCCCTGCGCCTGACGGCGAGCGGCGCGTACGGAGGCTGAGTACGGAAACCCGCGGGCGTTCGTGCCTCCCCCGGTGCTGAACGCCTGGGGTACCCCCAGGGCGATGGGGGTTCCCTGCTCGGGCGAAGCCGAGAGCCTGGGGGAGGG
>NZ_POTZ01000144.1 GCF_003236365.1 Streptomyces sp. NTH33
CCCCGGCCAGCTCGTACGACGCCCCGTCCGCCGGCCGCCCCGCATACAGCCGTACGAGCGTCGCGCCGTCCCCGATGTAGCGCGCCGGGGGCTGCTCCCCCGAGACGTCGCCCAGCCGCAGCGGCTCGTCCGCGTCGTCGAGGTCGGCGTGCAGCGGCAGATGGCCCTTCTCACGCGTCACGTGCGCCAGCAGAGCGAGCGCGTACGGCAGCCCGGCGCCCGCATACGCGTCCGGCTCCCCGAACGTGACCCGTACGTCCCCGGCGTGCACCCACTCACCCAGTGCGAGGATGTCAAGCACCCCACCCGCCTTGGCGATCATCGGCCCCGCCTTGGTCATCCCGCGCTCCAGCTCGTCCACGACACGCCGGTTGCTCCACCCGGCCCGCTCGGCGATGTCCCGGTCGTTGGACGCGGGCGAGAACACCCCTTTCTCGAACCGGGCCTCCACCACCCGCGTCAACGCGGCCGAGCAGTGCGCCAGCACATCCCGCACCGTCCAGCCCGGACAGGCCACGACCGGCAACGCGAAGTCCGCGTCGTCCCTACCTCGCAGCAGCGGGACCAGTAGGTCCCGTTCCATGGTGAGCAGCCGCCCGGGCAGCTCAGGGTCTCGCACCTGGTGCACATCCGCAGGAGTCGTCATGACGTCCACGCTAGTGCTTGCCCCGTCCTGCGTCGGCTGTCGCCGTGCACACGAGGGAAAGCACTCGGGCCGCTCCCGAAGGAGCGGCCCCAGGACCTGGTGCAGCCATATGCACCGTGTTTTGTTCGCTACCGCCGACGCTGCCAAGGCCGGCCGATGAGGGGCAAGCCGACCGTCACGTCATGTTGACGACGGTTTTCGGTCAGTGACGGCGGCCGGTGCGGGCGACGAAGGCGGACCAGGCAGCGGGGGCCACCGTGAAGGTGCCTCGGGTGGTGTCCTTGGAGTCGCGGACGTGGACGGAGGCGGGGAGGGCCGCGACCTCTATGCACTCGCCGCCCGCGCCACCGCTGTAGCTGGACTTGAACCAGCGGAGCGACTGTGCCTCGAACTGCTCGGTGTTCACAGGCCTCCTTGCAGCAACTTCCCGATGTGGCGCACGGATTCGACAGGGGACAGCGCCTGTGCCCGCAGGATTCCATTGATCCGTCGAGCTCAGGGGAGGGGGGCGTCCGGGCAAGACGGTACGAGCCGAGCTCGACCTTTCCAGCCGACCGGACGGCAACAGCGACAATGGCGGTATGGCCGATCTCGACGCCCTGCGCGCCCGCTGGACCCGTGCTCTCGAAGGTGCCCGAGGCCCCGGTGGCGGTCCCGACCCGGTGCCGTACGCCGACAACCTGCTCGGGCGCTGGCAGGAGCCGCAGCGGCACTACCACACGCTCACGCACCTGACCGCCGTCCTCGACCGCGTCGACGTGCTGGAGAAGTACGCTGGCGATCCGGACGCGGTCCGGCTGGCGGCCTGGTTCCACGACGCCGTGTACCTGCCCGAACGCTCCGAGAACGAGGAGCGCTCGGCCCGGCTCGCGGAGCGCGCGCTGCCGGAAGCCGGAGTGCCGCAGGAGAAGACCGCCGAAGTCGCCCGCCTCGTCCGCCTCACCGTCGGCCACGACCCGGCCGAGGACGACCGGAACGGCCAGGTGCTGTGCGACGCCGACCTGGCGATCCTCGCCGCGCCCCCGTCGGCGTACGCCGCCTACACGGCCGGCGTCCGGGAGGAGTATCACTTCATTCCGAACGACGCCTTCCGCGAGGGCCGTGCCGCGATCCTGCGGCGGCTCCTCGCCCTGCCCCGCCTGTTCCGCACCCCGTACGGGGCGGAACACTGGGAGGCCACCGCCCGCTACAACATCGGCTCCGAATGGGAAATGCTGTCGCTCTGACGGCCCCGCCGCGCCTACCCTGCGCCGTATGCGTGCATGGGGCGGGGAACAGGTGGAGCGGGCCGTCGCGGACGCCGTGGCGCTGCTGCGGACGGCGGCGGACCGGGACTGGGACGGGGTGCGGGCCGGGCGGCTGGAGTGGAGCTGCCGGCGGACGGCGGAGCACATCGCGAGCGATCTCATCAACTACGCGGGGCGGCTGGCCGGACGCGCCAAGGACGCGGGCGCCCCCTTCGAGGTCGCCCTCGACGAGGGCACCGGGAACGCGGACGTCCTGGACGTGATCGAGACGACCGGCGCGCTGCTCGTCGCGGCCGTGCGCACCACCCCGCGCGCGGTCCGGGCCTTCCACCCGTACCCCTTCCGCAGCGCGAACCGCGAGGGATTCGCCGCGATGGGCGTCGCCGAGGTGCTGCTGCACACGCACGACATCGCCACCGGCCTGAGGCTGGCGTACGAGCCGCCCGCCGAGCTGTGCGAGGACGTGCTGACCCGGCTGTTCCCGCACGTCCGGCCGGGCGCCGCGCCCTGGCCGACGCTGCTGTGGGCCACCGGCCGCGGTGAGCTGCCCGGCCGCGAGGCGGTCACCGAGTGGCGGTGGAGCAATCCGCCCGTCCTCCCCACCGAACGGCTGATTCTGGAGGGCGTCACCCCCGCCGTCGCCCGCGATCTGAGCAGCGGCGGCGACGGCGGCCTGGAGTGGGTGGGCTCGAGCCCGGCCGACGGCACCCGCGTGGGCGCCGGACTCGTGGCCAAGCAGTACGAGGACGGGGCGTTCCATCCGCGGTGGGGCATGTACGTGCTGGTGCGGCGCGAGGACGACCGCGCGGTGGGCGCCATGGGGTTCCACGGCGCCCCGGACGAGGCCGGCCGTGTGGAGGTCGGCTACGACCTCGTGGTGGGCGCCCGCGGGAACGGCTACGCCACCGAGGCGCTGCGCGCGCTGTCGGCGTGGGCGCTGGCGCAGGACGGCGTACGGACGGTGGCCGCCGTCATCGCCCGGGAGAACACGCCCTCGCAGAACGTCGTCACCCGGGCCGGGTTCACCCGCGTCACGGAGGACGGCGCCGAGTACGTCTACGAAATCCGGCCCTGAACACGGTGTTTGGGCCGCCGCAGCCCGGCGGCGTACAGCAGCCGTACCACCTCCCGGCTGCTGACCTCGACCGCGCCGGCCGCCACCGCGTCGGCGTAGCGGTGGGCGGGCAGGTCGTAGTGGTCCCGTTCGAAGGCGCGCCGGGGCACGCCCAACCCGGCGGCGAAGAGGTGCAGTTCGTCGTAGGAGACGTCGCTGACCAGGTGGGACCACATGCGGCCGTGGCCCGGCCAGGCGGGCGGGTCGATGTAGAGGGTCACGGTGCGGCCGTCCGGTGGAGCGCCGTCACGACGACGGCTCCCCGCCGCCGGTCGCCTCCGCCAGTCCACCCACCGGCGCCACCTTCACGCCCGCCTCGGAGCACACCCAGTGCGGGTCGGGGCCGAGTTCGGGCTCGACGTCCAACGCGTGCGGGTCGCCGTAGCCGCACACCGGGCACAGCGGCCAGCGACCGTAGCGCTCCAGGAGGGCGTCCTGGACGTCCTGCGCGACCAGCCCGGCCACGAACTGCGCGCCGTCCGGCCACTGCTCGACCCACCAGCGGCGCTGGGCGACGGAGTCCTCCACGAGCGAGACCACGTCGGCCTTGGCGACCTCGCTCGCGACCAGGTCGGCGAGGACGAGGGCGCGGGCGGCGTGCAGGGCCTGCTCCAGGGGGCTGACGGGGTCTGTCATGTCTCCATTGTGCGTACTGTTGACGCCACCGCCGAACGGAAAATATCTTTCATGGTGTGACCCAGGATGTGAAGGAAATTTTCGCACGCGCGGGCACCCACGGCAGCACGCCCCCGGCCCCCGCCGCCCTCGCGGCCAAGGTGCGCACGCTCGCGCCCTCGATGACCCGCTCCATGCAGCGCGTCGCCGAGGCCGTCGCGGGTGACCCGGCCGGCTGCGCGGCCCTCACGGTCACCGGCCTCGCCGAGCTCACCGGCACCAGCGAGGCGACCGTCGTACGCACCGCCCGCCTGCTGGGCTATCCGGGTTACCGGGACCTGCGCCTGGCGCTCGCCGGCCTGGCCGCCCAGCAGCAGTCGGGGCGCGCGCCCGCCATCACGACCGACATCGCGGTGGACGACCCCATCGCCGACGTCGTCGCCAAACTCGCCTACGACGAGCAGCAGACCCTCGCCGACACCGCCGCCGGCCTCGACACGGTCCAGCTCGGCGCGGCCGTCGCCGCCCTGGCCTCCGCCCGCCGCACCGACGTCTACGGCATCGGCGCCTCCGGCCTGGTCGCCCAGGACCTCACCCAGAAGCTGCTGCGCATAGGGCTGATGGCCCACGCCCCCGGCGACCCGCACCTCGCCGTCACCAACGCGGTGCAGCTGCGCGCCGGCGACGTGGCGATCGCGATCACCCACTCGGGCTCGACCGGGGACGTGATCGAGCCGCTGCGGGTGGCCTTCGAGCGCGGCGCGACCACCGTCGCGATCACCGGCCGGCCGGACGCGCCCGTCACGCAGTACGCCGACCACGTCCTGACCACCTCCACCGCCCGCGAGAGCGAGCTGCGCCCGGCGGCGATGTCCTCCCGGACCAGTCAACTGCTGGTGGTGGACTGCCTGTTCGTCGGGGTGGCGCAGCGGACGTACGAGACGGCGGCGCCGGCGCTGGCGGCGTCGTACGAGGCCCTGGCCCACCGGCACAGCCCGCGGGGCGGGACCCGGCACGCGTAGCCGGGGAACGAACAGGGACCAGCACGGTCAGCCGTACCGCATCGCACCGCACCGCATCGCACGAAGAGAGCCGTCCTTCATGACCTCCACCCCCCACTACCGCGAGCTGCGCGCCGAGTTGGAGTCGCTGACGACCGAGGCGTTCCGTCCCGAGCTGGCGGAGATCGACCGGCTGCCCACGCTGGAGATCGCGCGGCTGATGAACGCCGAGGACACCACCGTGCCGGCCGCCGTCGCCGAGCGGCTGCCGCAGATCGCCGCCGCGATCGACGCGGTCGCGCGGCGCATGGCCCGCGGCGGCCGGCTGATCTACGCCGGCGCGGGCACGGCGGGGCGGCTGGGCGTGCTGGACGCCTCGGAGTGCCCGCCGACCTTCAACACCGAGCCGTCGCAGGTGGTCGGCCTGATCGCGGGCGGCCCCGAGGCCATGGTGACGTCGGTCGAGGGCGCGGAGGACTCCAGGGAACTGGCGGTCGAGGCCCTCGACGCCCTGGGGCTCACGCCGGACGACACGGTGGTCGGCGTCTCCGCCTCCGGCCGCACCCCCTACGCCATCGGCGCGGTGGAGCACGCCCGTGGGCTGGGCGCCCTGACCGTCGGTCTGGCCTGCAACGCGGACAGCGCGCTGGCGGCCGCCGCCGAGCACGGCATCGAGATCGTCGTCGGCCCCGAGCTGATCACCGGCTCCACCCGTCTGAAGGCCGGCACGGCCCAGAAGCTGGTCCTGAACATGATCTCGACGATCACGATGGTCCGCCTGGGCAAGACCTACGGCAACCTGATGGTCGACGTACGCGCCTCCAACGACAAGCTCCGCGCCCGCTCCCGCCGCATCGTCGCCCTCGCCACGGGCGCACCGGACGACGAGGTCGAACGGGCCCTGGCGGCCACGGACGGCGAGGTCAAGAACGCGATCCTGACCCTGCTCGCCGACGTGGACGGCCCCACGGCGGCCCGCCTGCTGGAGCGATCGGACGGGCACCTGCGCGCCGCCCTGGAGGAAGCGGGACGCTGAGGGGCCGGCCCGGGGCCCTACGCTGGAGGCACCATGAACCACGCCCAGCTCACCGCCCTCGGCCGTGCCCTGCGTCTGCTCGGAGAGCACGGCGAGGCCCTGGCCGCCGACACGCCCGATGCCAAGCTGCACGAGGTGAAGGCGGATCTCCGGCGTGCGCTCGATCTGCTGGAGGAGACCGTCACCTCGGCCGCGCCCGCCACGCGGTGTCCCGAGCATCCGGGCGGGCCCGTCGACGAGGACGCGCCCGATCTCTGTCTGCTGTGCGAGACCCGGCGGCGGGCCGCCCGGCGGTCCGAGGTCGACGGGGCGTATCCGTCGTACGACCGTCCGGCCGCCGAGCCCGCCGACCGCGCCCCCTCCCGCTACGGGGTACGCGGGGACCGGCCGCAGCCCCAGCAGCGGTGGCTGCCGGAGCTGTGGAACGGGCGGGAGTGGCAGTTGTGCGGAACCCCGCGGCGGGACCGGCGCGAGGCGGAGCTGTTCATCAACGCCCAGCGCCGGGGGGCGCGGGCCGCGATGGCCTACCGGCTCGTGCACGAGTTCACCGACTACGAGGTGGTGCGGATCTGGGGCCACCCCGTGCGGGCCGACATCGAGCCGATGGGCAACCTGTAGGGCGCGTGCCCCTGCCCCCGGCCCCTCGCCTCAGCTGAGCGTCTGCAGCGACGCCGCGTCGTACGGCCTGAGCTCCTCGAACCGGCCGCCGAGGACCTTCGCCGCCCACTCGGGGTCCTGCAGCAGCGCGCGGCCCACGGCCACCAGGTCGAACTCGTCGCGCTCCATGCGGTCCAGCAGGTTGTCCAGGCTGCCGAGCGGCGCGCCCTCCCCCTGGAACGCCTTGACGAAGTCGCCGTCCAGGCCGACCGAGCCGACGGAGATGACCTGCCTGCCCGTCAGTTTCTTCGTCCAGCCCGCCAGGTTGAGGTCCGAGCCCTCGAACTCGGGCAGCCAGTAGCGGCGCGTGGAGGCGTGGAAGACGTCCACGCCGGCCGCCGCGAGCGGGGTCAGGACCGCCTCCAGCTCCTCCGGGGTCTCGGCCAGGCGGGCGTCGTAGGCGTCCCCCTTCCACTGCGAGTACCGGAAAATGACGGGGAACTCCGGCGAGACGGACGCGCGGACCGCCGCCACGATCTCGGCGGCGAACTTCGTCCGGGCCACCGGGTCGCCGCCGTAGGCGTCGGTGCGGCGGTTGGTGCCGGCCCAGAGGAACTGGTCGATCAGGTAGCCGTGGGCGCCGTGCAGTTCCACGCCGTCGAAGCCGATGCGCTCCGCGGCGGCGGCCGCCTCGGCGAACGCGCCGACGACGTCGTCGACGTCCTTCTGCGTCATCGCCTTTCCGGTGACCTCGGACTCGCCGACGCGCAGCCCGGAGGGGCCGACCGGCGGCGCGTCCGGGAACGGCGGCCGGTTCGGCTTGCGGACCATGCCGATGTGCCACAGCTGCGGCACGATCGTGCCGCCCGCCGCGTGCACGGCCTCGGCGACCCTCGCCCAGCCGGCCAGCTGCTCCTCGCCGTGGAACCGCGGCACCCGGCTGCTCTCACCGGCCGAGTCGTGCCCCACGTACGTGCCTTCGGTGACGATCAGCCCGACACCGGCGGCGGCGCGGCGGGCGTAGTACGACAGCACGTCCTCGCCCGGGACGCCGCCCGGCGAGAACATGCGGGTCATCGGTGCCATCACGATCCGATTGGGGACGGTGAGGCCGTTCAGCGCGACGGGGCGGGAGAGGACCCGCGCCGCGCGGGAGGCGGACTCGGCGTCGGGCGCGGACTCTGAAGCGGTGACGGTCACGTGGGGGCTCCTCGGAATCGGTCGGATACCAGGCAGTATGTGCACACGCATCAATTGCGCACTGGTGTCAACTGCCCCACCCGTCATGGCATTCCGCCGCTTCCCGGTTGTGACCCGGAACACGCCGAGGGCGGCACCCCTGCGCGAACAGGGGTGCCGCCCTCGGTACGTGACGGACGGATCCGATCCTCGAAGGAGGATCAGAAGTCCATGTCACCGCCCGGCATGCCGCCGCCGGCCGGCGCGGCGGCCTTCTCCGGCTTGTCGGCGATGACGGCCTCGGTGGTGAGGAACAGCGCGGCGATGGAGGCGGCGTTCTGCAGGGCGGAACGGGTCACCTTCGCCGGGTCGATGATGCCCTCGGCGATCATGTCGACGTACTCGCCGGTGGCGGCGTTCAGACCGTGGCCGACGGTCAGGTTGCGCACCTTCTCCACGACGACGCCGCCCTCGAGACCACCGTTGACGGCGATCTGCTTCAGCGGGGCCTCCAGGGCCAGCTTCACGGCGTTGGCGCCGGTCGCCTCGTCACCCTCGAGCTCCAGCTTCTCGAAGACGCCGGTGGTCTGCAGCAGGGCCACGCCACCGCCGGCGACGATGCCCTCCTCGACGGCCGCCTTGGCGTTGCGCACGGCGTCCTCGATGCGGTGCTTGCGCTCCTTGAGCTCCACCTCGGTGGCGGCACCGGCCTTGATGACCGCGACACCGCCGGCGAGCTTGGCCAGGCGCTCCTGCAGCTTCTCGCGGTCGTAGTCGGAGTCGCTGTTCTCGATCTCGGCGCGGATCTGGTTCACGCGGCCCGCGACCTGGTCGGCGGAGCCGGCGCCGTCGACGATGGTGGTCTCGTCCTTGGTGATGACGACCTTGCGGGCGCGGCCCAGGAGGTCCAGGGTCGCGTTCTCCAGCTTGAGGCCGACCTCCTCGGAGATGACCTCGCCGCCCGTGAGGATGGCGATGTCGCCGAGCATGGCCTTGCGGCGGTCGCCGAAGCCCGGGGCCTTGACGGCGACGGACTTGAAGGTGCCGCGGATCTTGTTGACGACCAGGGTCGACAGGGCCTCGCCCTCGACGTCCTCGGCGATGATCAGCAGCGGCTTGCCCGACTGCATGACCTTCTCCAGCAGCGGGAGCAGGTCCTTGACCGAGGAGATCTTGGAGTTGGCGATGAGGATGTACGGGTCCTCGAGCGACGCCTCCATGCGCTCCATGTCGGTCGCGAAGTAGGCGGAGATGTAGCCCTTGTCGAAGCGCATGCCCTCGGTGAGCTCGAGCTCCAGACCGAAGGTCTGCGACTCCTCGACGGTGATGACGCCTTCCTTGCCGACCTTGTCCATGGCCTCGGCGATGAGCTCGCCGATCTGGGTGTCGGCGGCGGAGATGGAGGCGGTGGAGGCGATCTGCTCCTTGGTCTCGACCTCCTTGGCCTGGTCGAGCAGGGCGGCGGAGACGGCCTCGACGGCCTTCTCGATACCGCGCTTCAGGGCCATCGGGTTGGCGCCGGCGGCGACGTTGCGCAGGCCTTCCTTGACCAGGGCCTGGGCCAGCACGGTCGCGGTGGTCGTACCGTCACCGGCGACGTCGTCCGTCTTCTTGGCGACTTCCTTGACCAGCTCGGCGCCGATCTTCTCGTACGGGTCCTCGAGCTCGATCTCCTTGGCGATGGAGACGCCGTCGTTGGTGATCGTGGGGGCGCCCCACTTCTTCTCGAGGACGACGTTGCGGCCCTTGGGGCCGAGGGTCACCTTGACGGCGTCCGCGAGCTGGTTCATGCCGCGCTCGAGGCCGCGCCGCGCCTCCTCGTCGAACGCGATGATCTTGGCCATGTGAAGTGGTCCCTCCAGGACTGGGGGTGATTCCTTCGGACCGCGCCCGCGCCCGCGACGGACGGCTCGCCGGCCGGTGGTTCCTTGCCCCACCCGGCCCGCGGGCCTCACCGACCCGGTCCTTCGTTGTCACTCTCACCTTCAGAGTGCTAACGCCAATGATTAGCACTCGGCATGGTCGAGTGCAAGCGCCTTCGGGGGATCAGCCCGGGGCGAACGGGGTGAAGGGGGACAGGACGAAGGGCCCACACCCCGCGGGGTGTGGGCCCTTCGCGTGAAGAACGTTCAGGCGGTGACGCGCACCATGTCGGCCTGCGGGCCCTTCTGGCCCTGCGAGATCTCGAACTCGACCCGCTGGCCCTCTTCCAGCGTGCGGTAGCCGTCCATCTGGATCGCGCTGTAGTGGACGAAGACGTCCGCACCACCGTCGACCGCGATGAAGCCGTACCCCTTCTCCGCGTTGAACCACTTGACGGTGCCCTGAGCCATGCCTAACTCCCCTATTACTGGCCCTTGCACAGATCCACACTTCGCGGACCCGGGTCAGACCTCACCCCCCATGGATTGGGGGCGTGCGCCGGAACGCGTCGACCGCGGCTGAATGTATCTGTCCAACTGCCGTCTGCAACAGGTCAATCGGACGAGAAATCTGGACGCGAACGGTCCGGAATATAGTGAGGATTAGCCCGAATTCAGGGCAAGTCGGGCCCCACAAAAAAGGCAAATGCCACAAAAAGCCCGCACACTTTGGCTACTTCTTGTCGGGCGTACGGCAGGAATTCGTGGCTCCGGATTCGGGGACCAGGGGCGCGTTCCCCAACTCTACCGCGCTCAATCACACAGAATTGCCCCCTCCGCTTCTCTCACGGAGGGGGCAGTCCGATGAACTCTCGGTGACGCACCTCACCGAAGGTGACGACCGTCCGCGAAGACGGTCATCCGCCGGCGACGGCCGGGATGATCGAGACGCCCGCGCCGTGCGGCGTGGCCGTCTCCAGCCCCTGCTCGAACCGGACGTCGTCGTCGTTGACGTAGACGTTGACGAAGCGGCGCAGCCTGCCCTGGTCGTCCAGGACGCGGGCGGCGATGCCCGTGTGGTTCTTCTCCAGGTCGGAGATGACCTCGCCGAGAGTCGCCCCTTCGGCACTGACCTCGGCCCGGCCGCCGGTGTAGGTGCGAAGGATGGTGGGGATACGAACGGTCACGCTCATCGGAGGCCAGCCTCTCGGAAGGAGTCCAGGGTCGGGCGGATCGTCGCGGTGAGGCCGGTGCCCGCCACCGCGTCCAGCGTCTTCAGGCCGTCGCCGGTGTTGAGGACGACGGTGGTCTTCGTCGGGTCGAGGGCGCCGGCCTCGACCAGCTTCTTCGTCACGCCGACCGTCACGCCGCCGGCCGTCTCCGCGAAGACGCCCTCGGTGCGGGCGAGCAGCTTGATGGCGTCCATGACCTGCTCGTCCGTCACGTCCTCCACGGCGCCGCCGGTGCGGCGCGCGATGTCCAGGACGTACGGGCCGTCGGCCGGGTTGCCGATGGCGAGCGACTTGGCGATGGTGTCCGGCTTCTGCGGCCGTACGACGTCGTGGCCGGCCTTGAAGGCGGTGGACACCGGGGAGCAGCCCTCGGCCTGTGCGCCGAAGATCTTGTACGGCCTGTCCTCGACCAGACCGAGCCCGATCAGCTCCTGCAGGCCCTTGTCGATCTTGGTGAGCTGCGAACCGGAGGCTACGGGGACGACGATCTGGTCGGGCAGCTCCCAGCCGAGCTGCTCGCAGATCTCGTACGCCAGCGTCTTGGAGCCCTCGGCGTAGTACGGCCGCAGGTTGACGTTGACGAAGCCCCAGCCCTCGCCGGCCGGGTCGCCGATCAGCTCGGAGCAGAAGCGGTTCACGTCGTCGTAGTTGCCCTCGATGCCGACGAGCTCGCCGCCGTAGACCGCGGCCATGACGACCTTGCCCTGCTCCAGGTCGTGCGGGATGAACACGCAGGAGCGCAGGCCGGCGCGGGCGGCGGCGGCGCCGACGGCGCCGGCGAGGTTGCCGGTGGAGGAGCAGGACAGGGTGGTGAAGCCGAAGGCGCGCGCCGCCTCCAGGGCCTGGGCGACCACGCGGTCCTTGAAGGAGTGCGTCGGGTTGCCGGAGTCGTCCTTGACGAAGAGCTTGCCGGCGTCGACGCCGAGCTCGCGGGCGAGGCGGTCGGCCTGGACGAGCCTGGTCCAGCCCGGGTTGAGGTTCGGCTTGCCGGCCACGTCCGCGGGGACGGGCAGCAGCGGGGCGTAGCGCCAGATGTTCGCGGGGCCCGCCTCGATCCTCTTGCGCAGCTCCTCGGTGCCGTAGGCCGAGAAGTCGTAGGCGATCTCCAGCGGGCCGAAACACTCCTCGCAGGCGAAGACCGGGCCGAGGGGGACGCGGTGACCGCACTCGCGGCAGCTCAGGGCCGTGGCGGGGCCGAGGTCGGCGGTGGAGTCGGTGCTGCTTGCAACAGTCTGCACAGCCATGTGAGGCGAGGCCCTTTCTCCTCATCTTCCCCACGGCGCATCTCGCCGTGAGACGGAATTGGCACCTTCCCTAGCCGGGAGCCTCGCGAAGACGATCGACGGCGGTCAGCGATCAGCGATCGACGACCGGCGGTCCACGAGAACCGGCTGGAGGGTTGCCGGGGCTTCATCGGGCCGTGTCCCTCTGCCCCTCTGGATGAGCTGTATGCGGTTGTGAGGCAGCGGCGACCCCGGCATGCGAGGGTCGTCCGCGTTGTTCAAGACTGTAACCGAAGGCCACGACCATTGAGACAGTCGTCCGAACCGCGAGACACCCGTGAGGAGCCGCAGACCGTGCTGGAAGAAGTCGAGCGCTGGCTGGCCACCCGTTCCTGGTCCGTGGCCGACCGCCCGCTCGGCCAGATCCTGGCCGCCAAGCAGCGCACCGGCCAGACGGTCTCCGTCGTGCTGCCCGCGCTGAACGAGGAGGAGACGGTCGGCGACATCGTCGCCGCCGTCCGGCGCGACCTGGTGGAGGGGGCGCCGCTCGTCGACGAGATCGTCGTCGTCGACTCCGGTTCCACCGACCGCACCTCCGCGGTGGCCGCCGCCGCGGGCGCACGGGTCGTGCACCGCGACGAGATCCTGCCGCGCCTGCCGGCCGTGCCCGGCAAGGGCGAGGTGCTGTGGCGCTCCCTGCTCGTCACCCGCGGGGACGTCATCTGCTTCGTCGACGCCGACCTCAGGGAGTTCTCCTCCGACTTCGTCACCGGCATCGTGGGCCCCCTGCTCACCGAGCCCGGCGTCGACCTGGTCAAGGCCATGTACGACCGTCCCCTCGGCACGACCGCCGGGCAGGGCGGGCGGGTCACCGAGCTGATGGCGCGCCCGCTGCTCAACCTGCACTGGCCGCAGCTGGCCGGCTTCGTGCAGCCGCTAGGCGGCGAGTACGCGGCCCGCCGCTCGCTGCTCGAACAGCTGCCGTTCCCCGTCGGCTACGGCGTCGAGCTCGGCATGCTGGTCGACGCGCTGCACCTGGTGGGCCTGGACGCCCTCGCCCAGGTCGACGTCGGCGTGCGCAGGCACCGGCACCAGGACGGGCAGGCGCTCGGCCGGATGGCCGCCGCGATCTACCGCACCGCCCAGCTGCGCCTGGCCCGCGGTCACCTCGTCCGCCCCCGGCTCACCCAGTTCGAGCGCGGCGAGAACGGCTTCGAGCCGCGGACGTACCCCGTGGACACCGAGGAGCGGCCGCCCATGACCGGGATCGCGGAGTACGCGGCCCGGAAGGTGGCGTGAATCAGGTGGCGTGAACCCGTGGCGCGAAACCCCGAGCCCGTGGCGCGAAACCCCGGCCCGGCCGTGCCCGGCCGTCTACGAAGCGGAACCGTACGTTTGAGCGTTTCCGGGCCGGGCTAGGTTGAGGACCATGGCTTCAACGCACGGTGCCGAGGTGCTGGTCGCGTCCAACCGCGGCCCGGTTTCGTACGAGGTGTGCGAGGACGGCTCGCTGAACGCCAGACGCGGAGGCGGAGGGCTGGTCTCCGGGTTGTCCGCGATCGGCCCGGAGGCGGGCGCGGTGTGGGTGTGCGCCGCGCTGAGCGACGCCGACCGGGAGGCGGCGCGCCGCTTCGAGGGCGGGCGCCGGCTGCCGTCGGAGGCGACCGGCGGACAGCAGGTCCGGATGCTCGACATCGACGCGGACGTCTTCTCCGACGCGTACAACGGCATCGCCAACTCGGTGCTGTGGTTCGTCCACCACATGCTCTACCAGACCCCCCTGGAGCCGGTCTTCGACGCGGAGTTCCGGCGCCAGTGGGCGTCGTACGAGGCCTACAACCGGGCCTTCGCGCAGGCGCTGGCGGAGGAGGCGGCCGAGGGCGCGGCCGTGCTCGTGCAGGACTACCACCTGACGCTCGTGCCGGGCATGCTGCGCGACTTCCGGCCGGACGTGCGGATCGGGCACTTCTCGCACACGCCGTGGGCGCCGGTGGACTACTTCCGGATGCTCCCCGACGACATCGCCGAGCAGGTGCTGCGCGGGATGCTGGGCGCGGACCGGCTGGGCTTCCTCACCCGGCGGTGGGCGGACGCCTTCGCCGGCTGCTGCGACGCCCTGGTCGGCGGGCTCGGCGGCACCCGGATCGGGGTGCACGGGCTGGGCGCGGACGCCGAGTTCCTGCGGGAGCGGTCGCACCGGGCCGACGTCTTCGAGCGGATGGCGGCGCTGCGCGAGGAGATCGGCGCGGCTCCGGACGGGGGTGCGCGCAAGACGATCGTGCGGGTGGACCGGACGGAGCTGTCCAAGAACATCGTGCGAGGGCTGCTCGCCTACCGGCAGCTGCTGGAGGAGCGGCCCCAGTGGCGCGAGCGGGTGGTGCACCTCGCGTTCGCGTATCCGTCGCGGCAGGACCTCGCCGTGTACCGGGAGTACACCGCCGAGGTGCGACGGGTGGCGGAGGAGATCAACAAGCGGTACGGGACGGCGGGGTGGCGGCCGGTGGTGCTGCACGTCAAGGACGACTTCGCGCGGTCGCTGGCGGCGTACCGGATCGCCGACGTGGCGCTGGTCAATCCGATCCGGGACGGGATGAACCTGGTGGCCAAGGAGGTGCCGGTCGTCTCCGACTCGGGGTGCGCGCTGGTGCTGTCGCGGGAGGCGGGGGCGTACGCGGAGCTGGGGGACGACGCGGTGGTCGTCAACCCGTACGA
>NZ_POTZ01000145.1 GCF_003236365.1 Streptomyces sp. NTH33
AGATGTGTATAAGAGTCAGCCGTCATGGCGGCGGGCACCATGGTCTCCCGGCTCACCGGGTTCATCCGCTCGGCGATGATCGTCTCGGCACTCGGCATCGGTGTGCTCGGCGACACCTTCCAGGTGGCCTACCAGCTGCCGACGATGATCTACATCCTGACCGTCGGCGGCGGGCTCAACTCCGTCTTCGTGCCCCAACTCGTGCGCGCCATGAAGGAGGACGACGACGGGGGCGAGGCATACGCCAACCGGCTGCTGACCCTCGTCATGGTGGCACTGGGCGCGCTCACCGGCCTTGCGATGCTCGCCGCCCCCCTCCTGATTCGCATGCTGTCCGACTCGGTCGCCAGCGATCCGGCATCCAACGAAGTCGGCATCACCTTCGTCCGCTACTTCCTGCCCTCGATCTTCTTCATGGGCGTGCACGTGGTGATGGGCCAGATCCTCAACGCCCGCGGAAAGTTCGGCGCGATGATGTGGACCCCGGTCCTGAACAACATCGTCATCATCGTGACACTCGGCACGTTCATCTGGGTCTACGGCACCGCCGCCCACTCCGGTATGAAGGTCACGAACATCCCGCCGGAGGGCCAGCGACTGCTCGGCATCGGCGTACTGCTCGGGCTGGTCGTACAGGCCCTGGCGATGATCCCGTACCTGCGCGAGACCGGGTTCCGGCTGCGGCTGCGTTTCGACTGGCGAGGACACGGCCTCGGCAAGGCCGCGGCTCTCGCCAAGTGGACCATCCTGTTCGTCCTGGCCAACCAGGCGGGTGCACTCGTCGTCTCCCAGCTGTCCACCGCTGCGGGCAAGCAGTCCGACGTCAGCGGCACCGGCTTCGCCGCGTACGCCAACGCCCAGCTGATCTGGGGCCTGCCGCAGGCCATCATCACCGTTTCCCTGATGGCCGCCCTGCTGCCGCGGATCTCCCGTTCGGCCGCCGAGAACGACAGCGGCGCCGTCCGCGACGACATCTCTCAGGGCCTGCGGACCACCGCCGTCGCCATCGTGCCCGTCGCCTTCGGATTCCTCTCGATCGGCATCCCGATGTGCACGCTGATGTTCGGCTCCTCGGGCACCGGGGCCGCCACCAACATGGGCTACATGCTGATGGCCTTCGGCCTCGGCCTGATCCCCTACTCCGTGCAGTACGTCGTCCTGCGTGCCTTCTACGCCTACGAGGACACCCGAACGCCCTTCTACAACACGGTCATCGTGGCCGCGGTCAACGCCGCTGCCTCGGTCCTGTGTTACTTCCTGCTGCCGGCCCGCTGGGCCGTCGCGGGCATGGCCGCCGCCTACGGTCTCGCGTATGCGATCGGTGTCGGTGTCGCCTGGCGGCGGCTGCGCAAGCAGCTGGGCGGCGACCTGGACGGCTCTCGAGTGGTGCGGACGTACGCCCGGCTGTGCATCGCCTCGGTGCCGGCGGCACTGGTCAGCGGCGCGGCCTGCTACGGCATCGGCCACACGCTCGGCCAGGGGGTCGTGGGGTCGTTCGCCGCACTGCTGGCCGGTGGGGGCCTGCTGCTCGGCATCTTCTTCGTCGCCGCCCGCCGCATGCGCATCGAGGAAGTCAATTCGCTCGTGGGCATGGTCCGCGGGCGCCTGGGGCGTTGAGGCGGGGGTAGGCGCACAACCATCGTCCGCAGCTGTGTGTCGTGCATAGCGGCAGACTGTGGGCACAATTGGTTTCGGCGTCGGACAGCGTGCGATGGATGGGGAGGCAGGAGCGACGGTGGCGGAACGGAGTACGGCTGCCGTCGACGTGGCAGACAACAGCGGTGAGAAGCCGCTGACCGCCAAGGCGGACCAGTCCACGTCCGACGGGGTGGCCCAGGACCGGAAGCGGGACACGGACAACGAGGAGGCACAGGGGAACGCCGGGACCGGGAGTCCCGGGAAGGAGACCTCGTCTCCCGAACTGCACAGCGGTCACAAGCTGGCCAGGCGCTACCGCCTCGAGGAGTGCGTCACCCGTCTGGACGGATTCAGCAGTTGGCGAGCGGTGGACGAGAAACTCCGTCGCGCCGTCGGGGTGCACATCCTGCCCGCGGACCACGCCCGCGCCCGGTCCGTGCTGGCCGCGGCCCGCTCCTCCGCGCTGCTCGGCGACCCCCGCTTCG
Source organism: Streptomyces sp. NTH33 (assembly GCF_003236365.1). Classification (GTDB taxonomy): domain Bacteria; phylum Actinomycetota; class Actinomycetes; order Streptomycetales; family Streptomycetaceae; genus Streptomyces. Next base: position 2,124 of record NZ_POTZ01000145.1, read on the forward strand.
TGCAGGTCCTCGACGCCGTCGAGGAGAACGACCTGGTCTACGTCGTCCACGAATGGCTGCCCGACGCCACGGAGCTGACCACCCTGCTGTCCTCCGGGCCTCTGGAGCCGCACGACGCCTACCAGTTGGTCAGCCAGATCGCCTCCGCGATGGCCGCCGCGCACCGCGAGGGCCTCGCGCACCTGCGGCTCAACCCCAACGCCGTGCTGCGCACCTCCACCGGCCAGTGGCGCATCCGCGGCCTGGCCGTGAACGCCGCGCTGCGCGGCGTCAGTTCCGACACCCCGCAGCGCACCGACACCGAGGCGATCGGCGCCCTGCTGTACGCGTCGCTCACCCAGCGCTGGCCGTACGAGAACGACGCCTACGGCCTGTCCGGCCTGCCCAAGGACATCGGCCTCATCACCCCGGACCAGGTGCGCGCGGGCGTCCACCGCGGCCTGTCCGAACTCGCCATGCGCGCCCTCGCCAACGACGGCGCCACCGCATCCCGGCACGAGGCGGCATGCACCACGCCGGAGGAACTGGTCAAGGCGATCGGCGAGATGCCGCGCATCCGTCCCCCGGAGCCGACGTTCACCGCACCGCCGGAGTACCAGCACACCTCGTACCAGCAGGGCACGTACGGCCGCCCGGCGCCGCACCCCGGCGTCACCCAGCCGGTCCTCGTCCCGCCGCCCCCGCTGCAGAGCCGCACCGGCAAGGCCCTGAAGTGGGCCGTCTCGGCGCTGCTCATCGCCGCCCTGGGCCTGGGCAGCTGGCAACTCGCGGACGCCCTGATAAGCGGAGGCGGCAAGCCCGAGGACACCCAGACCCAGACGCAGGACGGCAACGACAAGAACGACAAGCAGCCGAAGCCGGTCAAGCCGATCCAGGTCCAGGGGGCACAGGAGTACGTCGTCGTCGGTGGTGCCCAGGCTGCGGGAGACGTCGACAAGACCTACGACGGCGACAGCTCCACGTACTGGCGGACCAAGAGCTACACCGACGGCCCGAGGCTCGCTCCCTACAAGCCGGGTGTGGGCATCGTCTACGACCTGGGCTCGGTCAAGGAGATCTCCGCAGCGTCGATAGGGCTCCGCTACGCCGGCGACCACACCACGGTCCACCTCTACGCCACGGACTCCCTGAGCCCCTCGACCGGGATCGACGGGATGAAGAAGATCGGAACCGCGACCACCACTGGGACCTCTCTCACGGTGAAGGCGACGGAGTCGTCGAAGGCGCAGTACGTGCTGCTGTGGATCACAGACATGCCCATGGCGCCCGGCGACGGCTACAGCGGTGCCGGCTACAAACAGGCCATCACCGATGTGAAGTTCATGGGCTGACGTCTCACCGAGGGGGGAGGGGGCCGATGGCGGACGGCACCGCATACGGCGACGCAAGCGATCAGGACCTCCTGGCCCGCCACGTGGGGGGCGACCCCGACGCCTTCGGTGAGCTCGTACGGCGTCATCGTGACCGGCTCTGGGCGGTCGCCCTGCGCACGTTGGGCGACCGTGAGGAGGCCGCCGACGCCGTTCAGGACGCGTTCGTCTCGGTCTACCGGGCCGCCCACACCTTTCGGGGACAGTCGGCCGTCACGACCTGGCTGCACCGGATCACGGTGAACGCCTGTCTGGACCGGGCCCGCAAGACGGCCTCGCGGAAGACCTCACCGGTGGACGACACCGAGCGCCTGGAGCAGTTGCTGGAGCCGCACGAGTCGGCCTCGGCGCCCGCCGAGAGAAACGACGTGCAGCGGCAGCTCGTCGAGGCGCTGGGCACCCTGCCGCCCGACCAGCGGGCCGCGCTGGTCCTCGTGGACATGCAGGGCTACCCGGTCGCCGAGGCCGCCCGCATTCTCGATGTGCCGACCGGGACGGTGAAGAGCCGCTGTTCCCGGGGCAGGGCAAGACTCCTGCCGCTGCTCACCCATCTGCGACCGGAAAGCACCGGTGGGAAGAAAGAACCGGACGCGGGACGGAACCGGGCGCAGGGGGCATCCGTCCCACCGGCAGCGAGTCCCGAGGGCGCGGGCGCACAGAGCACGGGACCAAGCGATTCAGCTGCTGTGAAGGGCGGAGGTGGACGAGCGTGACAACCACGACGGACGCGGCCGGGCACCCGGACGCCGCGGAGATCTCCGACCTCACCGAGGGCCTTCTCGGTCCGTCCCGGGCCACGGACCTTCGACGGCATCTGGACGAGTGCGAGCTGTGCGCCGATGTCCACGCGTCGCTGGAGGAGATCCGCGGCCTGCTCGGCACCCTGCCGGAGCCGCCGGGCATGCCCGGCGATGTCGTGGACCGCATCGACGCGGCCCTCGCCGCCGAAGCCGCCGAGACGGTTGAGGCTACAGAGGCCACCGAGGCCCCAGAGCCGACCGAGTCCGACTCCGCCGCCGGGAACGCGCATGTTTCACGTGAAACATCGGCGGCGAGCCGCCCCTCCGGCCACGCTCGCGCTTCCAGCACCGGACCGGGCCGCAAGGCCCGCACCCGGCGCGGACGCCGCAGGATCGCCGTCCTGGGCTCCGCCTTCGTCGTGGCCGTCCTGGGCGTCGCTTCCGTCGTGGTGACGGCCCTGCACGACGACAAGGGTTCCGACACCACGGCACACGGCCGGCCGAGCGCGTCCGCGGACACTTTCGCCGAGGGCACGCTCAGGACCCAGGTCGCGGATCTCCTTCAGAAGACACAGAAGGCGCCGGGAGACACCCGCGCCCCGCGCAGCTTCGGCGTGGGCTCCGCCCCGGACACCGGCAAGCCGAAGGTTCTGAAAACACCCACCGTCACAGTGCCCTCGTGCGTCCGGCAGGGCATCAACGACTCCGGCGTCCCGCTCGCCGCCCAGGCGGGCACCTACGACGGCAAGGACGCCTATCTCGTCGTACTGCCCGACCCCTCCGGCGACAGCACCCGCGTCATGGCCTACCTGGTGGACGCGAGCTGTGTCCACCACCCCTCGGTCTCGCCCAAGGTCCTGCTGCAGCACTCCTACGCGCGTTAGCCAGCACTCCTACGCGCGTTTCCTGAGCGCGCACGCTTGGTTCTCGCGCCCCGTGGTATCCCGTACGCTGACGCGCCTCCGTGTGCCCAGGCACACCGGGAATGTGCGCCCCGTAGGATCCGTTGGATGGGGTGAGAGCTGTGAGACAGGGCTCCCACCGGCCGTACAACACAGTCCAGAGACGAGGAATCAAGCCGTGAGCGACGTCCGTAACGTGATCATCATCGGCTCCGGGCCCGCCGGCTACACGGCGGCGCTCTACACCGCGCGCGCGTCGCTGAAGCCGCTGGTCTTCGAGGGCGCCGTCACCGCGGGTGGCGCGCTGATGAACACCACCGACGTGGAGAACTTCCCGGGCTTCCGCGACGGCATCATGGGCCCCGAGCTCATGGACAACATGCGTGCGCAGGCCGAGCGCTTCGGGGCCGAGCTCATCCCGGACGACGTCGTCTCCGTCGACCTGACCGGTGAGATCAAGACCGTCACGGACACGGCGGGTACGGTGCACCGGGCGAAGGCCGTCATCGTCGCCACCGGCTCGCAGCACCGCAAGCTCGGCCTGCCGAACGAGGACGCGTTCACCGGCCGGGGTGTCTCCTGGTGCGCCACCTGTGACGGCTTCTTCTTCAAGGACCAGGACATCGCCGTGATCGGTGGCGGCGACACCGCCATGGAGGAGGCCACCTTCCTCTCCCGCTTCGCCAAGTCCGTCACCGTCGTCCACCGCCGGGACACGCTTCGCGCCTCCAAGGCGATGCAGGAGCGCGCCTTCGCCGACCCGAAGATCACGTTCGTCTGGGACAGCGAGGTCGCCGAGATCCAGGGCGACCAGAAGCTCTCCGGCCTGAAGCTGCGCAACGTCAAGACCGGCGAGCTCTCGGACCTGCCGGTGACGGGCCTGTTCATCGCGGTCGGCCACGATCCGCGCACCGAGCTCTTCAAGGGCCAGCTGGACCTGGACGAGGAGGGCTACCTGAAGGTCGACTCGCCGTCCACCCGCACCAACGTCACCGGTGTCTTCGGCGCCGGGGACGTGGTCGACCACACCTACCGCCAGGCGGTCACCGCGGCCGGCACCGGCTGCTCCGCGGCCCTGGACGCAGAGCGCTTCCTTGCGGCCGTCGCGGACAACGAGCAGAAGGCCGAGCCCGAGAAGTCCACTGCCTGAGCCCCCAACCACTCCACTCCACGCACGACCAGTTAAGGAGCCCGCCGTGGCCGGCACCCTGAAGAACGTGACCGACAGCACCTTCGAGCAGGACGTCCTCAAGAGCAGCAAGCCCGTCCTGGTGGACTTCTGGGCTGCCTGGTGCGGCCCCTGCCGCCAGATCGCTCCGTCCCTCGAGGCGATCGCCACCGAGTACGGCGACAAGATCGAGGTCGTCAAGCTCAACATCGACGAGAACCCGAACACGGCCGCCAAGTACGGCGTCATGTCCATCCCGACCCTGAACGTCTACCAGAACGGCGAGGTCGCCAAGACCATCGTGGGAGCCAAGCCGAAGGCCGCGATCGTCCGCGACCTCGAGGAGTTCATCGCCGAGTGACATTGGCAGGTCGTCGCAACGACGGCACATGTTTCACGTGAAACACGAATGGGCCAACCCCGTAGGGTTGGCCCATTCGTGTAAGTCGGCCCGCCTACAGCGGCCGCAGCGCCGGTTCCTTCTGCACGGCTCCCAGAAGCCGGTCGAGCGCCATCTCCACGTCTTCCTTCCACGACAGCGTCGACCGGAGTTCCAGTCGCAGCCGCGGGTGGGTGGGGTGGTGCCGGACCGTCTTGAACCCCACGGCCAGCAGATGGTCGGCCGGGAGCATACAGGCCGGTTCCTTCCAGCGGGCGTCACCGAATGCCTCGATGGCCTTGAAGCCCCGCCGCAGCAGGTCCTTCGCGACCGTCTGGACCATCACCCGGCCCAGCCCCTGCCCCTGGTAACCCGGCATGATGAAGCCGGTCATCAGCTGCACCGCGTCCGGCGAGACGGGACTCGTGGGGAACGCCGTGGAACGGGGGACGTAGGCGGGGGGAGCGTAGAGGACGAAGCCCACGGGCACGTCGTCGACGTAGACGACCCGGCCGCAGGAGCCCCAGTCCAGCAGAACGGCGGAGATCCACGCTTCCTTTTCCCCTGCGGGCGTACCCGCCTTCACCGCGGCTTCGCCACTGACGGGATCCAGCTCCCAGAAGACACAGGTACGGCAGCGCTTGGGAAGGTCCTGAAGGTTGTCCAGTGTGAGCGGTACGAGCCTACGGCCCATGAAGGCTGTTCCTCGCTTCCTTCACCCTCAAGCGTCATGAGTGGATGCCCATCACAGGTACGGGCAGATGAACGCGCGTATCCGAACGCATCGTAACCAGGATGCGATGGTGTCGATACCGACTGAAAGCAAAGAGCGGGCCCTGTTCCGGTGCACACCGGACATGGCCCGCTTCTGCCGAACGGTCGACTCGACGCCCTTCCCGAACGGGATCTCAGGCGTCCGGCTCCGTCTCTTCTGCCTCGCCGTCCAGAAGACTCTTCTGCAGGACCGGTCCCTCGCCCGGAGCCAGTGCGCCGAGGATGCGCTCCAAGTCCTCCATGGAGGCGAACTCGACGGTGATCTTGCCCTTCTTCTGCCCCAGGTCGACCTTCACCCGGGTCTCGAAACGGTCGGACAGGCGAGTGGCGAGATCCGACAGGGCCGGAGAGACCCGGGCCCCGGCACGAGGGCCCTTGGAGCGTGACGCCGCCATCGGCCGCGACCCCATCAGGGTGACGATCTCCTCGACCGCCCGTACCGACAGGCCCTCAGCGACAATCCGGTGAGCCAGCCGGTCCTGCTCCTCGGAGTCCTCCACTGAGAGCAACGCCCGTGCGTGCCCCGCCGAGAGCACTCCGGCAGCCACCCGACGCTGCACCGCCGGCGAGAGCTTCAGCAGCCGCAAGGTGTTGGAGACCTGCGGGCGGGAGCGGCCGATGCGGTCCGCCAGCTGGTCGTGCGTGCAGTTGAAGTCCTTCAGCAACTGGTCGTAGGCGGCTGCCTCTTCCAGCGGGTTCAACTGAGCCCGGTGCAGGTTCTCCAGCAGAGCGTCCAGGAGGAGCTTCTCGTCGTCCGTGGCCCGCACGATCGCCGGGATCGCCTCGAGCCCCGCCTCACGGCAGGCCCGCCAGCGCCGCTCGCCCATGATGAGCTCGTAGCGCGCGGGGCCGAGCTGCCGTACGACGACGGGCTGGAGGAGCCCGACCTCCTTGATGGAGGTGACGAGTTCGGCCAACGCGTCCTCGTCGAAGACCTCACGCGGCTGGCGAGGGTTGGGTGTGATGGAGTCGAGGGGGATCTCGGCGAAGTGGGCACCCATCGGGACCGCAGGGGCCTCCGCCGCGCTGCTCGACGGCGGCTCCTCTGTTTCACGTGAAACAGGGGGCAGCATGGTCACCTTCGCCGCCGCCACCCCCCGGTCACCGGTCAGCACCGGGACGGCCGCGGGCGACGTGGGGGCAGCGCCTCCCACGGCCGCCGGGGCCGACGGTTTCTCCGCGGTCGGGGCAGCAGGAATCAGTGCGCCAAGACCACGACCCAGCCCCCTCCGTCGCTCGCTCACTGAATCCCCTCCACCGTGTTCGGATCGCTCTGTGTGCCGATGTGGGCGTGCGTGGCGTCATAGCTGACACCGACACCCCTCAACGCGATTTCTCGTGCCGCCTCAAGATAGGAGAGGGCACCGCTCGATCCTGGATCGTAAGTCAGCACCGTCTGCCCATAGCTCGGCGCCTCGGAGATGCGGACGGAGCGGGGGATGCTCGTCCGCAGCACCTCCTCGCCAAAGTGGTTGCGCACCTCTTCGGCGACCTGGGAGGCAAGGCGCGTCCGGCCGTCGTACATGGTGAGCAGGATGGTCGACACATGCAGGGCGGGGTTGAGGTGCCCCCGCACCAGGTCGACATTGCGCAGCAGCTGCCCCAGGCCCTCCAGCGCGTAGTACTCGCACTGGATCGGGATGAGCACCTCCTGGCCGGCGACCATGGCGTTGACCGTCAGCAGGCCGAGGGAGGGCGGGCAGTCGATGAGGATGTAGTCCAGCGGCTGCTCGTAGGCCTGGATCGCCCGCTGCAGCCGGCTCTCCCGTGCCACCAGGGACACCAGCTCGATCTCCGCGCCGGCGAGATCGATCGTGGCAGGGGCACAGAAGAGGCCCTCGACATCGGGGACGGGCTGGACGACCTCGGCCAGTGGCCTGCTCTCCACCAGCACGTCGTAGACGGAAGGGACTTCCGCGTGATGGTCGATGCCCAGCGCGGTGGAGGCATTGCCCTGCGGGTCGAGGTCGATCACCAGGACACGGCCGCCATGCAGAGCCAGCGAAGCGGCAAGGTTGACGGTCGTCGTCGTCTTGCCCACGCCGCCCTTCTGGTTGGCGACCACAATGACGCGGGTCTGTTCAGGTCGGGGCAGACCCGCGCCGGCGCGACCCAGAGCCTCGACCGCCAGTTGGGCAGCACGACCGATGGGAGTGTCGTCCATCGGGGGCGGTGTTTCATGTGAAACATCTTCCCCCGTCGATTCGGTACGGGGACCGGGGACCGGATCGGTCATCGGTCCCGCGATGTTGGCGTCGGACCGCAAGGATTCACTCTCCTCGACTTCAGGCTCGCAATGAACAGAGCCTCCCATGCCTTCGGGGTCGTGAACCAGTGAGGCCTGTCGATCTGTGGAGAAATCCACCTCTGTGGACAACTCCGTTCCCTGTCCGAGTGAACCCAGCGGCTTGCGGTCGCGAGGGTGAGCCGCAGCGCGGCCACGGTTGATGATGCCGTGCAACAGTGAGCGACGTTTCACGTGAAACACGATGCACAGCGACCGCGGCCGAACTGTCGCGACACTCCGTCATGCACGGGTTTGACGCCTTGTGTGGAGTACGTCCGGCTACCGGCGCCGCCGCGTCCGTCCCGTCCGAGCCGCCTTCGCGCGCTTGGCCGCGAAGCGCACACCGCCCGGACTCTCCCCGACCTCGACCCGCACGACGGTGGACTGGGGATCCACGATCCCCTCACCCACATGCAGGATGGATGTCTCCACCGCGCCGAGCTTGGCCAGGGCGGTGGCCGCGCTCTTCAGCTCCTCCTCGGCCGTGTCCCCCTTGAGGGCGAGCATCTCACCGTAAGGACGCAGCAGCGGAATACCCCAGGTGGCCAGACGGTCCAGAGGGGCGACCGCCCGGGCGGTCACCACATGCACCGGCGGAATCTTGCCCATCACCTCCTCGGCCCGCCCACGGACGACCGTGACGTGATCGAGCCCCAGCAGCTCGACGACCTCGGTGAGGAAATTGGTCCGCCGCAGCAGCGGCTCCAGCAGCGTGATCTTCAGGTCCTCCCGGACCAGCGCCAGCGGAATGCCCGGCAGGCCGGCGCCCGAACCGACATCGCACACCGTCACACCCTCAGGCACCACCTCGGAGAGCACCGCGCAGTTCAGCAGGTGCCGCTCCCACAGACGGGGTACCTCACGCGGACCGATGAGCCCTCGCTGCACCCCTGTCTCGGCCAGCAGCTCGGCGTACCGGACCGCATCCGCGAAGCGATCACCGAATACGACACGTGCCTGCTCGGGCGCAGGGGGGAGCTCCGCTGCCTCCGTCACGGGGACCGTCCTTCCGTACCACATCAGCGCGACCAGCGCCGACCACCAGAACTACCAGGCTGACAAAGTACGGCCCCGCCTGCAGGCAGACGGGGCCGGTGGAACGTGGGACCGCTCAGGCGGGAAGCACGACGACGAAGCGCTGCGGCTCCTCGCCCTCGGACTCGCTGCGCAGACCCGCGGTCTTGACCGCGTCGTGCACGACCTTGCGCTCGAACGGCGTCATCGGCTTCAGCTTCACGGGCTCACCGCTGCTCTTGGCCTCGGCCGCGGCCTTGGCACCCAGCTCGGACAGCTCCGCACGCTTCCTGGCGCGGTAGCCGGCGACGTCCAGCATCAGACGGCTGCGGTCACCGGTCTCCCGGTGCACGGCCAGCCGCGTGAGTTCCTGCAGCGCCTCCAGCACCTCGCCGTCACGACCGACCAGCTTCTGCAGATCACGGCTGCCGGTGTCGCTGATGATCGAGACAGAGGCGCGGTCGGCCTCGACATCCATGTCGATGTCACCGTCGAGGTCGGCGATGTCCAGCAGACCCTCGAGGTAGTCCGCCGCGATCTCGCCCTCCTGCTCCAGGCGGGTCAGGGCGTCTGCGCCCTCGGCAGCGGCGGAGGTGGTGCCTTCCGTCACGGGATGGGCTCCTTCTTACTTCTTGGACGAGGACTTGGGCCGCTGCGGACCCTTGCGCTGACCGGACTGGGCCCGGCTGCGGGCACCGTTACCCGGCTTCGAGGCGGCCTTCTCGGCCGCCCCGGACGAGGCTTCCTGCGGCTGATCGGACTTGCTCAGCGACGGGGACTCCGTGGCGTCACCGTCCGACTTGGCACCACCCGACTGACGCTGCGCCTTGGTCTGCCGCTTGGGCTGCTGGCGGCGCGGGGCGGCGACGGTGGTGGTCGTACCGTCCTCGGACTGCGCGACCGCGACGCTCTCGCTCTTCACCACGGCACCGTCTGCCTGAGCCGCCAGGCCCGCCTTGTTCAGACCGTTGATGAACTTGCGCTCGAACTCGTTGCGGTCACGGCCTTTGACGACGATCGCCTTGACAATAGCCCTCTCACGCCGGTTGCGGGTCTTGCCGTGATGCGTGACGTGCTTGAAGAGACGCTCGAGGTACGCGGCCTGCGCCTTGGAACCCGGGGTCGGGTTGTTGTGGATGACGTACATCTGCTGACCCATGGTCCACACGTTGGTGGTCAGCCAGTAGACGAGGACACCGACCGGGAAGTTGATGCCGAAGACGGCGAACATGACCGGGAAGACGTACATCAGCATCTTCTGCTGCTGCATGAACGGCGTCTTCACCGTCGTGTCGACGTTCTTCGTCATCAGCTGACGCTGCGTGTAGAACTGCGACGCCGACATCAGGACGATCATGACCGCGGTGACGATCCGCACATCGGTCAACGAGGCGTTGAGCGCCTCGACCCTGGACTGGCTGTCCATGAACTTCGCGGCCAGCGGGGCGCCGAAGATGTGCGCCTTCTGCGCACTGGCCAGCAACTGGTCGTTGATGACACCGATGGTCTTGCCCGAAGCGATGCCGTTGAGCACGTGGTAGAGAGCGAAGAAGAACGGGGACTGCGCCAGGATGGGAAGGCACGAGGAGAGCGGGTTGGTACCCGACTCCTTGTACAGCTTCATCATCTCTTCGGACTGACGCTGCTTGTCGTTCTTGTAACGCTCCTGGATCTTCTTCATCTCAGGCTGGAGCGTCTGCATCGCCCGCGTCGCCTTGATCTGCTTCACGAACAGCGGGATCAGGCAGATACGGATCAGAATCACCAGGGACACGATGGACAGGCCCCAGGCCCACCCGGTGTCAGGACCGAAGATCGTGCCGTACACCGTGTGGAACTGGACGATGACCCAGGAAACGGGTGTCGTGATGAAGCTGAAGAGGCTGGCAATCGTGTCCACTAATCATGCTCCTTGGGCATGGGACGAGGTCTCTGCGGCCGGGCTCGGCAGGATGTCCCTGTCGGTGGCCGTTTCGGCGGCGGAGGGCCCGCCCTTGCGTGCGCGCCAGGCGCTGCGCAGCATTTCGTGCCACCGCGGTCGCTTGCGCGGCGGAACATGGTCCACACCGCCCAGCGACCACGGATTGCACCGCAGGATCCGCCAGGCGGTCAGTGCCGTCCCCTTGATCGCACCGTGCCGGTCGATGGCCGTGTAGCCGTAGTGGGAACACGACGGGTAGTACTTGCACACCGGCCCGAGCAATGGGCTGATGGTCCACTGGTACAACTTGATCAAAGCCAGCAGCGGGTACTTCATCGCGCGCCCCCTCCCAGCAGTCGTCGAAGGGCGGCATCCAGGTCTTGGGCCAACTGTGCGTGGTCGGCGTCGCCCGCGCCGGGCAGCGCTCGTACGACTACCAGGCTACCGGGGGGCAGCAGGGCGACCCTGTCACGCATCAGATGACGAAGTCTGCGCTTCACCGTGTTGCGTACGACGGCACCACCCACGGCCTTGCTCACGACGAAACCCGCACGCGGCGGAGGAGCGCTCTCCCCAGGCGCGTGCGGGTCCGTGGCACCGCTACGTAGGTGGACGACGAGAAGCGGGCGTCCGGCCCGGCGTCCTCGTCGTACCGCGGTCGCGAAGTCCTCGCGCCGCCTCAGCCGGTTCTCGGTGGGCAGCACGACGTCATGACCTGACCGGAATCAGGCGGACAGACGGGCGCGACCCTTGCTACGGCGGGACGCGAGAATCGCGCGGCCGGCACGGGTGCGCATACGCAGCCGGAAGCCGTGGGTCTTCGCGCGACGACGGTTGTTCGGCTGGAAGGTGCGCTTGCTCACTCGGGGGCTCCAGAAAGAATCAGTAGTGGCGGGGTGCCGTCCTGGCTGTCACCGTGCGCCCACGAGTAGCTCGCAGTGACGCCCGAGTGCACCGCTTACCGATCACCTTGACGCGATCTGTGCCCATCGGAGGCAGGCGGCAGCAGCCATCGACAACTCGACCTCGCTACGGTACGCGCGGCTGCGCCATCCGGTCAAACCGCGGGACACGGAGAGACACTGTCCACAGCCTGGGGACAACAACTTGAACCGTACCCGCCGCGCTGACTACCGTGGCTGGACTCCGATTCGTTCCCTTGTCCCCGCCCCACCCGAATAGATACCGACCCGTCCCGAACCACACGTTCGTGGGACCCGTGAGAGAGCGTGCCCTGTGGCTGACGTACCTGCCGATCTTGCCGCAGTGTGGCCACGAGTCCTGGAACAGCTCCTCGGCGACGGCCGCGGACAGGGCGTCGAGGCCAAGGACGAACACTGGATCCGGCGCTGCCAGCCGCTCGCGCTGGTCGCCGACACCGCCCTGCTCGCCGTGCCGAACGAGTTCGCCAAGGGCGTCCTCGAGGGACGCCTCGCCCCGGCCGTCAGCGAGACGCTGAGCCGCGAATGCGGCCGCCCCATCCGCATCGCCATCACCGTCGACAGCTCCGTCGGCGAGCACCAGCCCCCCGCACCCCCCGCACCGCGCTACGAGGAACAGGAGCTGCCCACCGGCCAGAGCGGATACGAGCCCTACGGCCGGCGCCGGCCCGACAGCCACCGCCCCGGCCGCGCCGACCAGCGCCCGGGCGCCGGAGGCGACCATCTGCCGCTCC
>NZ_POTZ01000146.1 GCF_003236365.1 Streptomyces sp. NTH33
GCTCTCGGCCTCGTGCTGCGCGAGCAGCGGGGCCGGGTCGAGGTGCACGGCCTTCGCCAGGGACCGGATGTGCCCACGGGCGTAGACGTCACCGCCGCAGGGGGTGAAGTCACCGGCCTCGATGGCGTGCACGATGGCCGTGCGGACCCGGGTGGCGCTGCTGACGTCTTCGACGGTCATTCCGGCGGCGATCCGCGCCTGCTGCAGGGCGCGGCCGACGGAGGGGCGGACTTCCTCGGATACGTCTTCGAACGGACGCTCGTCTTCAGGGGAGTTGCCGATGGACACGGGGGCGCCTTTCGAGCGTGTAGCCGCCTGTGCTGGAGATTCAGTCTAGGCTGGTGCAGAGGGTGGAGCGACCCGGCGGTAGGACTTTGTACGCCATCGGAATGGCCGGACAGTCCGATGGTGGGACAGGTGCCGCGCCCAGGGTCGGCCTCGCACCGGTCCTCCTGCCCAACTTGACGTACGTCCAGGGGAAACGGTTGCCCGCCGCTCGCTAACGGGTGGATCACGGTCCACGTACCCACCCGCGGCGAGCGCATCCACCGGACGATCTCCTTCTGCTACCCCTCGGACTCTCCGCGAATCACGGCCAGCACGCCGTCCAGGTCGTCGGGCTTCACCAGGACGTCACGCGCCTTGGACCCCTCACTGGGGCCGACGATGCCCCGGGACTCCATCAGGTCCATCAGCCGCCCGGCCTTGGCGAAGCCGACGCGCAACTTGCGCTGCAGCATGGAGGTGGAGCCGAACTGCGTGGAGACGACCAGCTCGGCCGCCTGGCACAGCAGGTCGAGGTCGTCGCCGATGTCCTCGTCGATCTCCTTCTTCTGCTTGGTGCCGACGACGACGTCGTCCCGGAAGACCGGCGCCATCTGGTCCTTGCAGTGCCGGACGACCGCCTGGACCTCCTCCTCGGTGACGAACGCGCCCTGCATACGGGTCGGCTTGCTCGCGCCCATCGGCAGGAACAGTCCGTCGCCCTTGCCGATCAGCTTCTCGGCGCCCGGCTGGTCGAGGATGACGCGCGAGTCGGCCAGCGAGGAGGTGGCGAAGGCGAGCCGGGAGGGGACGTTCGCCTTGATCAGACCGGTGACGACGTCGACGGAGGGCCGCTGGGTGGCGAGCACCAGGTGGATGCCGGCCGCGCGCGCGAGCTGGGTGATGCGCACGATCGCGTCCTCGACGTCGCGCGGAGCGACCATCATCAGGTCGGCGAGCTCGTCGACGATCACCAGCAGGTACGGGTACGGCTGCAGCTCGCGCTCACTGCCCTCCTGCGCCTTCACCTTGCCGTTGCGGACGGCCTCGTTGAAGTCGTCGATGTGCCGGAAGCCGTACGCCGCCAGGTCGTCGTATCTGAGGTCCATCTCGCGCACGACCCACTGCAGCGCTTCGGCGGCCCGCTTGGGGTTGGTGATGATCGGCGTGATCAGGTGCGGGATGCCCTCGTACGCGGTCAGTTCGACGCGCTTGGGGTCGACGAGGACCAGGCGGACGTCCTCCGGGGTCGCCCGCATCATGATCGAGGTGATCAGGCAGTTGATGCAGGACGACTTGCCGGAGCCGGTGGCGCCGGCGACCAGGATGTGCGGCATCTTCGCGATGTTGGCCATCACGTAGCCGCCCTCGACGTCCTTGCCGAGCGCGACCAGCATCGGATGGTCGTCCTCGGCCGCCTCCGCCAGGCGCAGTACGTCACCGAGGTTGACCATCTCCCGGTCGGTGTTGGGGATCTCGATGCCGACCGCGGACTTGCCGGGGATGGGGCTGATGATCCGCACGTCCGGGCTGGCGACGGCGTAGGCGATGTTCTTCGTCAGCGCGGTGATCCGTTCGACCTTGACGGCGGGCCCGAGTTCGACCTCGTAGCGTGTGACCGTCGGCCCGCGCGTGAACCCGGTGACGCGGGCGTCGACCTTGAACTCGGTGAAGACGTTGGTGAGCGCGTCGACGATGGCGTCGTTGGCCGCGCTGCGCGCCTTGCCGGGGCCGCCCCGCTCCAGCAGGTCGAGGGAGGGCAGGGAGTAGGTGATGTCACCGGACAGCTGGAGCTGTTCGGCGCGCGGCGGCAGTTCCCTCGTCCGGGGCGGCGGGGTCTTCGTGAGGTCGGGGACCCCGGCCGGCTCCTCCTGCGCGGGGCGCCGGGCGGGCGCGGTCTGCTGGGTCCGCGCGGCCGGCACGGGGGCCGGGGTCGTCGTCTCCCCGCGGTCGGCGACGGTGACGCCCTGGGTGAGGTCGGCGACGACCGGCGAGGGCGGCATGCCGTGCAGGACGGCTCCGTCGAGCGCGGCGGCGGCAGCGGCGGCCACGTCCACGGCGTCCATCTGCCGCTCCATGTCCGGCTGCGGCACGGCCGAGCGCCGGGGACGGCCGCGGCGCTTGGAGAGGACCTCCTGCTCGGCGCCGTCGGGGTCGTACTCCCGGGGGGCGCCCCGGCGCTTGCGGGAGCGCGCGGGCAACGCCTCGCGCCACTGCTCGTCGTAGCGGACGTCGTCCTCGGTGTACTCGGCGCCCTCCGGGTCGGGCAGGAGGCCGAGTCTCACTCCGAGCAGCCGCAGCCGCTGCGGGATCGCGTTGACCGGGGTGGCGGTGACGACCAGCAGGCCGAACACGGTGAGCAGCACCAGCAGCGGTACGGCGAGGACTTCACCCATGGCATACGTCAGCGGGGTCGCCGCACCCCAGCCGATGAGCCCGCCGGCGTCCCTTATGGCCTGCATGCCGTCACTGCGGGCGGGCGAGCCGCAGGCGATGTGGACCTGCCCGAGCACGCCGATCACCAGCGCGGACAGGCCGATGACGATACGTCCGTTGGCCTCGGGCTTCTCCGGATGCCGGAGGAGGCGTACGGCGATCGTCGCGAGCAGGATCGGCACGAGCAGGTCCAGGCGGCCGAAGGCCCCGGTCACCAGGATCTCGACCAGGTCGCCGACGGGCCCGCTCAGATCGGCCCAGGTGCCGGCGGCGACGATCAGGGTGACGGCGAGCAGCAGCAGGGCGACGCCGTCCTTGCGGTGGGCGGGGTCGAGGTTCTTGGCGCCCTGCCCTATGCCGCGGAACACGGCGCCGACGGCGTGCGCGAGCCCGAGCCAGAGGGCGCGCGCGATCCGGTACACACCCCCGGTCGGATTGGGCGCCGGTCTGGGCGCGGGCCTTCCCGCCGCGGCCTTCCTGGCCGGCGCCTTCTTGGCGGCGGCCTTCTTCGCAGCGGCCTTCTTCGCCGGAGCCGCCCCGGGAGCGGCCGACTTCTTCGCGGGCTGCTTCTTGGCTGCGGAGGGACGTGAGGCCATGGGTGCGAGGTTACCGGTGGAGACGACGGCGGACACGTGTGCCCAGGGCTTCACCCGTTCGTGTCGCCCACGGAGAGGCTCCGAACTGACGCGCCCTCAAGAGACCGTACGGCAGTCGCCCTTCACCGGGCTCGCACGCCTGGCGCCCGTGCCCGGCCCCGGTCGGCAGCTCCGGCTCACCCCTGGGAGGAAACCGACGAGGCGCTCCCCGTCCCCGGCTCCAGTGCGTCCAGGGCCCGGCGCAGCCCCGTCAGTTTGCGTTCCAGGTGGGCTGCCGTGGCCACCGCTGCCGCGTCCGCGGACTCGTCGTCGAGTTGCTTGGAGAGGGCCTCCGCCTGTTCCTCGACGGCGGCGAGGCGGGCGGAGAGTTCGGCGAGCAGGCCGGCCGACTCCTTGCCGTCGCCGACCGCTCCCTTGCCGCCGCCCTCCAACTGGAGCCGCAGCAGGGCCGCCTGCTCCTTCAACTGGCAGTTCTTCATGTACAGGTCCACGAAGACCGAGACCTTCGCGCGCAGCACCCACGGGTCGAACGGCTTGGAGATGTAGTCCACCGCGCCGGCCGCATAGCCACGGAAGGTGTGGTGCGGGCCGTGGTTGATCGCGGTGAGGAAGATGATCGGGATGTCCCGGGTCCTCTCCCGCCGCTTGATGTGCGCGGCCGTCTCGAAGCCGTCCATGCCCGGCATCTGGACGTCCAGCAGAATGACCGCGAAATCGTCCGTGAGCAGTGCTTTGAGCGCTTCCTCCCCGGACGATGCCCGCACCAGCGTCTGATCGAGCGCAGAGAGGATGGCCTCCAGCGCCAACAGATTCTCCGGCCGGTCATCGACCAGGAGGATCTTGGCCTTCTGCACCATGGCCCGCCCTCCTCGCCCCGGCTTGGGGCCGCCCCTGTCCGCAGGAATCGGGGAGGCACCGGCGGGTGCCGCCCCGGGGGACGACTCCCTTGTGCCGTCCGCCCTTGTGCCGGTCATCGTAGCCGCACCCCGCCCGTCGCCACACCCTGTCACCGTGATGTCACTGTGCACATAGCAGAAACGCGGGGGGAGACCAGAAGGTTCCCCGAATCCCGCACTTCTACACGGCTTCGGGCACCCCGAGTCAACAACTCCGCGCGCACCCGGAAGGTTCCCGCCACCGGTCCGTCGTCACTCCCGGCTCATCCACTGCGCCATCACGGTGAGCAGGTGATCGGGGTCGACGGGCTTGGTCACGTAGTCGGAGGCGCCCGACTCGATCGCCTTCTCCCGGTCTCCCTTCATCGCCTTCGCGGTCAGCGCGATGATCGGCAGCCCGGCGAACTGCGGCATCCGCCGGATCGCCGTGGTCGTCGCATAACCGTCCATCTCGGGCATCATGATGTCCATCAGTACGACCGCCACGTCGTCGTGCTGCTCCAGGACCTCGATGCCCTCGCGGCCGTTCTCGGCGTACAGCACGGACAGTCCGTGCTGTTCCAGCACACTGGTCAGGGCGAACACGTTGCGGATGTCGTCGTCGACGATGAGCACCTTCTCGCCGCCGAACCGGATGCCCCGGCTCCCCCCCGCGACCGTGTCCGCCTCCGCGGCGGCCCCCGCCGTCCACTGCTCCTGCGACACCTGCCCCGGCTGGTCCTGCGGCCCCTGCTGCGCCGACCGCCGGCCGGCGGCGGGCAGGGCCTTGCGGCGGCGCCGGAAGAGCGCGGCGGGGCCGCTCTGCGTCTCCTGGTACGACTTCACCTCCGCCGGCGTCTCGGCCTGCGCGGCGGCCTGCCCGGACGGGCCCTGCTCAGGCGCGGCGACCAGTTCGTCGGCGTCCAGCACGGAGCTGGGCTGCTGGTAGCCCTGCGGCGGCAGGTCGCCCGGGTGCAGCGGCAGGTACAGCGTGAACGTCGAGCCGCGGCCCGGCTCGCTCTGCGCGTGGATCTCGCCGCCGAGCAGCTGCGCGATCTCGCGCGAGATGGACAGCCCCAGGCCCGTGCCTCCGTACTTGCGGCTGGTGGTGCCGTCGGCCTGCTTGAACGCCTCGAAGATCACCCGCATCTTGCTGGCCGCGATGCCGATGCCGGTGTCGGTGACGGAGAAGGCGATCATCGCCGCGTCCGGGTCGGTCAGCGAGCCGGCCTCCAGCAGCTGCTCCCGGATGGTCTGCGGAACGTCGTCCCGCGCGGGACGGATGACCAGCTCCACCGACCCGGAGTCGGTGAACTTCACCGCGTTGGACAGCAGGTTGCGCAGCACCTGCAGCAGCCGCTGCTCGTCGGTGTGCAGGGTGGCGGGCAGCTCCGGCGACACCCGCACCGACAGGTCCAGGCCCTTCTCCGCAGTCAGCGGGCGGAAGGTGGCCTCCACGTAGTCGATCAGCTGGACGAGCGCGATGCGCGTCGGGGAGACGTCCATCTTGCCCGCCTCGACCTTCGACAGGTCCAGGATGTCGTTGATCAGCTGGAGCAGGTCGGAGCCCGCGCCGTGGATGGTCTCGGCGAACTCGACCTGCTTCGGGGAGAGGTTGCCCTCGGCGTTGTCGGCGAGCAACTTGGCGAGAATCAGCAAGGAGTTGAGCGGCGTGCGCAACTCGTGCGACATGTTGGCCAGGAACTCGCTGCGGTAGCGCATGGAGACCGCGAGCTGCTCGGCGCGCTCCTCCAGGACCTGCCGGGCCTCCTCGATCTCGGAGTTCTTCGCCTCGATGTCGCGGTTCTGCTGGGCCAGCAGCTCGGCCTTCTCCTCCAGTTCGGCGTTGGACGCCTGCAGGGCCTTCTGCCGCTGCTCCAACTCCTCCGACCTCAGGCGCAGCTGCTCGGTCAGCTCCTGGGACTGCTTCAGCAGCTGCTCGGTCTTGGTGTTGACGGAGATGGTGTTGACGCTGGTGGCGATCATCTCCGCGATCTGGTTCAGGAAGTCCTTCTGGATGTGCGTGAACGGCGTGAAGGAGGCCAGCTCGATGACGCCGAGCACCGTGTCCTCGAACAGCACCGGCAACACGATCACCTGCGCGGGCGGCGCCTCGCCGAGCCCGGAGGAGATCTTCAGGTAGCCGCTGGGCGCGTCCTCCACCAGGATGGTGCGCTTCTCCTGCGCGGCCGTCCCGATCAGCGCCTCACCCGGCCGGAACGACGTCGGCATGGAGCCCATCGAGTAGCCGTAGGAGCCCAGCATCCGCAGCTCGTAGGAGTCCTCGCCCTCCTCCTCACCGACGAGGTCCGTGCCGTCGACCAGCGGCATCGCGACGAAGAACGCGCCGTGCTGCGCGGAGACCACCGGCGTCAGCTCGCTCATGATCAGCGAGGCCACGTCCTGGAGGTCCCGCCGGCCCTGCATCAGCGCGGAGATCCGGGCCAGGTTGCCCTTGAGCCAGTCCTGCTCCTTGTTGGCGATCGTGGTGTCGCGCAGGTTGGCGATCATCTTGTTGACCGTGTCCTGCAGCTCCTGGATCTCGCCGGACGCGTCGACGTCGACCTTCAGGTTCAAATCGCCGCGGGTCACGGCGGTCGCCACGCGCGCGATGGCGCGCACCTGCCGGGTCAGGTTCCCGGCCATCTCGTTCACGGACTCGGTCAGGTCCCGCCAGGTGCCGTCGACGTCACGCACGCGTGCCTGACCGCCGAGCTGGCCCTCGGTGCCCACCTCCCGGGCGACCCGGGTGACCTCCTCGGCGAAGCTCGACAGCTGGTCGACCATCGTGTTGATGGTCGTCTTGAGCTCGAGGATCTCCCCGCGCGCGTCGATGTCGATCTTCTTCGTCAGATCGCCCTTGGCGATGGCGGTGGTGACCATGGCGATGTTGCGCACCTGGCCGGTCAGGTTGGACGCCATCTGGTTCACCGACTCGGTGAGGTCCTTCCAGGTGCCGGCCACGCCCGGCACGTGCGCCTGACCGCCCAGGATGCCGTCCGTGCCCACCTCGCGGGCCACCTTGGTGACCTGGTCCGCGAACGAACTCAGTGTCTTCACCATGGTGTTGAAGGTCTCGGCGAGCTGCGCGACCTCACCGCGCGCCTCGATCGTCACCGTCCGGGTCAGGTCGCCGTTGGCGACGGCGGCGGCCACCTGGGAGATGTTCCGCACCTGCACGGTGAGGTTCTTCGCCATCAGGTTGACGTTGTCGCTGAGGTCCTTCCAGATGCCCACGACGCCCGGCACGTGCGCCTGGCCGCCCAGGATGCCCTCGGTGCCCACCTCGCGGGCCACGCGCGTGACCTGCTCCGCGAACGAGGAGAGCTGGTCGACCATCGTGTTGACGGTGGTGACGAGTTCGAGGATCTCGCCCTTGGCGTCGACGGTGATCTTCTTCGACAGGTCGCCCTTGGCGACGGCGGTCGTGACCTCGGCGATGTTGCGGACCTGGATGGTCAGGTTGTTCGCCATGAAGTTCACGGACTGGGTGAGGTCCTTCCAGGTGCCGGAGACGCCCTGGACCTCGGCCTGACCGCCGAGAATGCCCTCGGTGCCCACCTCACGGGCCACGCGCGTGACCTCCTGGGCGAACGAGGAGAGCTGGTCGACCATCGTGTTCAGGGTGTTCTTCAGCTCCAGGATCTCCCCGCGCGCGTCCACGGTGATCTTCTGGGAGAGGTCACCGCGGGCCACGGCGGTGGCGACCTGGGCGATGTTGCGCACCTGGGCGGTGAGGTTGCCCGCCATGCCGTTCACGGAGTCCGTGAGGTCCCGCCACACACCGGCGACACCGGGCACCTGGGCCTGGCCGCCCAGGCGGCCCTCCGTGCCCACCTCGCGGGCGACCCGGGTGACCTGGTCAGCGAAGGCGGAGAGCTGGTCGACCATCGTGTTGATGGTGTTCTTCAGCTCCAGGATCTCCCCGCGCGCGTCGACGTCGATCTTCTGGGAGAGGTCGCCGCGGGCCACCGCCGTCGTCACCTGGGCGATCTGCCGCACCTGGGAGGTGAGGTTGCCGGCCATGAAGTTGACGGAGTCGGTGAGCTCCTTCCACGTACCGGACACGCCCGGCACGTCCGCCTGACCGCCCAGGCGGCCCTCCGTGCCCACGTCCCGGGCCATCCGGGTGACCTGGTCGGCGAAGGCGGAGAGCTGGTCCACCATCGTGTTGACGGTGTTCTTCAGCTTGAGCATCTCGCCGGAGACGTCGACGGTGACCTTCTGCGACAGATCACCGTTGGCCACGGCCGTCGTCACCTGGGCGATGTTCCTGACCTGTCCGGTGAGGTTGCGGAACGCGGTGTTGACGGAGTCGGTGAGGTCCTTCCACGTCCCCGCCGCGCCCGGCACCTGCGCCTGACCGCCCAGCTCGCCCTCGACGCCGACCTCCCGCGCCACCCGCGTGACCTCGGCACCGAACGACGACAACTGGTCCACCATGCCGTTGACGGTGTTCTTCAGCTCCAGCATCTCGCCGGCCACGTCGACGGTGACCTTCTGCGACAGGTCGCCACTGGCCACGGCCGTCGTCACGGCGGCGATGTCCCTCACCTGTGTGGTGAGATTCCGGAACACCGTGTTGACGGAGTCGGTGAGGTCCTTCCAGGTGCCGGCCACGCCCGGCACGTTCGCCTGACCGCCCAACCGGCCCTCGGCGCCCACCTCGCTGGCCACACGCGTGACCTCGTCCGCGAAGATCCGCAGCGTCTCGGTCATCTGGTTGATCGTCTCGGCGAGCTGCGCGACCTCGCCGCGCGCGGGCACGGTCACCTTCTGCGACAGGTCGCCGTTGGCGACGGCGGTGGTGACCTGCGAGATCCCGCGCACCTGGGCCGTCAGGTTGCCGGCCATCAGGTTCACCGAGTCGGTGAGCTCCTTCCACGTGCCGTCGACCCCGGGCACGTGTGCCTGGCCGCCGAGGATGCCGTCCGTACCCACCTCACGGGCGACCCGCGTCACCTCGGAGGAGAAGGCCGAGAGCTGGTCGACCATCGTGTTGACGGTGTTCTTCAGCTCCAGCATCTCGCCGGCGACATGCACGGTGACCTTCCGTGACAGGTCGCCCTTGGCCACCGCCGTGGTGACCAGCGCGATGTCCCGCACCTGCGCGGTCAGCCGGGACGCCATCGTGTTGACGGAGTCGGTGAGATCCTTCCACGAACCGGACAGACCCCGCACCCGCGCCTGCCCGCCCAGCTTGCCCTCGGTGCCCACCTCGCTGGCCACGCGCGTGACCTCGTCGGTGAACGTCGACAGCTGGTCGACCAGGTTGTTGACCGTCCGCCCGACCTTCAGGAACTCGCCGCGCAGCGGCTGCCCCGCACCCTCCGACACCTGTGTGCGCAGCTCCATGCGCGGCGACAGATCGCCCTCGGCGACCGCGGAGAGCACCCGGCCGACCTCGGAGACGGGCCGTACGAGGTCGTCGACGAGCGCGTTGGAGTTGTCGATCGCGCTCGCCCAGGAGCCCTCGCAGGCGCCCGTCTCCAGCCGCTCGGTGAGCTTCCCCTCACGCCCCACCACGCGTCGCACGCGCGACAGCTCGCCCGTCAGATGCAGGTTGCGGTCGGCGACCTCGTTGAAGACCGCCGCGATCTCCGACATCACGCCGTCCCCGGACACCGTGAGCCGCTTGCGGAAATTGCCGTCGCGCATCGACGTCAGAGCGGTCAGCAGCCGGTTCAGGGCGGCCGTGTCCACCTCTGTCGTACCCTTGCGGGTTCTACGCTGCTCCTTCAGGGACTGTCCGCCTTTCGCGCGCGTCCTCGTGCTCCGCGTCGCTGCGCCAGACTCCACTGTGTCCCTCCCGCAGGGGTCGACCGTTGCTGCTGTGCCCCAGTACTACCGTTCGACGTACCAGTTACTGCTGCGTGTATCCGCCCGATGCAATCAGGCCACACCAAGGGTGGCTGCCCCGGGTGCGAAGAACACACTCAGCCTGCTCCGACCTTCACCAGAAGCCTGCCCAGTGTTTCACCATGACGCACCGGGCGCGTCGGCCCATGACCGTAACCCACGACGAACATCCCTCGTTGTGCAGCCGGGCAGGTTCCGTCCCGGCTGGTGCTGGGGGCGTCAGACTCGTTCGTTCGCTGAGCGAATGAGCTGCTTGAGCCAGGAATCCCCCTGTTTCAGCCGGGGGAGGGTTCAAAACAGTTCGGCAGCTTCGTCGAAGCTCATGGGCCGACCTGTGACGCGAGACGCGTCACCTCGGTGTTCAAGGACGTCCCTCATGGGGATACCCCTGAACACCGAGCCGACGGCCCCACTACCCTGTAGCGGGCGAGCAGGGTAATCGGGCATGGGAGGCAGGGGACGCCGACACATGGGGAGTTCTGTGATCACCGCGCGCGCGGCCGCCGGCTTCGAGCCCCAGGGGCGATCGGTCGCGACCGCCCGCTCCTTCGTCCGTGACACCCTTCAGGGCTGGGGCTTCGGCGACATCGTCGACGACGCCGTGGTCCTCACCAGCGAACTGGTCACCAACGCGGTCGTCCACGCCGGCACGGCCGCCGACGTGCTGTGCCTGCGCAGTGACGGCGGGGTACGGATCGAGGTCTCCGACCGCTATCCGGAGCGGGAGATCCCGGTCCAGAGCTCCGCGGTCAACATGGGCAGCCCCGACCGCGAAGGCGGCCGCGGCCTGCAGCTGTGCGCGGCCCTGGCCGGCCGCTGGGGCGTGGAGTACACGCCCACGCGCAAGAAGGTCTGGTTCCGACTGGACCTGCCCGAGCGCCCGGTCGGCACCCGCACCGCCGGCCCCTCCCTGCCCGCCGACCTCCTCCCGCTCGCCGACGGCCGGGTCCGCGTGGCCGTCGTCCAGATCGACCGCGGCGGCTCCATCGCCGCCTGGAACGAGGACGCCGAGGAACTCTTCGGCTACGCCGCCGAGCAGGTCACCGGCAAACCGCTCACCGACCTCGCGGCCTGGCCGCACACCCCCGGCACCAGCACGGGCATCGCCGAGGCGCTCCAACTCTCCCGCTGGGAAGGCAGCTACGGCATCCGCGGCGCCCACGGCCGCGTCATCCCCGTCTACGCCTCCCACCTCCGCGTGCGCGACACGGGCGGCGAGCCCTCCACGGTCTGCCTGCTCGTCCGGGACCACGAACGGGCCGTACTGCAGACGCCGTTGCGCCCGACGGCGACCACCGACGCGGGCGGCGCACCCGAGGGCCCGAGCACCGACCCCTTCGAGGTCTTCATCGGCTCCCCCGCCCCCGACGACCTCGACGGCCTGCTGCAGCGCACGGTCGAGCGCGCCCGCGACATGCTCGACGGCGACGCCGCCTTCCTCCTCCTCGCCACCGACGACGAGACGGAGTTGGAGGTCCGCGCCTCCACCGGCCTGCCCTCCGTCCGCCAGCGCTTCGCCCGCGTCCCCGTCGATGCGGGCCCCGGCCGCTACGGCTCGGCCCGTATGCCGGCCGTCCACGACGACCTCACCGTCCTCCCCGGCGCCGTACCCCTCCTCAGCAACACCGGCATGCGCTCGGTCGTCACGGTCCCGCTGAAGGTCGAGGGCCGCCTCACCGGCTCCCTCGGCGTCGCCGCGGAGGCACCCGGCAGATACTCCAACGAAGAGGCGCTACGCCTGCAGTTCGCCGCCGACCGCATCGCCCTGGCCGTCGAGTCGGCCCGCCTGGGCGAGCTGGAACGGCTGCGCCGCGGTTCCCTCAGCTTCCTCGTCGAGGCCTCCGACCTGCTGGCCGGCACCCTGGACCGGGACCAGACCCTCGCCCTGATGGCCCAGATGACGGTCCCCACCCTGGCCACCTGGTGCGCCGTCTACACGATCGCCGACCAGGCCTCCGAGCCCTACCTGTCCTACGTCCTGCACGAGGACGAGGAACTGATCGACGGCATCAAGTCCCTGCTGTCCAAGATCCCGCCGCCGGACCCGGTACCCACCCCCGGCGCCCGGGTGTGGAACGCGCCCGGCGTGGCCGCCCACCAGGCGGCCCTGCGCACCTCCATGCGCAGCCTCAGCCTGGGCGACTCGCACCACCGGATCGGTACGACCATCGGACCGACGCTGGCCACGGCCTCCGCGGTCGGCGGCGAGACGGTGGTCCTGCCGCTGGTCGCCCGCAACCGCGTCATCGGCATGCTCACGCTCGGCAAGCCCTCCGACGAGCACTTCCGCCAGGAGATCCTGGAACTGGCCGAGGACCTGAGCCGCCGCGCCGCCCTCGCCCTGGACAACGCCCGCCTCTACTCGGAGCGCACGGCCATCAGCCAGTCCCTGCAGCGCAGTCTCCTGCCGCCCGGACTCCCCCACGTCGAGGGTGTGGAGGTGGACGTCATCTACCGCGCGGCCGGCGAGGGCAACGAGGTCGGCGGCGACTTCTACGACCTCTTCCCGATCCGGGACGGCGCCTACGGCTTCGCCATCGGCGACGTCTGCGGCACGGGCCCGGAGGCGGCCGCGGTGACGGGCCTGGCCCGGCACGCGCTCAGGCTGCTGGCCCGCGAGGGCTTCGGCGGCCCCGCGGTACTGGAGCGCCTGAACTCCGCCATCCTCGACGAGGGCGCCCGCAGCCGCTTCCTCACGCTCCTGTACGGCGAGCTGTGGCCGCAGGAGGACGGCAGCGCCCAGCTCAAGGTCGTCTGCGCCGGCCACCCGCTGCCGCTGCGCCTGCGCCAGGACGGCACGGTGGAACCGGCCGCCGAGCCCCAGCCGCTCCTCGGCGTCATGGAGGACCTGGAGCTGTACGAGCAGACGGTCACGCTGGATCCCGGCGACGTCCTGCTGTGCGTCACGGACGGCGTCACCGAACGCCGCGAGGGCACACGCATGCTGGGCGACGACGGTCTCGCGGACGTCCTCACCACCTGCACGGGCCTGACGGCCGGCGCGGTGGCGGCCCGCATCATGCGCGCTGTGGAGCGCTTCGCCTCGGACGCCCCGTCCGACGACATGGCGATTCTCGCCATGCGTGTCCCGGGCCTGCACAAGTAGGACGGGCGGGCAAGGCATGCGAAAGGCCCTCACCCGGATGGGGCGAGGGCCTTCTTGCTGGAGCCCCCAAACGGAATCGAACCGTTGACCTTCTCCTTACCATGGAGACGCTCTGCCGACTGAGCTATAGGGGCCGGTCGCCTTTTCGGGGTTTCCCCCGCGGCAACGGAGTAGATCATACCCCGAACAGAGCCCTGCTCCCAACCATGATCGGGCCCCCCAGCGCGTTGCACGCCGAAACGATCCGCTGCATGTCCCGCCGCGTCAACGAAGCGTGCACCGGCAGCGCCAGCGTCTCCTCGGCGGCCCGCTCGGTCTCCGGCAGGGACACGCACCGGCGGAACCCGGGCAGCCGGTGCAGAGGCGTCTTCACGGGCACACGGCAGTCAATACCCTTGGCCCGTAGGGCTCGTGCGAAGGCGTCCCGGTCCGGCCGGCCGTTTCCGGGGACGCGCACCACGTACTGCTGATAGGTGTGCCCGTCGCCTCCGTCCGGCGTCCGTACGCCCCGCAGCTTCGCGTCCAGATAGGCGGCACGCTCCCTGCGCTGCGCCATCTCGTCGTACGGCGCCTCCGGCTCGCCCTGCTCCAGCACCAGCAGCCCGTGCCGCCGGCCGACTTCGTGCAGCCTTCCCATGGCGGCCGATCGGCCGAAGCGGTGTACGACAACGACCGCCGCCGTACGGGGGGTCACGGCGGCCTCGACGGCGAACGGATCGAGGCAGTACGTCACCGGATCTATGTCGGCGAACACCGGCAGCGCAGCTGCCTGGACCACGGCCTCGGCGACCTCCGCATTGCCGAACGCCGGCACGACGACCTCGTCACCGGCTCCGACACCGGCAGCCCTGAGCAGTGCAGCAGTACCCATGAGCCGGATGCTGGTTGGGCAATG
This sequence comes from Streptomyces sp. NTH33, assembly GCF_003236365.1. Lineage (GTDB taxonomy): Bacteria > Actinomycetota > Actinomycetes > Streptomycetales > Streptomycetaceae > Streptomyces. The sequence continues at coordinate 14,032 of NZ_POTZ01000146.1, forward strand.
TGAACGCCAAGTGACGGAAAACAAAAAAGGGTTGGACCCAGAACCGAAGTTCTGGGTCCAACCCTCTCAATATTTGTTCGGCGGTGTCCTACTCTCCCACAGGGTCCCCCCTGCAGTACCATCGGCGCGGTGAGGCTTAGCTTCCGGGTTCGGAATGTGACCGGGCGTTTCCCTCACGCTATGACCACCGAAACCCTAATGGTTTCGAGCGAACAAGCACACTCTTCAATTGTCTGTTCTGCTCAAAGCCGGCAACCGTTCGTTGCCTCAGAACCGACACAGTGGACGCGAGCACCTGGGGACAAGCCCTCGGCCTATTAGTACCGGTCACCTCCACACCTTGCGGTGCTTCCAGATCCGGCCTATCAACCCAGTCGTCTGCTGGGAGCCTTAC
>NZ_POTZ01000147.1 GCF_003236365.1 Streptomyces sp. NTH33
ACTACACAAGGCTATTCGTCGGCAGCGTCAGATTTGTATAAGAGACAGGGGTGGGCCGGGTCCAGTTCCTCGATGGCGCGCAGGGTGCCGCCGAGAGTCTTCACCAGCAGGTCGCACATGGTGTCGCGGGACAGCTCGGGCCGGTCGATCCAGTCCAGGGTGGCGCCCTCGACGCTGCACACCCAGGCGAGCAGGCCCATGCGGGCCTGCGGGCCGATCGCGGTACGGCCGTAGGCGCCCTGCGCGATGGTCGCGACGATGGCCTCGCGCACGCCGTCCCGGATGGCGTGGACCTCGGTGTCGAAGCCGACACCGCCGCTGACGATGGTGCGGTAGGCGGCCTGGTTGTGCTCCGCGTAGCGGAGGTAGCCGTCGATGGTGCGGTGCACCCGGTCCACGGCCGGGAGCTCCAGGCCGCTCGCCGCGAAGGTGACCAGGTCGGCGACGGAGTCCTCGATGATCGCCAGATAGTAGCCGCGCTTGGACCGGAAGTAGTAGTAGATCAGCCCCTTGGCCACATGGGCCTGCCGGGCGATGTCGTCCATCGAGAGGGCGTCGTAGGAGGTGTCGGCGAACAGCCTCCGCCCGATGGCGATGAGTTCGGCGCGACGTGCCACGGAGCGCTCGGTGCCGCGCGCACGGCTGGGGGTCCCCTCTGCTCGAACGGGGTCGAGAGCCCCGGGGAGGGCGGCCTCACGCTGTCGACTGATATGCAATTTCGGCCCCGGTCTCCAACTGGCGGTCGGACTCCGCAGTATGGCAGGTCGGCCGGCGGTCGGACCGGTCACGGGAAAGGCCCCGGTCACCCGGGGCCCTCGTGGCTCCGTGCGCCTGCGGCGCCGCTGTCAGCGGACGCCCACCGCGGCGAGGGCCTTGCGCTGGTGGGCCGTGGGGTGGGCCGGGAAGTACAGGTAGCAGATGCCGCCGCTGCCGGAGGCGACCTTGCCCGAGGCGTTGTAGCGCTTGGTCCTGAGCCAGATGTTCTCGAACTCCCGGCGCCGGTACACGCGCCGCACCGCCTCGTCGCTCGGCGAGGCCGGGTCGTTGGCGATCACGTCGCCGTCGGCGGTGAAGCCGATGACGGTCATCAGGTGGCCGTTGGTGCCGTAACCGGCGCCGGTCAGCTCGGTCCTGAGGAAGGACTGGGACGTTATGGCCGGGATGCCGGCCGCGATCAGCGTCTCGAGGTCGGTGAGCGAGCCGAGCCGGGTGACGACGCCCTGCAGGCCCTCGAACGTGGCCGCGTAGGCGGCGTTGAACGGCCAGTTGCCGCAGCCGCCGTACTGGTGGTCGTACGTGTACCGGGCGGCGTGGCAGACCTGCGGGTCGGCGTAGGACGGGTCGACCCAGGACAGTTGCCCGGGGGTGAGCCGGCCACCCCAGTACTCGATGATCATCTGGGAGGAGGTGGGGCTGCACCAGGCCTCGCCGCCGTTGTCGTACTCGGGGTACTGGCCCGCGTGGATCTCCTGCGAGTAGCGCGGGACGATCAGCTCCCCGGCCAGGCCGGGTGCGGAGGCCGGCACGGTGAAGCGGTCGGGGATGTCGGAGCCCATGGCGCCGATCCGCCACACGGTGGGGGTGAGCCCGGTGCCGGGCCTGCGGTAGAGGGTGAGCCGCAGCCGGTACGAGGTGAGGCGCAGTCCGGAGGCCGGGTCGCCGACGGAGAAGGTGTCCGTCCAGACGGTGCTGCGGCCGTCGCTCTGGCCGTCGACGGAGGTCCGCTTGATGTCCTGGTCACCGGCCGCCCAGCGGCCCATCACGTACCAGGGGGTGTCCGTGCCGTCGGAGTACCCGCCCCGCAGCTCGACCTGGAGCCAGGTCCCGGCCGGGGTGTGCGCGTTCCAGGAGGCGACCGCCTCGGTGGCCGGCACGGTGAGCCGGTGGACCGGTCCCGTCCAGGTGGCGTACTCCCAGGTGGCGGTGGTGCCGGTGTGCGGGTCGGTGTAGTCGGTGGTGCCCGCCGGCCGCGCCATTCGGAGACCGGGGCGGGCGCCCGGGACGGCGCGGGTGCCGTGGGCCGTACCGCTGCGCCAGTCGGTGTACGTCGTCCAGGCGCGGTAGTCGACCTGGCGGGCCGGGGTGGCGTGGGGGCGGCCTTCGGCGTTCGGGGTTCCGGCGGCCGGTGCGGCCACGGAGGCGGCGGCCGCCGGGGCGGCACCGCCCGCCATCGCCGCGGCGACCGCGACGGCCAGGACGGATCTGCGGGACGGCTGTTCGGCTCTGCTCATGGGTGGATGACCCCCAGGTGTCCGAAGTCGGGGCGGGTCCGTGCACGGCTGTGCGCCCACTATGACCGCGGCGCCCGCCTCCTGCCAGCACTTCGACACACGCCGCTCCCACCAATATTGGTCTCCACCACTGGCGTGGCCTGCGCGGAGTCACTCCACCGTGACTCACGGGGGCCGTCACTAGAATGCCTCTGGGATGTACGCCTCCATGGGTTCGGGGAAATGACCATGCGCGCTCTCGCTGATCGTCTTCGCTGTCTGCCGCCGTCCTGCGGGACCGTGCGGCTCGTCGGCGTCGACGGACATGCCGGGTCCGGAAAGTCCACGTTCGCCGGGGAGTTGGCGGTGGCACTCGGGGATGCGCCCGTGCTGCACCTGGACGATGTCGCCAGTCATGAGGAGCTGTTCTCGTGGGACGGGCGGCTGCTGAGCGAGGTCGTCGCGCCGCTCGAGCGCGGGGCGACGGCGCGGTACCTCCCCTACGACTGGCGGGCGCGGCGGTTCGGGCCGGCGCGCGCGCTGCCGCCGGCGCCGGTGGTCCTCGTCGAAGGCGTGGGGGCGGGGCGGCAGGCGCTGCGCCCGTATCTCGCGCGGCTGCTGTGGATGGACCTGCCGCGCGAGGAGGCCTGGGCACGGGGGCGGTCACGGGACGGGGAGGAACAGAGGGAGTTCTGGTCCGGGTGGGTCGAGGCCGAGCGCCGGCACTTCGCCGAGGACCCCTCGCGGCCCTTCGCCGATCTTCTGGTACGGCAGCCGGCCCAGGGGTACGCGGTGTTTCCGGGGCCTTCCGGGAGTGTTGGACCGGACCAGTTCGTCACCCACCGTGACGGGCCGTCGGCAATGTGCTGAACCTGTGAAGACCGCCGTGGGCGAACTTCTCCGACTGTTTCAACTCCGCTTGACCCGGGGGCCGTACAGGACTTACGTTCTCAGTGTGCGGTCGTCGAGGACCGCCGACAGACGCGAAGCCCCCGGTTGTTCCCCCGTGATCGGGGGCTTCGTTCTGCCGTTTTACGGACGCCATCCGGCACCATTCGATCACCCTCGGTCACCACACAGGGTGCGCCCGTCCACCCCACCTCGCCGAACGGCCTGTGCGGCACCCTTCGGCGCGCGGTGGCCCCGCGGGTACGATGCCCTCGGCGCGACCTTCGGACGGCTGCTCGGCGCACTGCAACTCCGGTCCGTGATACAGCGGTTCGACCACAGGAGGCCGCCTGGTGGTGCCGGGCGGCGAACCTCGGGGGGCACAATTCGTGGGGGACGTGATGGACTTCGGCACGCAGGGCCTCGACGCCCCGGCCGACCTCGCGTGGCTGCGAGGCGTGGACGCCTACACCATGGGCGCCTATCCGCAGGCGGAGGAGGAGTTCCGCACCGCGGTGCGGCTGGACCCCGGGATGGCCGACGGCTGGCTCGGCCTGCACGCGCTACGGGTGGACACGACGACCGCGCTGCTGCGGATGTTCCGGCACCGGGACCGTTTCGGCGAGCAGCGCGCCCGGCACCGCCGCATGCTCAACTCCTGGTACTGGCTGGGCTGGTGGGTGCAGCCCGTCCTCGAGAGGTCCCGTGACCTGCTGCTCGCGCACGCCTCGCACTGGCTGGACGGCCGCCATGTCCCCGAGCTGGACCGGGCGCTGGCCGGACTGCCGCCGGTGGACGCCGACGCCCAGGTCCGCTTTCTGCACGCCTGCCGCGCCTATCTCGTCAAGGACTGGGAGCAGCTGGTCCGGCACACCGACCCACTGCTCGACGACCCGCTGCTCGGCATCGAGGCCGGGCTGTTCGGCGGCATGGCCCGGGTCCGGATGGAGATGTACGGGCAGGCCGAGCCGCTGCTCGCGGCCGCGCTGATGCGTTGCCGCAGCGAGCAGCCGCAGCGCAAGGAGCTGCGGTACTGGCTGGCGCGGGCGCACGAGGGAACCGGGCGCAGCGCCGCCGCGCTCCCGCTGTACCGGGCGGTGCACCGGGTCGATCCGGCCTTCATGGACACCTCGGCGCGGCTGGCGGCGATCGCCGAGGGCGACGGCTACGACGACGTGGCCGGGCTCGCCGCGATCACGCTGACCGGCATCGGGCAGGACGCGGTGGACGGCCCGGACGTGCTGGACCCGCTCTTCGGTACGGAGGGACGGGACCTGAAGCTGTCCGGTTCCGACCTGTCGGTGACCGGACCGCTGCCGTCGGTGACCGATCCGGCGGTGCGCCGGCGGACCGCGGCGGGCGGGGGGACGCTGCCCACGGGGCCGACCGATCCCGCACTGCTCGAGGAAGCGCTCGCCGAGCTCGAGCGCATGGTGGGGCTGGAGCCGGTGAAACGCCAGGTCAAGGCCCTGTCCGCACAGTTGAACATGGCGCGGCTGCGGGCCGGGCAGGGGTTGCCCGTGCAGCCGCCCAAGCGGCACTTCGTCTTCTCCGGTCCCTCCGGCACCGGCAAGACCACGGTTGCCCGCATCCTCGGCCGCGTCTTCTACGCCCTCGGTCTGCTCGGCGGCGACCATCTGGTGGAGGCCCAGCGGGCCGATCTGGTCGGCGAGTACCTGGGCCAGACCGCCGTCAAGGCCAACGAGCTCATCGACTCCGCGATCGGTGGTGTCCTCTTCGTCGACGAGGCGTACTCGCTGTCCAACTCCGGTTACGGGAAGGGCGACGCGTACGGAGACGAGGCGTTGCAGGTGCTGCTCAAGCGGGCCGAGGACAACCGGGACCACCTCGTGGTGATCCTCGCCGGCTATCCCGAGGGCATGGACCGGCTGCTCGCCGCCAACCCCGGGCTGTCGTCCCGCTTCACGACCCGGGTGGACTTCCCGTCGTACCGGCCCCCGGAACTCACCGAGATCGGCAAGGTGCTCGCCGCGGAGAACGGTGACCTGTGGGACGACGAGGCCCTGGACGAGTTGCGCTCGATCGCCGGGCATGTGGTCGACCAGGGGTGGATCGACGAACTCGGGAACGGGCGGTTCCTGCGGACGCTGTACGAGAAGAGCTGTGCGTACCGCGACCTGCGGCTGTCCACGTATCCGGGGACGCTGTCCCGGGACGACCTGGCGACGCTGCGGCTGCCGGATCTCATGCAGGCGTACGGGGAGGTCCTGTCGGGGCGGGGGCCCCAGGACCCGTCGGCGTTGTGACCACGTGGCCGCGGGCAGTCGTGTCTCCTCCCGTGCCGAACGCCCGGGGGCGGCACGACTGCCCGCAGCCGGGTCACGTCGCCAGTGCCTCCTCCGGCTCCCCTGTCCCCCGCGGCTCGGTCAGTCGTGTCTCCGTCACCACCCGGTGCGCGGGGTCCCGTACCTCGCCCACCAGGAGTTCCAGCACGTCCTCCAGAGCGACCAGGCCCAGCACCTTGCCGGAGGGGTCCGCCACCTGGGCCAGGTGGGTGGCCGCCCGGCGCATGACCGTCAGGGCGTCGTCGAGCGGCAGCTCGGCCCGCAGGGTGGTCATGGGGCGCCACAGCCGCTGGGGGACGGGCCGGTCGGACGACTCCTCCAGGTCCAGGACGTCCTTGACGTGGAGGTAGCCCATGAAGGCACCGCTGCCGGCGTCGACCGGGAAGCGGGAGTAGCCGGTGCGGGCGGTGAGCTCGACGATCTCGCCGGGGGTGACCGACGGGCTGACCGTCACCAGTGCCTCGCGCCCCAGCAGGACGTCGGTGACCGGGCGGGAGCCCAGCTCCAGCGCGTCCTCCAGGCGCTCCTGCTCCTCGGGGTCCAGCAGCCCCGCCTGGCGGGAGTCCTCCACCAGCCGGTTGAGCTGCGCACTGGTGCAAGCGGCCTCGACCTCGTCCTTGGGCTCGACGCGGAACAGCCGCAGGACCCCCTTGGCGCAGGCGCCGAGCGCGGCCGTGACCGGCCTGCACAGGCGGGCGAAGGCGACCAGGCCGGGGCCGAGCCACAGCGCGGCCTTCTCCGGTGCGGCCATGGCGAGGTTCTTCGGCACCATCTCGCCGATGACGAGGTGGAAGAAGATCACGCCCGCGAGCGCGATGACGTAGCCGAGCGGGTGCACCACGCCGTCGGGCAGACGCAGCCAGGTGAACACCGGCTCCAGCAGACGGGCCACCGTCGGTTCGGCGACGGCGCCCAGGGTCAGCGAGCAGACGGTGATGCCGAACTGGGCGGCGGCCATCATCTGCGGCAGCCGCTCCAGACCGTGCAGCACCTGGCGGGCCCGCACGGTGCCGAGCGGTTCGATCTGGCTGCGGCGGACGGAGACGAGGGCGAACTCGGCACCGACGAAGAAGCCGTTGGCGAGCACCAGCAGCGCGGCGAAGACCAGGTGGAGCACGCTCATCGGGCGGCCTCCACCACGGCCGCGACCGCGTCCGCCGCCGGGGCGGTACGGACCAGCCGCACCCGCTCCGCGCGGTAGTGCCCGACCTGGCGCACGGCCAGCCGCCAGCCGGGCAGCTCCGCCCGGTCGCCGGGGGCCGGGATGCGGCCGAGCAGGTCGGCGACCAGGCCCGCGACGGTCTCGTACGGGCCCTCGGGCACGTCCAGGCCGATGCGCTTCAGCAGGTCGACGCGGCAGCCGCCGTCGACGTCCCAGGCGGGCCGGCCGTCCTCCGGCGGGGCGGGGGCGAGCTCGGGCACGTCCGTGGCGTCGTGCTCGTCGCGGACCTCGCCGACGAGTTCCTCGACGATGTCCTCCAGGGTGACGACGCCCGCCGTGCCGCCGTACTCGTCGACCACGACGGCGATGGGCTGCTCACTGCGCAGCCGGGTGAGCAGAGGCCGCACCGGCAGGGTCTCGGGGACCAGCAGCGCCGGGCGGGCGATACGGCCCACGGGGGTGCGCAGCCGCTCGTGCGCCGGCACCGCGAGGGCGTCCTTGAGGTGGACCATGCCGACGACTTCGTCGATCTTCTCGTGGTAGACGGGGAAACGGGACAGGCCGGTGGCGCGAGTGAGGTTGACCACGTCCTCGGCGGTCGCCGAGGACTGCAGGGCGCTGACCTTCACGCGCGGGGTCATGACGTGCTGTGCGGTCAGACCCCCCAGGGACAGGGTGCGTACGAAGAGGTCCGCCGTGTCCGGTTCGAGGGCGCCGGCCCGGGCCGAGTGGCGGGCCAGCGAGACCAGCTCGCCGGGGGTGCGGGCGGAGGCCAGTTCCTCGGTGGGCTCGACGCCCAGGGCGCGCACCAGCCGGTTGGCGACCGCGTTCAGCGTGGCGATCACCGGGTGGAACAGGCGCGAGAAGACGTGCTGCGGGCCGGCCACGAAGCGCGCGACCTGCAAGGGCCGGGACACCGCCCAGTTCTTGGGCACGAGCTCGCCGATCACCATCTGGACCGCCGAGGCCAGCAGCATGCCGACGACCACGGCGACCCCGGAGACGGCGCCGTCGGGTATGCCGACCGCCGTGAACGGGCCGCGCAGCAGCCGGGCCAGCGCCGGCTCGGCGAGCATGCCGACCACCAGGGAGGTGATCGTGATGCCGAGCTGGGTGCCGGAGAGCTGGAAGGACAGCTCCTTGAGGGATTCGACGACCGTACGGGCCCGTGGGTCGCCCTCGGTGGCGGCCTTCTCGGCGTCCGCGCGCTCGACGGTGACCAGGCCGAACTCGGCCGCGACGAAGAAGCCGTTGGCCAGGACCAGTAGGAACGCCGCTGCCAGGAGCAGCAGGGGGATGGTCATGATGCCGCCGCCTCCGCGTACGCGCGAACCGCGGTCGGGCGGTTGGCGCTATGTCGACAGGGGGCGGCGCAGGTACTGCAGGACGATCCGTCCATCGCCGGGGGGAGTCACTCCTCGGGTAGCAGGAGCCCCTGGCACCGGGCGGGGCTCAGGGGCGGAGACGCGGGGAACAACGTCTCCGCCCACCAGAATATTCAAGACAGGGCCCCATGTGTCGGGGTGGACGTCCCCGACTCAGCCCTGAGGACCACCCTCAGACCGCTCGGGGTCCTGGATGGACCGGGCCTCGACGAGCGCGCGCAGGGCGCGCGCGTCGGCGATGGCGCGCTGCTTGGCGATGCCCGGCTGGATGCCGAGCGCGGGCAGACTGGTGCCGTCGCTGAGGTTCAGGAACACCCACGGGTCTCCGGGGCGCAGGTTCACCTGCAGGATCTCCGCCCAGGCCAGACGGCGCCGGCCGACGATGTTGACGACGGTGACGCCGGAGTCGTCGGCGACCACCTTCGGGCGGACGAGCAGGACCGGGATCCCGGCCAGCAGGGCGCCGGTGAGGACGAAGCTGACGCGCTCGCCGGGGCTGAGCTGTTCCAGCAGCAGCGCCACGACGGTTATCGCCACGAACAGGGCGACAGCGGCGGTGAGCAGGACGGCCCGGGTGCGGCCCGGCCGGAAGGTGACGGGAAGTGCGGGCAGGTCGGACATCGTGGTGTGCCTCTTTCGTCCCTCGAAGGCCTCAGAGGCGGCAGGCGTGGATGGCCGTGGTCAGGATGGCGCGGGCGCCGATCGCGTACAGGTCGTCCATGACCCGCTGGGCCTCGTTGGCCGGGACCATGGCGCGCACGGCGACCCAGCCCTCGTTGTGCAGCGGGGAGACGGTCGGGGACTCCAGGCCCGGGGTGAGCGCGACGGCCTTCTCCAGCTGCTCGACCCGGCAGTCGTAGTCCATCATCACGTACGTCCGGGCCACCAGGACGCCCTGGAGACGGCGCAGGAACTGCTGCACCTTGGGCTCCTCGATGTCGGCGCCGGTGCGGCGGACGACGATCGCCTCCGACTTCATGATCGGCTCGCCGACGACCTCCAGGCCGGCGTTGCGCAGCGAGGTTCCGGTCTCGACGACGTCCGCGATGACCTCGGCGACGCCGAGTTCGATGGCGGTCTCGACGGCGCCGTCCAGGTGGACGACGGAGGCGTCGATGCCGCCGTCGGCGAGGTGCTTGGCGACGATGCCCTCGTAGGAGGTGGCGACCGTCTTGCCGTTCAGGTCGGCGACGTCGCCGATGGTGCCAGGCTTGGCCGCGTAGCGGAAGGTGGAGCGGGCGAAGCCGAGCGGCAGGATCTCCTCGGCGCCCGCTCCCGAGTCGACGAGCAGGTCACGTCCGGTGATGCCGATGTCGAGGCGGCCGGTGGAGACGTAGATCGCGATGTCGCGGGGGCGGAGGTAGAAGAACTCGACCTCGTTGGTCGGGTCGACGATCCGCAGCTCTTTGGACTCGCGTCGCTGCTGGTAGCCGGCCTCATGCAGCATCTCCGCCGCAGGGCCGGAGAGTGAACCCTTGTTGGGGACGGCGATGCGCAGCATGAGGTCGGCTTCCTTCGTTCGTTGACGTGTTCGTTGCGTACGGGCCGGTGAGGGGGACTTGCTCAGAGGTGGGCGTAGACGTCGTCCAGGGAGATGCCGCGGGCGACCATCATCACCTGGACGTGGTACAGCAGCTGCGAGATCTCCTCGGCGGCCGCCTCCTTGCCCTCGTACTCGGCGGCCATCCAGACCTCGGCCGCCTCTTCGACGACCTTCTTGCCGATGGCATGGACCCCCTTGCCGACGAGTTCGGCGGTGCGGGAGGTGGCGGGATCGCCGTGGGCGGCCTTGTGCCGGAGCTCGGTGAAGAGCTCCTCGAACGTCTTCCTGGGCATGATGGTGCCAACCCTACGCGCTCAGGGCGGCGCTCACCGCCAGGGTTCGGATACTGAACGGAGCGTCGCCGCGGTCGCCACCGCCGCGGTGACCGCCTCGTGTCCCTTGTCCTCGCTGGAGCCCGCGAGGCCCGCCCGGTCCAGGGCCTGCTCCTCGGTGTCGCAGGTGAGCACGCCGAAGCCGACGGGCACGCCGGTCTCGACCGACACCTGGGTCAGTCCCTGGGTGACGCCCTGGCACACATAGTCGAAGTGGGGGGTGCCGCCCCGGATGACGACGCCGAGGGCCACGATCGCGTCGTAGCCGCGGCCGGCCAGCACCTTGGCCACCACCGGGAGCTCGAAGCTGCCGGGGACGCGGAGCAGGGTCGGCTCGTCGATCCCCAGCTCGTGCAGGGCGCGCAGGGCGCCGTCCACCAGTCCGTCCATCACCTTCTCGTGCCACTGCGCCGCGATGACGGCGACCCTGAGGTCCCCGACGCCTCGGACGGCCAGTTCCGGTGCACCCTTGCCGCTCACGTGTCTCCTCGCATTTTCCGTGCTTACTGGTTGCCGCAGGTGGACACGGCGGTGGTGTCCAGCCAGGGCAGGTCGTGGCCCATCCGGTCCCGCTTGGTGCGCAGGTAGCGGAGGTTGTGCTCGCCGGCCTGGACCGGCATCGGCTCCCGCCCGGTGACCTTCAGGCCGTGGTGGAGCAGGGCGTCGGTCTTGTCGGGGTTGTTGGTCATCAGGCGGACGCTCCTGACGCCGAGGTCCTTCAGGATCTGCGCGCCGGCGCCGTAGTCGCGGGCGTCGGCGGGCAGGCCGAGTTCGAGGTTGGCGTCGAGGGTGTCCCGGCCGCGCTCCTGGAGCTCGTAGGCGCGGAGCTTGGACATCAGGCCGATGCCGCGTCCCTCGTGGCCGCGCAGGTAGACCACCACTCCCCTGCCCTCGGCCTGGATGCGCTGCAGGGAGGTGTCCAGCTGGGGGCCGCAGTCGCAGCGCTGGGAGCCGAAGACGTCACCGGTCAGGCACTCGGAGTGGACGCGGACCAGGACGTCCTCGCCGTCGCCGATCTCGCCGTGGACGAGGGCGACGTGCTCGACGCCGTCGACGATGGAGCGGTAGCCGTACGCCGTGAAGGCGCCGTGCGCGGTGGGCAGGTGGACCTCGGCCTCGCGGCGGACGGTGGGCTCGCTGGAACGGCGGTAGGCGATCAGGTCTTCGATGGAGATGATCGTCAGGCCGTGCTTGCGGGCGAAGACGATCAGCTCGGGCAGGCGGAGCATCCGGCCGTCCTCGCCGGCGATCTCCACGATCGCGCCGGCCGGGCGCAGTCCCGCGAGCCGGGCGAGGTCGACGGCGGCCTCGGTGTGGCCGTCGCGGACGAGCACCCCGCCGGGGCGGGCGCGCAGCGGGAAGACGTGGCCGGGGCGGACGAGATCGGTGGGCTCGGCGGTGCCGCTCGCCAGCAGCTGGAGGGTGGTGGCGCGGTCGGAGGCGGAGATGCCGGTGGTGACGCCGTGGGCGGCGGAGGCGTCGACGGAGACCGTGAACGCGGTCTTCATCGACTCGGTGTTCTCCTCCACCATCTGCGGCAGCTCGAGCCGGTCCAGCTCCTCGCCCTCCATGGGGGCGCAGATCAGGCCGCGGCACTCGCTCATCATGAAGGCGACGATCTCGGGGGTCGCCTTCTCGGCGGCGACGACGAGGTCGCCCTCGTTCTCGCGGTCCTCGTCGTCGACGACCACGACCGGACGGCCGGCCGCTATGTCGGCGATCGCCTGCTCGACCGGGTCGAGGGAGAAGTCCTCGGCGTCGTCAGGGCCGTAGAGAACAGGTGCCGCGGTCATGCGGGCGCTCCTTCCAGGACCGGCCGCGCGTCCTTGCGGGTGCGCAGCCACCAGTCGCGCATGCCCCACAGGACGAGTGCGCCGTAGATGACATAGACGAAGCCGGAGAAGGCGAAGCCGTTGGCGAAGTTGAGCGGGACGCCGACGGCGTCGACGAGGAGCCAGGCGAACCAGAACTCGACCATGCCGCACGCCTGGGCGTACATGGCGACGACCGTGCCGACGAAGATGTAGGCGTCGGGCCAGGGGTCCCAGGACAGCGACGGGTAGGCGTGGAACAGGCCGGAGACGGCGACGGTGCCGACGGCGGCGGCGCCGAGCAGGGCGGCCCGCTCGCGCCAGGTGGCGAAGCGTACGGCGATGTGGCCGTCCTCCGCCCGGCTCCTGCCGCGGTTCCACTGCCACCAGCCGTAGACGGCGACGACCATGACGACGACCTGCTTGCCGGCGCTGCCGGACAGGTGGGCGGCGGCGAACGCGGCGAAGAGGATCAGGCCGGAGAGGAACTGGATGGGCCAGCTCCAGATGGAGCGCCGCCAGCCGAACACCAGGGCGGTCAGGCCGATGACGTTGCCGATCATGTCCGCCCACCTGATGTGCTGGCCGAGGACGGTGAAGGCCTCGGAGTTGAGCCAGTTCACCGGGCGGCCCCCCGGGCGCGGTCGCCGAGCAGCCGCTCGACGTACTTGGCGACGACGTCCACCTCGAGGTTGACCGGGTCGCCGGGCTGCTTCAGGCCCAGGGTGGTCAGGGCGAGGGTGGTGGGGATGAGGCTGACGGTGAAGTGCTCGTCGCCGGCCTCGACGACGGTGAGGCTGATGCCGTCGACGGTGATGGAGCCCTTCTCGACGACGTAGCGCGCGAGGTCCGCCGGGAGCGAGATCTTCACGATCTCCCAGTGCTCGGAGGGCGTGCGGTCCAGGATCGTGCCGGTGCCGTCGACGTGTCCCTGCACGATGTGGCCGCCCAGGCGGGCGCCCACCGCGGTGGGGCGTTCGAGGTTGACACGGGAGCCGACGGCGAGGACGCCGAGGCTGGAGCGCTTGAGGGTCTCCGCCATGACGTCGGCGGTGAACTCGTCGCCCTCGTGCTCGACGACGGTGAGACAGACCCCGTTCACGGCGATGGAGTCGCCGTGCCGCGCGCCCTGGGTCACGACGGGGCCGCGGAGCCGGAAGCGGGCGGCGTCGCCGAGGTGTTCGACGGCGGTGATCTCGCCCAGCTCTTCGACGATTCCGGTGAACACTTCCCGGGTCCTCCTGCCTCTTCGGGCACGGACTCCGGGGCTGTCGACGACGACAGACTGAACGAACGAGAACGCTCGGGGCGACGCCGGACGGGACACGCCCGAAAGGGCGAACCCGGATACGACGACGCGCACACGCGTGTGCTCGCTCGCCGCGCACTGCCTCCCATCCGGACTTTAACCGTCGGTCCAGGAATTCCACCTGGTCAACCGGCCGCTGGAAGCGACCGGGTCGCGGACTTTAACCGCCGGTTCGGAGTTTCACCGACCCCGGAGTGCGCTGCTACTGGTACAGGGCCAGTGTGCCACGTCCGGTCGGCGTCCATACGGGCGGACGGTGTGGGGTGGCTCACAGGGCGTGTCGCGGGCCCGGTCGCCGTGCGGACGCGGAGGTCCGGCGGCGGGCAAGGGCCGTCGTCACCGCCGCCGGACCGGTCTGCGCGGACGTCAGACACTAAGTGGACTAGACCAGACAGGTCAACTAGTCCGTGGTGCAAGCGCGTTGCGCTGCGGCGGCCGGAACGCGCGGCGATCACCGAGGAGTTGCGGCCCCCGCTCGGACGCGGCCGGCCCGCCGGCGGGCGGAAGCGGGTGGGCGGACGTACCGGGAGGGGTGAACAGTTCGTCCTGGGCGCGGTCGCGGGCCGTGAGGAGCGCTCCGCGCAGTACGGCGCCGCCACCGAGGGTGCTCGGCCGCACCTCGGTGGGCAGCGGTGCCATCCGGGAGACCCGCTCGGCCACGCGCGCGGCGAGCACGTCGCCGCCCGCCTGCCCGACCTCACCGCCCAGGACCACGCACCCGGGGTCCAGGAGGGCCACCACGGAGGCGGCGCCGAGGGCGACGCGGTCGGCGAGGGCGTCCAGGAAGCGTGCGGCCCGCGTCGCGTCCGCGGGGGAGGCGTCCGCCGGAGAGGCGTCCGCCGTCACCGCGTGCCGTACCAGCTCCGCGGCGGCCGGCTCCCGACCCGTCTCCGGGTACGGCAGCCCGTGCTCGCGCGCCAGTTCCACCACCGCCGCCGCTCCGGCCAGGGAGTGGAAGCCGCCGGTGCAGTCCGTCGCGGAGGGGAGGGCCCCGGTGCCCGGGACGGGGAGGAAGCCGATCTCGCCCGTACCGCCGGAGGCACCGCGGCGCAGGGTGCCGTCCAGGACCACGGCCGCGCCCGTGCCGTGGCCGAGCCACAGCAGGACGAAGGTGTCCCGGCCCAGGGCGGCTCCGTCCCGCTGCTCGGCCAGCGCGGCGAGGTTGGTCTCGTTCTCGACGATGACACGGGCGCGCGGCAGCCGCTCCTGCAGCGCGGCCACCAGTCGGCGGTGCCACTCGGGCAGGCCCGTGGAGTTCCGCAGCTCGCCCGTGACCGGGTCGATCAGGCCCGGGGCGCCGATGCCGACCGTGTGCAGCCTCCCCCGTGCCCGAACGGGTTCGCGCGGGGGCACCCCCGTCGCCC
>NZ_POTZ01000148.1 GCF_003236365.1 Streptomyces sp. NTH33
CATGGGGGCTACTCCATGAGCTGGGGGCGGAACTGCTGGTCGCCGATCGCGGCCGGCTGTTCGCGAACACGAGACATAAGACGTCTGACGTCTGAACAATAAGATGTGTCAGCCCGGGTCGGTCAAGGGGGTCGGCCCACGCCCTCACTCCCGCCCCGGACGGCGCTTCCCCCGGCGGGAGGGACACGGAGCCCGCCGACGAGGCGGGCAGGCGGGTCCGGAGACGTGCTGCGGGCCACGGTCCGGACCGGCGGCCCGGGGCGGACGGGGCCGACCGACGTGCCGCCCGGTCACACAAGCCGGGCCGTGACCCCGTCCATGGCCCCGGACCGGCGCCCCAGGCCCGATGCCCGAGACCGCCACCTGGACAAGCCGGACGGCGGTCTCGGGCAGCGGTTCCGTCGGGCGAGCAAAGCGAGCGGGTCGGGGCCGCGGCCCGGTCGTAAACCGGCCCGCGGCCCCGCCGCACCGGCCGGTCAGGCCGTGGGCCCGGGTTCGCGTGCCGCGCCGTCGGTCACCCGGGCCTCCGCCAGCCTCCTGCGCACCGGCGCGTAGTGACCGGAGAGGGCGCGGACGAAGCCGTCGACGTCCCCCTCCCTGGCCGCCCGCACGATCGCGCGGTGGTCGGCGACGGTGCTGGCCTGGGCCTCTTCCGAGATGCCCTTCAACTGCGGCGCCACGATGGCATAGACGTCCCAGAAGGCCAGCGAGAGCTGGCTGACGAGCTTGTTGCCCAGCGGTTCCATCAGCCGCTCGTGGAAGGCCCGGTCGCACGCGGCGAGCCCCTGTTCGTCAGGGGCCCCGCGCCGGTCCATCTCGTCGACGAGGGCGTCGAGGGCGTCGAGGTCCTCGGGCGCGAGGGTCGCCATGATGCGTTCGGCCATGCCGCGCTCGATCAGTTCGCGCACCTCGACCAGTTCGGACAGGGTCCGGAAGTCGTTCTTGGGACTGAGCAGACCGCGGAAGGCCAGGCCCTCCACCAGCGCGGACAGGCTCATCCGGCCCACATAGGTGCCGTGGCCGCGCCGCACCTCGACGATGTCCAGGACGGCCAGGGTCTTCACGGCCTCCCGGATGCTGGACCGGCTGGCGCCGAGGGCGGTGCACAGTTCCGCCTCCGACGGCAGCGGGTCGCCCGGCTTGAGGTGATTGTCGAGGATGTAGCTCTTGATCGCCTCCGAGACCTCCTGACGCAGTGACGGCCTGGCCGCCGTCCGTACCTCCTGAGGACGCGACGAATTCACCTCTTGACCCCTTCTGCTCAGTGAAGCTACCTTCACACCCTACCAAGGTCGGACATCAGACGTCCGATGACCCGGCCTCAGTTCTTCAACCATTTCCTCGCCTTGTGCCGCCCCAGGAGGACACCACGTGTCGTACAAGACGTCCGTCGGCATGGATCGTCGCAGATTCCTGCGCTACGCGAGCGCCCTCGGTGCCGCCACGGCCCTGACCACCTCGCTCTCCGCGTGCAGCGGCCCGGCCTCGACCGGCTCGAACGCCGGCGCGGGCGGCGGTGGCGGCAGCACGGACACCATCGAGACGGGCATCTCCTACGCGCTCTCGACGGGTTTCGACCCGATGAACGCCTCGGGCGCCACCCCGATCGCGGCCGACCTGCACGTCTTCGAGGGCCTGGTCGACCTCGACCCGGCCACGCTGGAGGCCCGGCCCGGCCTGGCGACCGCGCTGCCCGTCAAGGTGAACGCCACCACCTACCGCGCCACGCTGCGTGAGGGCGCCACCTTCCACGACGGCTCGGGCGTCACCGCCGAGGACGTCGTCTTCAGCTTCGAGCGAATCCTCGACGAGAAGAACGCCTCGCTGATGGCGCAGTTCCTGCCGTTCCTCGACTCGGTCAAGGCCGTCGACGCCAGGACCGTCGAGTTCAAGCTGAAGTACCCCTTCGCCCTGTTCCCCGGCCGCGTCTCGGTCGCCAAGATCGTCCCGAAGAAGATCGTGGAGAAGGACCAGAAGGCCTTCGACGCCCTGCCCGTCGGCTCCGGCCCGTACCGGATGGTCTCGGCCACCCGCGAGGACAAGATCGTCTTCGCCGCGTACGACAAGTACAACGGCAGCCACCCGGCCAAGGCCAAGAACATGATCTGGCGCCTGGTCTCCGACCCCGCCGCACGCGTCAGCGCCATGGAGTCGGGCCGCGTGCAGGCCATCGAGGACGTGCCCTACCTGGACGCGGACCGCCTCGCCAGGAAGGTGAAGGTCGAGTCCGTGCAGTCCTTCGGCCTGCTGTTCCTGATGTTCAACTGCAAGAAGAAGCCGTTCGACGACAAGCGCGTGCGCCAGGCCCTGCACTACGCCCTGGACACCGAGAAGCTCATCACCACGGCCATGGCCGGCAACGGCTCGGCCGCCCGCAGCTACCTCCAGCCGACCCACCCCGACTTCCACCAGGCCGCCACGGTCTACGGGCACGACCCGGCCAAGGCCAAGAAGCTGCTGGACGAGGCCGGCGTCAAGAACCTCACGGTCACCCTGCTCACCACCGACACCGGCTGGGTGAAGGACGTGGCCCCGCTGGTCAAGGAGAGCTGGGACGCCATCGGCGTGAAGACCACGCTGAGCATCGGCCAGGCCTCCGCCCAGTACGCCAAGGTGGACGGCGGCTCCTACACGGTCATGCTCGCCCCCGGCGACCCGTCCGTCTTCGGCAACGACGTCGACCTGCTGATGCGCTGGTACTACTCCGGTCTGTGGCCCGAGAGCCGCTACGGCTGGGGCGGCACCGCCGCGTACAAGAAGGTCAACTCGCTGCTCGACAAGGCCGCCAAGGCCACCGACGAGGCCACGCGCAAGGACCTGTGGGGCCAGGCCGTCGACCTGGTCGCGGACGAGGCCGCGCTCTACCCCGTCCTGCACCGCAAGCTGCCCACGGCCTGGAACGACAAGGCGCTGAAGGGCTTCAAGCCCCTGCCGACCACGGGCCTGTCCCTGCTGGACGTCAGCCGCGCCTGACCGGCGCCTGACCTCGGAGCCGTGACCGTCGCCCGGCTCACACCGCCGGGCGACGGTCACCCCCGGTGCCGCACCCTCACTAGGAACCCACGATGGTCACATTCCTCCGGCTCGCGCTGCGCCGTCTGGCGATCATGCCGGTGATGGTCCTCGGCATCACGCTGCTCGTCTTCGTGGTGCTGCAGTTCTCCCCCGTCGACCCGGCCTACAACGCCCTCGGCGACGGTGCCTCGGCCGCGGCCCGCGCCGCCTACGCGGAGGCCAACGGGCTCAACGACCCGCTGCCGGTGCGCTACGTCCGCTTCCTCGGCCAGCTGCTGAGCGGAGACCTCGGCTCCACCGTGCCGCCGAGCCAGCCGGTGATCGACCGGATCTCCGTCGCGCTGCCCCTCACCGTCCAGCTCACGGCCCTGGGCCTGGTGATCGCCGTCGTGCTCGCGCTGGTGCTCGGCGTGACCGGCGCGGTCTTCCGGGACCGCTGGCCCGACCAGCTCACCCGGGTGCTGTCGATCGCGGGCGTCGCGGTGCCGTCGTTCTGGCTCGGGGTGCTGCTCATCCAGCAGCTCGCGCTGAACAACCCGGTCTTTCCCACCGGCGGCTACGTCAACCCGGCCGACTCCTTCGGCGGCTGGCTTAAGAGCATGACGCTGCCGGCGTTCGCCCTCGCCGTCCCCGTCGCGGCCTCGCTGGCCCGCCTGGTGCGGACCTCCATGGTGGCCGAGCTGGACCGCGACTACGTACGGACCGCCACCGGCAACGGGCTGCCCCGCCACATCGTGGTCCGGGGCGTGCTGCGCAACGCGCTGATCACTCCGCTGACCGTGCTCGGCGTGCGGGTGGGCTACCTGCTCAGCGGCGCGGTCGTGATCGAGACCATCTTCGACCTGCCCGGCATGGGCAAGCTGATCCTCGAGGGGGTCACCGGCGGCGACGTCGCTCTCGTCCAGGGCACGGTGCTCACCATCGCCGTCGCCTTCCTGGTCGTCAACGTCGTTGTCGACCTGCTGTACCTGCTGGTCAACCCGCGCATCAGGACGGTGTGACATGTTCCCCAGGCCCGGTCTCGTCAGGAGACTGTCCCGCCCCGGCATCCGGTTCCGGACACTGCCGCTGTCCTCGCGCGTCGCCGTCTGCGTGCTGGTAACCGTGGTCCTCGCCGCCGTGCTCGCGCCGCTGATCGCCGCCGACCCGCTCGCCACCGGGACCCCCGTGCAGCCGCCCAGCGGTGCCCACTGGTTCGGCACCGACCGCGTCGGCCGGGACATCTTCGCCCGTGTCGTCCACGGCGCCCGGTACTCCCTGGTCATCGGTCTGGGCTCGACCGCCGCGGCCCTCGTGCTGGGCGCCGTCCTCGGCTCGATCGCCGCCACCTCGCGCAAACTGGCCGACGAGTCGGTGATGCGGACGCTCGACGTGGTGATGGCCTTCCCGCCGATCGCGCTGGCGGCCGTGCTGGTCACCGTCTTCGGCACCAGCCTGCCCGTCCTCATCCTCTGCATCGCCTTCGTCTACATGCCCTCGCTGGCCCGTGTGGTGCGCGCCAACGTCATGGCGCAGTACGGCGAGGACTACGTGGCCGCCGAGAAGGTGGTCGGCGCCCGCCGCGCGTACATCGTCGTCCGCCACGTGGCCGTCAACTGCGCCGCGCCTGTCATGGTGTTCGCCACCGTGCTCGTCGCCGACGCCATCATCTTCGAGGCCAGCCTGTCCTTCATCGGCGCCGGTGTGCAGGACCCCGACCCCAGCTGGGGCAACGTCCTGTCGTACGGCCGGCAGATCCTGCTGTCCGGCGGCTGGTGGGCCACCCTGCTCCCCGGACTGGTGCTGCTGGCGACCGTACTCGCCCTGAACATCCTGTCGGAGGGCCTCACCGACGCGGCGGCGGCGCCGTCCCACGCGCGCGCCGACGACGGCGACCCGCACTCCGCCCCGTCTTCCGTGGCCGCTGACACCGCTGACACCGCTGTCTCCGGCGCCTTTGGCGGTACGGACACCGCGCCGGTGGACGTCGACGCCGCGCTCGCCCGGCTGTCGGCGCGGGTGCTGAGCGGCCCGCCCGCCATCACACCGGTCGCCGACGACGCGGCCGTACTGCTGGCCGTGAAGGACCTGGCCATCCGCTTCCCCGACCGCTACGGCGACACCCGGGTCGTGGACGGCATCTCCTTCTCGGTCCGCGAGGGCGAGACCCTCGGCCTGGTCGGCGAGTCCGGCTGCGGCAAGAGCATCACCAGCCTGGCCGTCATGGGGCTGCTGGCCCGCAACGCCGAGGTGAGCGGGCGCATCGAGTACCGCGGTCAGAACCTCCTGGAGCTCGGCCCCCGGCAGCGCCGGGCCCTCAACGGCCCGGAGATCGCCATGGTCTACCAGGACGCGCTCTCCTCGCTGAACCCCTCGGTGCTCGTCGGCCGGCAGCTGAAGCAGCTCACCAGCCGCGGCGGCACCCAGACCCCGGCCGAACTGCTCGAACTGGTCGGCCTCGACCCGAAGCGGACCCTGCGCAGCTACCCGCACGAGCTCTCCGGCGGCCAGCGCCAGCGCGTACTGATCGCCATGGCGCTCTCCCGCAGCCCCCGCCTGCTGATCGCGGACGAACCGACCACCGCCCTCGATGTCACCGTCCAGGCCCAGGTGGTGGAACTCCTCGTACGGCTGCGCGACGAGCTCGGCTTCGCGATGGTCCTCGTCTCCCACGACCTGGCGCTGGTCGGCGACCTCTCGCACCGTGTCGCGGTGATGTACGCCGGCCAGGTCGCCGAGGTCGCTCAGACCAGGTCGCTGCTGTCCGCGCCCGCCCACCCCTACACGCGCGGGCTGCTCGGCTCGGTGGTGTCCCTGGAGACCGGTGCCGAAAGGCTGCACCAGATCCCCGGCATCGTGCCGGCGCCCCGCCGCTTCGGGGCCGGCTGCCGGTTCGCCTCGCGCTGCGCCGCGGCGACCGACCTGTGCCGCGCCACCCCGCCCGTCCTCGGCGGCGGCCCCGACCACAGCACCGCGTGCCACCACCCCGTGCCGGCCGCCCGGCTTCAGGAGACCAACCGATGATCCGGCTCGACCACGTCCACGTACGCCACAAGGCCCGCGGCGGCGGCCTGTTCGGCCGCAGTCACGTGCACGCCCTGACCGACGCCTCGCTGGAGGTCGGGCGCGGCGAGATCGTCGGCCTGGTCGGCGAGTCCGGCTGCGGCAAGTCGACCCTGGCCCGGGTGCTCACCGGTCTGCAGCGGCCCACCGAGGGCACGGTCACCTTCCACGGCGAGGACCTGTGGGCGATGCCCGGCGCCCGGCGGCGCGGCGAGTTCGGCTCCTGCGTCGGCGTCGTCTTCCAGGACCCGTCGACCGCCCTGAACCCGCGGCTGCCGGTGGGCCGGATCCTGCGCGACCCGCTGGACGTGCACCGGCGGGGCGGCGAAAAGGAGCGCGACGCACGGGTCGAGGAGCTCCTGGACCTGGTCGGCCTGCCCGCGCACACCCTGCGGGCCCTGCCCGGCCAGCTCTCGGGCGGGCAGCGCCAGCGCGTCGCCATCGCCCGCGCGCTCGCCCTGGAACCGGAGCTGATCGTCGCGGACGAACCGACGAGCGCGCTGGATGTGTCCGTGCGCGCGCAGGTCCTCAACCTCCTGGTGGACCTGCGGGACCGGCTGGGCCTGGGCATGGTGTTCATCTCGCACGACATCCAGACCGTGCGGCACCTCGCCGACCGGCTCGCCGTGCTCTACCTCGGGAGGATCGTGGAGGAGGGCCCCGCGCGGCGCGTCGCCGACTCCCCCGCGCACCCGTACACCCAGGCCCTGCTGTCGGCCACCCCGAGCCTGATGGAGCGCAGCGAACGGATCGTGCTGCACGGTCCTGTGCCGTCGGCGGTCAACCCGCCGCCGGGCTGCCCGTTCAGCACGCGCTGCTGGAAGGCGGACGACGCCTGCGTCGCCGCCTTCCCCGCGACGCGTTCGGACCCCGGCGAGACCCATCGGTGGCACTGCGTCCATCCGCAGACCGGGGACGACCGGGCGTAGGAGCGGCCGGCGGCGAGGACTCCGGGCCGGCCACGGCCCGCCGGGCCCGCGCGGTGTGCGTGCCGGGCCCCCGCGGTGTGCGTGCCGGGCCGGCGCCCCGGCCGCCGTCCGCCCCGGCCGGATGCACGAGAGCGAAGACCCGCGGGCCCGGTGCGGGCCGCGGGTCTTCAGGCGTTCGCTTGTCGCCGACGTCCGGCGACGTGCGGGCGTCCGGCAGCCGGGGCTCGGCGCCTGCCGCACCGTCACGCCCCGTGCGGTCAGGCCCCTGCGCGGCGCGCCGCCCCGTGGAAGCCCCGGTGCAGTTCGCGCAGCCGGTCGGCGAAGGCCGGAACGGGCCCCTGTACCGTCAGGCCGGGCACCACGTCCTGGATCGCCAGGCAGCGCACCGGGGGCGGCGGCACGTCCAGCTCGGCCAGCCAGTCCGTCAGCTGGGCGGACGAGTGGGCGTAGACGATCCGGCCGAGACCGGCCCAGCCGTGGGCGGCCGCGCACATGGGGCAGTGCTCCCCCGAGGTGAAGACGGTGGCCTCCGCCCGCTCCCGCTCGGTGAGGTGGGTGGTGGCCCAGCGGGCCAGCTCGAACTCCGGATGCCGGGTCTGGTCACCGAGGCTGTGCACCCGGTTGCGGTCCTCCGCCAGCACCTGCCCGTCGGCGGCGACCAGCACCGAACCGAACGGCTCGTCCCCGGCCCGCAGCGCCTCGGCCGCCAGTTCGACGGCGCGCTCCAGGTGCCGCAGCTCGGCGGCGTCCAGCTCGACGGGGGCCATTGCTCTCTCCTTTGCGCGAGGCACGTGGGCGCGGAACGCGTGGGCAGGGAAACCGAAAGGGCCGTACCGGATCACTCCGATACGACCCTCGACCTGCCTCTTCGCAAGTCGGGACGACAGGATTTGAACCTGCGACCCCTTGACCCCCAGTCAAGTGCGCTACCAAGCTGCGCCACGTCCCGTTGCCCGTCTGACCTGGGGTTTCCCCTGGCCGAACGTGCAGGGAAACAATACCGCACTCGGGTCGGTGGTCGCGCACCACTGTGTGGGGCCGTCGGTACGCCAGGGCTCGTCGTACACGGCGGGGATCTCACCGCGCGGCGGGCAGACCCAGCCCGGGATGGGCCTCCAGCAGCCGGGGCGGGGCCGCCTGGCGCCAGGAGTCGGCGAGGATGTCACGCAGCTCGCCCTCGTCGTCCAGCGCGGCGAGCCGGACCCGGACCCAGGCGAACTGCGCCTCGTGGCCGGCGGTCCAGAACTTCTCCGGCTCGGCCAGGACCAGTTCGTCGCGCTCCTCCCTGGGGCAGCGCACGGCGATGGAGGTCTCGTCCTCCGGCAGCGTGGCGAACATCTTCCCCGCGACCCGGAACGTGGGCATGCTCCAGGCGGTCTTCTCCGTGGTGTCCGGCAGGGACAGGGCGATACGGCGTACGTCTTCGGCATCCGGCATGCACGGCACGCTAACCCGTCCCACTGACAGTGACCCCCGGCAGGCGCCGGCCAGGCCCTACGTCCGCGCCGCCTCCTCCAGGGCCTGGAGCACCGGGCGGATCAGCGGGTGCTCCTCCGCTCCCCGGCGCACCGCCGCGAAGACCCGGCGGGTGGGTGCCGCGCCGACGACGGGGCGTACGACCACGCTCGTGAGGTCCATGCCGCGCAGGGCGGAGCGGGGGACGAGGGCCACGCCCGCGTCGGCCGAGGCGAGCGCCACGACGGCGCGGAAGTCGTCGGAGGAGTGCTCCAGACGGGGGTGGAATCCGGCGTTCTCGCAGGCCAGGACGACCACGTCGTGGCAGGGGTTGCCGGGGTAGGGGCCGATCCAGGGGTCCTTGGCCAGCTCGGCCAGGGGCACTTCGGCGGCGTCGGCCAGGCGGTGGGTGACCGGGACCACCGCGTCGAACGGCTCGGCGTACAGCGGTACGTGGGTCAGCCGGGGGTCGTCGGCGGGCGGCGCGCCCCGGTACTCGACGGCGACCGCCACGTCCACCTGCCGGTCCAGCACCATCGGCAGGCTGGCGTCGCCCTCCGCGTCCTGGACGCGGATGCGGATGCCGGGCGCCGTACCGGCCAGCCGGGCCACCGCGGGCGCGACGACCTGGGCGATGCCGGTGGCGAAGGCGGCCACGGTGACGGTGCCGGCCTCGCCGGAGCCGTACGCGGCGAGTTCGGCCTCCGCCCGCTCCAGCTGGGCGAGGACCGCGTTGGTGTGGCGGAGCAGGATCTCGCCGGCCGGGGTGAGCCGTACGCCCTTGGCGCTCCGCTCGACCAGCCGGTGGCCGGTCTCCTGCTCCAGCGCCGTGAGCTGCTGCGAGACGGCGGAGGGCGTGAGGTAGAGCGCGGCGGCGGCAGCCGTCACCGTGCGGTGGTCGGCCACCGCACGGAGGATGTGCAGCCGCCGCGCCTCGATCATGCGAACGATTATCGCAACATGCGCGGCAGGGGGCGGCCCCCGGCTCAGCCCTCCAGTTCCGCGCGCGCCGCGACGAACGCGTCCACCGCGCGGTTCACGTCGTCGGTGGAGTGCGCGGCGGACAGCTGCACGCGGATGCGTGCCTGTCCCTGGGGCACGACCGGGTAGGAGAAGCCGATCACGTACACGCCGCGCTCCAGCAGCAGTTCCGCCATCCGGCCCGCCCTGGCCGCGTCGCCGATCATCACCGGCGCGATGGCGTGGTCGCCGGGGAGGACGTCGAAGCCCTCCTCGGTCATCCGGGAGCGGAACAGCGCGGTGTTCTCGGCGAGCCGGACCCGCAGGTCGTCGGCCGTCTCCAGCAGGTCGAGCACCTTCAGGGAGGCCGCCGCGATCACCGGGGCGAGGGTGTTGGAGAACAGGTACGGCCGGGAGCGCTGGCGCAGCAGGGCGACGATCTCGGCACGGGCGGCGACGTAGCCGCCGGAGGCGCCGCCGAGCGCCTTGCCGAGGGTGCCGGTGATGATGTCCACGCGGTCCATGACGCCGTGCAGTTCGGGGGTGCCGCGGCCGCCGGGCCCGACGAAGCCGACGGCGTGCGAGTCGTCGACCATGACCATCGCGTCGTAGCGGTCGGCGAGGTCGCAGATCTCGCGCAGCGGGGCGACGTAGCCGTCCATGGAGAACACGCCGTCGGTGACGATCAGCTTCCGGCGTGCCCCACCCTCGGTCGCCTCCTTCAACTGCCGCTCCAGGTCCGCCAGATCGCGGTTGGCGTAGCGGAAGCGGCGGGCCTTGGACAGGCGGATGCCGTCGATGATGGAGGCGTGGTTGAGGGCGTCCGAGATGACGGCGTCCTCCGGGCCGAGCAGGGTCTCGAACACGCCGCCGTTGGCGTCGAAGCAGGAGGAGTACAGGATCGTGTCCTCCTGGCCGAGGAACGCCGACAGCCGGGCCTCCAGCTCCTTGTGCACCTCCTGGGTGCCGCAGATGAAGCGCACGGAGGCCATGCCGTAGCCCCAGCGGTCCAGGGCCTCGTGGGCGGCGGCGATCACCTCGGGGTGGTCGGCGAGGCCGAGGTAGTTGTTGGCGCAGAAGTTGAGGACCTCGCCGGGGCGGCCGCCGGCGGTGACCTCGACGGTCGCGGACTGCGGGGTGCCGATGACGCGCTCGGGCTTGTGCAGGCCGGCGGCGCGGATCTCGTCGAGGGTGGCGCGCAGGTCGTCGCGCACGGAGTCGAACATGGGAAAGCTCCTGGGAATGCTTGTGCTGAGGGCGGGTTACCGGGTTACGCGGTCCAGTCGAGGATGATCTTGCCGCCCCTGCCGCTCGCGGCGTCGGCGAAGGCCGCCTCGAAGTCGTCGTAGCCGTACCGGCCGGTGATCACGGGCGCGAGGTCGAGGCCGCCCTCCAGCAGCACCGACATCGCGTACCAGGTCTCGAACATCTCACGGCCGTAGATGCCCTTGATGGTGATCATCGAGGTGACGATCCGGGCCCAGTCGACCGGGAATTCCTCGGACGGCAGGCCGAGCATGGCGATCCGGCCGCCGTGCGTCATGTTGGCGATCATGTCGCGCATGGCCTCGGGACGGCCGGACATCTCCAGGCCGACGTCGAAGCCCTCACGCAGGCCGAGCGTGCGCTGGCCCTCGGCGATGGTGGCCTCGGAGACGTCGAGCGCGAGGCTCACGCCGATCTTGCGGGCCAGTTCCAGCCGTTCCCCGCTCACGTCGGTGATGACGACGTTGCGCGCGCCGGCGTGCCGCGCGACGGCCGCCGCCATCAGACCGATCGGGCCCGCTCCGGTGATCAGCACGTCCTCGCCGACCAGTGGGAAGGACAGCGCGGTGTGCACGGCGTTGCCGAACGGGTCGAAGATCGCGGCGATGTCGAGGTCGACGGGGACCCGGTGCACCCAGACGTTGGCGGCGGGCAGGGCGACGTACTCGGCGAACGCGCCGTCGCGGCCCACGCCCAGCCCGACCGTGGCCCGGCACAGGTGGCGGCGCCCGGCCAGGCAGTTGCGGCACTTGCCGCACACCAGGTGGCCCTCGCCGCTGACCCGGTCGCCGGGCTTGATGTCGGTGACGTCCCGGCCGGTCTCGACGACCTCGCCGACGAACTCGTGCCCGACCACGAGCGGGGTGCGGATCGCCTGCTGCGCCCAGCCGTCCCAGGCCCGGATGTGCAGGTCGGTGCCGCAGATGCCGGTCCGCAGGACCTTGATCAGTACGTCGCCGGGTCCGACGGCGGGCTCGGGGACGTCCGCGAGCCACAGCCCGGGTTCCGCCTTCTGCTTGACCAGCGCCTTCAACGCAACGGCTCCTGTGGATCGGGCCCCGGGTCCGGGCACGCCGAAAGGGCCCGCGTCCGGGGAGAGGAGTGGAATCGCACAGCAATCTGCCGTACGGCGGCGCCGGGGTCCATCGAGGATTTCTTAAGCGCGGCCACAGTTCCGCTTCACGCCGTGTCCGGAGCCGGCCGTCCGGCGCTCAGCGCGGGAAGCCGTCCTCCTCCAGCCGGGGGACGAGTTCCGCCGCGGCCGCCTTGATGGTGCGCAGCCCCTCCCGGCCCCACGGCCGCGGCTCGAGGTCGACGACGCACACCGTGCCCAGCACCGTCCGCGTGCTGTCGATGAGCGGGGCGCCGAGGTAGGAGCGGATGCCGAACTCGTCGACGGCCGGGTTGCCCGCGAAGCGCGGGTAGTCGCGGACGTCCTCCAGCACCAGGGCCTTGCGCCGCACCACGACATGCGGGCAGAAGCCGTGGTCGCGGGCGAGGCGGCGGCCCACTTCGCGCCGGGTTCCGACGCCGCCGCCGTCGATGCCGGGGTCGGTGCCGGGGTCGGTGTCGACGGTCAGGACGTCGCGCTCGGGCCGGTGCAGCCCGGCGAAGAACTGCCCGTGCTCGCCGAGGAGGTTGACCATCGCGTACGGCGCCCGGGTGAGCGCGGCGAGCCGGTCGGCGAAGGCGTCCAGGGCGGGCTCGGGACGTTCCCCGAGGCCCAGCTCGCGCAGTCGCCGGGTGCGGGCGGGGGCGTCCCTGTCCTCGGGGGTCAGCAGCAGGCGCCCGGCCGGGCGCGGCGGGTCGTAGCTCATGGCCGGGCTCCGTCGCTGTCGGCACAGGTCGTGTGCGGGCTCCGTGGCGGGTGTGCGTGGGCGAGGAGGTGCCCTACCAGGGCGAGCAGCGTCTGGACGCCCGAGCTGGAGATACGGGCGTCGCAGGGGACGACGGGGACCTCCGGGGCGAGGTCGAGGGCGGCCCGCACCTCCTCGGGGTCGTAGCGGTGGGCGCCGTCGAACTCGTTGACGGCGACGATGAAGGCGAGGCCGCGCTGTTCGAAGAAGTCGACGGCCGCGAAGCACTCCTGCAGGCGGCGCGTGTCGGCGAGGATCACCGCGCCCAGGGCGCCCTCGCACAACTCGTTCCACATGAACCAGAACCGCTCCTGTCCGGGCGTGCCGAACAGGTAGAGCACGTGCCGCGGGTCCAGGGTGATACGGCCGAAGTCCATCGCCACGGTGGTCTCGACCTTGTTCTCGATGCCGTCGAGGTTGTCCGTGGCCGCGCCGACCGTGGTGAGCAGCTCCTCCGTGCTGAGCGGGGCGATCTCGCTGACCGCGCCGACGAAGGTCGTCTTGCCGACCCCGAACCCGCCCGCCACCAGGATCTTCAGCGCGGTGGGGAAGGGGTCGGAGCCACCCTGGCCGCCGTGGCCGCCCCCTCGGCCGCCGCCGTGGTCGGTGCCGCCGCCGTACTCAGAGCTGTCGTCGTAGTCCATCGAGCACTGCCTCCAGAAGGGCCCGGTCGGTGGGGTGTTGGTGGTGAGCGGGGGGCTCGGTGGTGAGCGCCCCGCAGTCGACGAGGTCGGACAGCAGCACCTTGGTCACCGCGGCCGGCAGCTTCAGATGGGCGGCGACCTCGGCGACCAGGACGGGGTCGCGGCTCAGGTCCAGCGCCTGGCCGTGTTCGGGGCCGAGACAGCCCAGCGGCGTCACCCCGGTGGCCATCACCTGCGACATCAGGTCGAGCGCGATGCTGGGCCGGGTGCGTCCGTTGCTGACCGTGAAGGGGCGCACCAGCCGTCCGGCCGCATCGTCGAGCCAGGGCCCGTCGCCGGCCGCCGCCGCGCTCAAGGCCGCAGCGCCGGGGGTTCGGCGGACTGCTGCCGGGGAGCGGTGGCGAGGTAGGGGCGGACGCTCTTGACCAGCATCGCCATCTCGTAGCCCAGGACCGCCGCGTCGGCCTCGCGCCCGGCGAGCACGGCGAGGCAGGTGCCGGAACCGGCGGTGGTGACGAACAGCAGGGTCGAGTCGAGTTCGACGACGACCTGCC
Organism: Streptomyces sp. NTH33; assembly: GCF_003236365.1. Taxonomy (GTDB): domain Bacteria; phylum Actinomycetota; class Actinomycetes; order Streptomycetales; family Streptomycetaceae; genus Streptomyces. The sequence continues at coordinate 13,722 of NZ_POTZ01000148.1, forward strand.
GCACGTCGCCGCCGTCGCCGAAGCGGACGCCGGCGCTGCGGCCGAGGGAGTACAGGCCGGAGGCCAGGGCGGCCATGTGGTCGGCGCTGTCGTGGTCGAGCCCGTGGACGGACTTCACCAGCCCGTCGCAGGACAGCAGGACCGCGCTGTAGGTGTGCGGTACGCGCTGTACGAGGCCGCTCATCAGCCAGTCGAGGTCGGAGGCCTGGCCGGTCGGCGCATCGCTCGCCATGGTGGATCGACTCCTTGGGGTACGAAGGTCCGCAAAGGCGCGGGGCGGCAACCGCATCCGCACCACGGCCGCCAAGCTCGGCCTGCCCCACCTGGCGGAGACCATCAACGAGTACACCCGCCGGGCCGACGAAGCGAAGATGGGCTACCTCG
>NZ_POTZ01000149.1 GCF_003236365.1 Streptomyces sp. NTH33
GGGCGGGGCCGCGGGCGTCAGCCCTTGACCGCGCCCTGCATGATGCCGCCCACGATCTGCTTGCCGAAGACCGCGAAGACCAGCAGCAGCGGCAGCGTGCCCAGCAGCGCGCCCGCCATGATCAGGGACTGGTCGGGGGTGTAGCCGCGGCCCAGGCCCGCGAGGGCGACCTGCACGGTCGGGTTGCCGGTCTGGGTCAGCACCAGGAACGGCCACAGGAAGTCGTTCCAGGTCTGTACGAACATCAGCATCCCGAGCACGGCCATGGCCGGCCGCGCGGCCGGGAACACCACGTGCCACACCACGCGCCAGCTGCTCGCGCCGTCCACCCGGGCGGCCTCGATGATCTCGTCCGGCAGCGCCTGCAGCAGGTACTGCCGCATGAAGAACACACCGAACGCGCTGACCAGCGACGGCAGGATCACCGCCTGCAGCTGGTCGGTCCAGTCCAGCTTGGCCACCATCATGTACAGCGGGATGATGCTGAGCTGCGGCGGCACCATCATCGTGCCGATCACGATCAGCATCAGGGCACCGCGGCCCTTGAAGCGCAGCTTGGCGAAGGCGAAGCCGGCGATCGTCGACAGGAACACGACGGTCGTGGCCGAGATCCCCGCCACGATCGTGGTGTTGACGAACGCCTTGCCCAGGTTGGCGTCCGTCCAGGCGACCTGGAGGTTGTGCATCAGGTTCGAGCCGAACCAGAAGGGCGGCGGGGTCTGGGCCAGCCGGTTGTTGTCGCGGGAGGCGGCGATCGCCGTCCACACCAGCGGCAACAGCGAGCCGACGGTGAACAGGGCCAGGATCACGTACGCGACCGGACCGGCGTGCAGCTGCCCGCCCGCGCGGGCGGCCTTCGGCCGGCGCGTCCGGCGCGGCCCGGCGGCGGGTGTCTCGGGTTTCGTCAGGGTCGTCGTCACGGCCGGTACTCCTTAACTACTGGCTCGCAGCCGGCGCGAGATGACGTAGTTGACGATGCCGATCACGATCAGGATCAGGAACATCGTCCAGGCGATCGCGGAGGCCCGGCCCAGGTGCTGGTTCACCCAGCCCTGCTCGTACAGGTACAGGCCGAGGGTCTGGAACTGGTGCTCCGCGCCGCCGGAGGCGCCCTTGTTGGCGTCGAACAGCAGCGGCTCGCCGAAGACCTGGCTGGCACCGATGGTCGACACCACGGCGGTGAACAGGATCGTCGGACGCAGCTGCGGCAGCGTGACGTGGAAGAACTGCCGGAACCGGTTGGCGCCGTCCAGCGCCGCCGACTCGTACAGGTCCTGCGGGATGGCCTGCATCGCCGCGAGGTAGATCAGCGCGTTGTAGCCCGTCCAGCGCCAGATGATGATCGTGGAGACGGCGATCTGCGAGGGCCACTTGTCGTTCTGCCAGTCGACGTGGTCGAAGCCGACCGAGTGCAGCACCCAGTTGATCATGCCGTAGTCGCGCCCGAAGAGCAGCACGAAGACCAGCGAGGCGGCGGCGATCGAGGTCGCGTACGGCGCGAGCATCGCGACCCGGTAGAAGGTCGAGGCGCGCAGCCTGTAGTTCAGGATGTGCGCCACGCCCATCGCCATCAGCAGCTGCGGGACCGTGGAGATCAGGCCGATGGTCAGGGTGTTCTTCGCCGCGTTCCAGAAGAAGTCGTCGTCGAAGATCCGGGTGTAGTTGCGCAGGCCCGCCCATTCCATGTCGGTCGGCGCGGTCAGCTCCACCGTGTGCAGCGAGGCCCACGCCGTGTAGATCAGCGGGAACAGGCCGAAGGCGACGAAGAGCAGGAAGAACGGCGAGACGAACGCGTACGGACTCCACCGCATGTCCCGCTGCCAGCGGCGGGACAGCCGGGCCCGGCGCCGCTGCTCCGTCTGGTCGAGCACGGCGCCCGCGGCCGGGCGGCCCGGGGCCGCGCCCCCCTCGGCGGGGGGCGCGGCGGTGTCGTGCCGGGTGGCCATACCGGTCACTTCTCCAAATTGTTGTCGATGGTCTTGGTGGCCGTCTTCCAGGCGTCGGCGGCCGACTTGCCCTTCGTCACGAGGATGACGCCGTTGTCCGTCAGGCCCTGCTGGATGATCTGGTCCTTCGGGCCGATCACCTGGTCCGGGATGGACTTGGCGGCTTCGGCGAAGATCTTGCCGATGGGCGCGTCACCGGTCATCTCGTTCTTCCCACCGGTGACCTCGGAGCTGCTGTAGGCGGCCGGCGCGCTCGGGAAGCTGCCCTGGACGGCGAACAGCTTGGCCTGCTGCTCGGGAGCCGTCAGCCAGGTGATGAACTCCGTCGCCTCCTTCACGTGCTTGCCGCTCTTGGGCACGCCCAGGAAGGAGCCACCCCAGTTGCCGCCCTTGGGCGGCACGGCGACGTCCCACTTGCCGGCCGCGTCCGGCTGCGACTTGCCCTTGATGGTGCCGAGCATCCAGGGCGGGCAGGAGACGGTGGCGAACTTGTTGTTCGCGATCGTCTGGTCCCAGGCCGGCTGGAACTGGGTCTGCGGCTGGACCAGACCCTTCTCGGCGGCCTTGGAGGTCAGGTCGAAGGCGGCCTTGACGGCGGGGTTCGTCTTGTAGATGACCTGGCCGGAGGAGTCGTAGAACTTCTCCCCCTCACTGGCGAGGATCGCGTTGATCAGACCACCGGGGGAGTCCATGAAGAAGGTGCCCGAGGGCGCCTTCTTCTTGTAGTCCTCGCCCACCTGGAGGAACTTGTTCCAGTCGCCCGCCCACAGCTTGCCGACCTCGTCGCGGTCGGTGGGCAGTCCGGCCTGCTCGAAGAGGTCCTTGCGGTAGCAGATCGCCATCGGGCCGATGTCGGTGCCGAGGCCGATGACCTGGCCGTCCTGGGTGGCGGCCTGCTGCCACTTCCAGCTCAGCCAGTTGCTCTTGTCCACGCCCGATGCCTTGGAGAGGTCCTCGAACTTGCCCGCCTGGGTGGCGACGACCTCGGCGATGTTGCCGACCTCGATGGCCTGGACGTCCATCAGGCCGCTGTTGGTGGTGAGGTGGTTGACGAGCGCCGGGTAGTAGTTCTCGTTCCGCTCGACGACGTTTTCCTGGATCTTGATGTCCGAGTGCAGCTTCTCGTACTCGGCGTAGAGGCCGGCCTCCTTGAAGCCCATGGTGCCGAAAAGACCCAGCGTGATCGTGGTCTTGCCACCGCCGCTGCCGCCGTCCGGTGAGCCGGACTTCTCTCCGCTGTCCTTGGAGCAGCCGGCCAGCAGCCCGACGCCCAGTGACGCGGCTGCCGCCAGGACCACCGCCTTGCGGGAGGTGGAAAATCGTGCTCGCATTGCGTCCTCCTGTTGCCCTGACGTGCCGACCCCCCGGCCAACTGCATGGTTGGGCCCGTTGTGTGTTCGCTGCGGCTCGGGCGGGGAACGTGCGGGTTGTGTATGTGTCAGGTACTGTGGGAGCGCTCCCACAAGTGATGTGTTGAAGAGTTGCGGGTTCGGGCGGGGGTGTCAAGGGTGTGAGCGAGGACAAATTCGTTCAGTTATCGGCCTGTTAACTAACGCGGGGAGTCGGGAGATTGACCTTCCGGGAGGGAGGGCCTCGCCCGTCCGGACGGTCGGGCGAGGCCACGGGCGGAACCGGAGCGACTGCCCCCGGGGTCGTCCTCGGGGGCGACCCCGGGAGCGACCCCCGTTCGAGGAGGACTGTTAGATTCCAGGCCAAAGCGGTTTTGACGGCGGAAGGGCGGAGCCAATGGCAGGCGCAGGCCACGGAGCACGGGGCCGGAGCGGCGGTCGACCGACCCTCGAAGAGGTCGCCGCACGGGCAGGCGTCGGCCGTGGAACCGTCTCCCGGGTGATCAACGGCTCACCCCGGGTCAGCGACGCCACCCGCGCCGCGGTGGAGGCGGCGGTCGCCGAACTCGGCTACGTCCCCAACACGGCCGCCCGCGCCCTGGCCGCCAACCGCACGGACGCGATCGCCCTGGTCGTCCCCGAACCGGAGACCCGCTTCTTCGCCGAGCCGTACTTCTCGGACATGCTGCGGGGCGTCGGCGCCGGACTGTCGGACACGGAGATGCAGCTGCTGCTGACCTTCGCCGGCAGTGACCGCAAGCGGCAGCGGCTGGCACAGTACCTGGCGGCCCACCGCGTCGACGGTGTCCTGCTGGTCTCGGTGCACGCGGACGACCCCCTGCCGGACATGCTGGCCCAGCTGGAGATCCCGGCGGTGATCAGCGGCCCGCGTTCGGCGGGGGAGACCCTGACCTCGGTGGACTCCGACAACTACGGCGGAGCCCGTTCGGCGGTGGAGCACCTGCTGGCCCGGGGCCGCCGCACCATCGCCCACATCACCGGGCACCTGGACGTCTACGGCGCCCAGCGCCGCGTGGACGGCTACCGCGACGCGCTGCGGGACGCGGGCCGGGAGGTCGACGAACTCCTCGTCGCCGAGGGCGACTTCACCGAGGAGGGCGGCCGTCGTGCGATGGCCCGTCTGCTCGCCCACCGCCCCGACCTGGACGCTGTCTTCGCCGCCTCGGACGTCACGGCGGCCGGCGCCCGGCAGGTGCTGCGCGAGGCGGGCCGCCGCATCCCCGACGACGTGGCCCTCGTCGGCTACGACGACTCCGCCATCGCCCGCCACATGGACCCGCCCCTGACCAGCGTCCGTCAGCCCATAGAGGAGATGGGCCGCGCGATGATCGACCTCCTCCTCGCCGAGATCGCGGACCGCCGCCCGGCCGCCTCCCGGGGCCTGGAGCGGCGGCAGGCGGTGCTGCCTACGGAGCTGGTGGTGCGGGCGTCGTCGTGACGGACCCGGCCCCGTCGCGGGGGACGGCTCCCGCCGCGACGAGAAGGGCGACGGTTTCGGGACAGGACTCGCGGACCGCCCACTCCAGGGGGGAGTGGCCCGTGCCGTGATCCTCCCGGAGGTTCGGATCGGCGCCGTGCGCCAGCAGCTCGCGCACCGTCTCGGTGTGCCCCCAGCAGGCGGCCGCGCACAGGGGCGTGCCTTCCGACTCGCCTCCGCTCTCGGTGTCCGGGCAGGTCCCGGCCGCGAGGAGCAGGCGGGCCATCTCGGCTTCCCCTTGCACGGACGCCGCGTAGAGCGGGGTGGTGCCCTCGCGGTCCGCCCGATCCGGGTCGGCGCCGGCCCGGAGCAGTTCCTCCGCGCGGGCGGTGTCGCCCAGATGGGCCGCTTCGACGAGGTGCCGGGAGAGTTTCTTGAGCTGCCGCCGGTTCATGACCGCCGAGACTAGTGCCCCGGCAGGCAACGTTCGCCCCGTCGCGACGCCCGGCACTCCCCCAAGCTCTCCGAGCAGGGGGAACCCCCACCCCCGAGCTCTCCGAGCAGGGGGACCCCCAGAGCACGCACCGGACGCCGCTCCTTGACGGGCGAACGTTGCCTGCCGGGGCACTAGCGGCCGGGCATCTCGAATCGCGCGTCCTGTTGGATTTCAGCCTTCAGCCGGGCGGTCCTGTGCCAGGAGGAGGGCCAACGGCCCGGCGCCGGTGGGCCCGGGGCGAGCCCAGCGTTGGAAGGGCACGGGCACGGCTGAACCCCGGGGAGGCGGAGGTCGCACCAGCCCGCGTCCCCGTTCCGCTTCGCCGCTGACGTTGCGGACCGCAGGGCTGCCGGGCATCTCGTCGTGTACGGGGATGCGCAGGAAGCCGTCGCGGACAGCCAAGGCCAAGGTGCCCCGTGTTCCGCCGCTGTGCACGACGGCAAGGGTGACCAGCTCCGAGACGATGAGCGTCGCGTCGTCGACCAGCCCCGCCAATCCGCAGTATGTGAGCTGGGCCGCGGTCACGCGCCGGGCCATCTGCACGCGCCGGACGCCGAGTCCGGCGTTGCTGCGCCCCGTGCCGCGCGGAGGGACGATGAAGCAGAGCATCCGTGTCCGGCCCGCCCGGGAACGGCAGGGCAGCGCCCACGCCTACGCGGTGCTCGCACAGCGGCGATTCCGGTACGGACATCCGGAGGCCTCGTGCGAGTCGTGGCGGCGGTCCCTCGACGAGTACGAGCACGTGTCCTCCGTCCGCGGTGACGACCACTTCGCGGGGGTGCGTACGGATCTCGCTCCGTACGCCAGGACCCGAGCGACGAGGGAACTCGCCGGACGGGTGCGCGAGGTCGTCGCCGCGAAGTCCTGAACCGGGGGCCTTCGAGGGGGGACTGTCGGTACGCTGACCGGTCCCGTCGAGCCTGTGGGACCGGAGGTCTGTATGGCTGATCAGCCCCTCAAAGCGCACTTCTCCGAAAACATCACCCTTCCGGATGGCCGGAAGGTCCGTGTCAGCGCCTATCCCGACGGCAGCATCCGGTTCCGCGTGGACGGCCTGCCGTACGTCCTGACCGAGGCGTACCTCAGCGGAAACCCCGAGAAGAACCAAGCGATCGTGAAGCTCTCGCCCGGCAAGCAGGGCAGCAACGCCTCCAAGAACTACGTGGAATGGCTGGAGAGCAAGAACAACAGCCAGACGCAAGAAAGCGCCACCGGCCTCCGTGAGGGAGATCAGGGCGGTCCGTAACTCTTGCTGGAGAGACCACGGGCAGAGTACGAGAGTCAGACCTCGGGGACCTTGGGTTTCGCCCACGGGGCAGGGGCGGGAGGCCACTTGGTATCCGGTCCGGTGAACTTCGGTTTGCGCTGTCATGCCCCGCGGCTGTCGATGACGCCCTCAACGGGCAGGGCCGGGACCTCGTGCGCACTGCATTGGAGGGTGGGCCTCCAGCAGTTCGCTGATCCGGGCTTCCAGGGGACGGCGTTGCTCGTGGACGGCGGCCGGCGATCCGGCGAGGGACGGCACGATGACATCGAGGGTGCTGGTGCCGGGGGACGGCGACGGTTTGTTCGTCGAATGCGTCGAAGATGTCGCCCACCAGGCGGTTGGAGGTGCGGGTGGCCTCGCCGGTGAGGTCATCGTCCAACCCCACGGGCATGGCCGGCTGGGCGGCGGCCGGGCCTCTCGTCAGCGGTCAGTCGGTGTCCTCGGGCCCGGTGACACCACTCCGGGGTCGTCCGTTCGAGAAGGGGGCAACAGTCATGCCGGGCCCAGAGGCCAGGGGCTCCTTGTGGGACCACGAAGAAGGTAACGGGGCTCATGGCATCTGCCCTGCTGAAAGAGTGAGCATCCGGCAGGTGAATGACACTTGCGCACTCAAATGAGCGGCAGGTGAACGCTGGAGGCCGAGATGCTCCCGCTTTTCAGAGGGGTAGGTGCCTCCCCGCCGGGCGTCGGGGGCGTGTCCCACGACGGAGTGCGGGTGATCAAGCCCTTCGCGTTCCGGTTCGGGGGCGGGTTGTCGGACCCCTGACGCCTGGCAGCCCCTCAGGAAGGGTTCGGGGTAATGATTTCCCGGCAAAATCTCAGTCGCCCGAGTATCCGAAGATCCCCAGGTGGGTTGGCTTGCCGTCGGTGTACAGGAGGACGTACACGCCGGTCCACCGCATACGGCACTCGTCGAGCAGCGTCTCTTCAGGGTCCGGCGGAAGTCTGTTGGCCGAGCGGGCCCGGGTGAGCAGTTCCTCGAACTGGCCGGGCGTCGGCCGGCCGGTACCGAAGTGGTGCACAATGCGGTCGTGCGCCAGCGGGTGAAGCGTCCCGTAGTCGTCGGCGTTGTGCCGCGACGGGGCGGTGGTCGTGCGGACGACGCACTGGATGTCGAGGATCGAGTGGGTTCCCTCCTCCCCCATGAACTCCTCGTCCCTCCACAGTTCCTCAAGACACCGGTACGTGTTGTCGTTGCCGTAAAGCTCCTGAAAAACCTCCGAGTGCAGAGCCTCCAGGGACTCCTCGACGCTGCCTTTGCACGGAGTGACGTATTCCCAACTGCTGGCACCCATCGCGCCGCCCTTCCCGGTGTGAGATCCGCGAGACCGGCGCCACCGTAGAGGAAGGCACTGACACCGACCCCGGCGGTCGCGTCATGATGCCGCCCGTGCAAGGAGTGGGGCGCGGCAACCTTCCGGCGCAGAATCCCGTGACGCGCGTGGCTCCGCCTGGAGGAGTCGCCGTCGGCCTTCTCCACTGCCGATGCGCATCGCCACCCACCGTGGTGTTCCGAGCCCGTCCGGGGCTCCAGGCGTGACGTCTGCCGCGCCCCCATGGGAACCGCGATTCGTCATGCGACGGCGACTTCTCCCTCCCCCTGCCTTGCCGTCATCCGCGAATCAGCCCGCTCAATCCGGATTTCACGCCAAACCTTTCCTCGCGTTCCATGTCCGGGGTATGTCGCAGAAGCCCGTGCCACCTGCAATGACAGGAAGTCATGCACAGCTGCGCCGGGGTTTCTACCCGTCCCGGGGAAGTGATGTCAAGTCGCCGGACATTGCTGACGCTTGACTCCTTTTACGGACAGTTGAGGCCGAAGCGAGATGCTGAATGTCCGTTATTTCTGCTCGCTGGACAGGTCTTCTCGGCGCCCTGTATAAACGCCCGGCTCACGAAACAGCGAAATGGCATATGTGAGAGGGCGAAATCTCATGGGCGCCACGTCCCCGAAATCCACGACCGGGCAACCGTCTTCCGGGGGAGGTGCGTGAGGAACTCTCCGGAATCCCCGAGTCCGGATCCGGGATCGTCGGCAGCACGGCCCAGAGCACTAGCCAGCACGTACGAGACAACCCGAGGGAAGACCATGAGCTCCACAAGATCCCGTTCCCACCGCACACACCCCGGCAAGCGCCGGCTCTGGCTGGCCGTCGGTGCCACGGTGCTCGGCGGCGCGGGTCTGGCCACGGCCGCCGTCACCTTCGCTCCCGATGACTCCACGGACACCACGGGAGCCCGCCCGGCCAGTGCGAACACGATCGCGCTCGCCGGCTCCAGCGGCTCCGAGCGCACCCTTCCCCGCACCGACACCAAGGCCTTCTCGCTGCTCGGTGTCTCGTGGAAGGACCGCGCCAAGAACTTCGACGGCACCGCCCAGATCCGCACCCGCAGCGCCGCCACCGGTGAGTGGACCGACTGGCGCGACCTCGACTTCGACACGGTCGCACCCGAGACCGCCGAAGGCCGCGCCCCGGGCATCCGCGGCGCCTCCGAACCGCTGTGGGTGGGTCCCTCCGACGCGGTCGAGGCACGGGTTGTCGCCAACGGCAAGCAGACCACCGTTCCCGACGGACTGCGCCTCGACATGATCGACCCCGGCACCACTCCCGACGGCAAGGCCAAGGGCAACGGCAACGGCCAGGAGAAGGGCCGGGGCAACGACAACGGCAACGGCCAGGGGAAGGGCCAGGGCAACGGCCAGGGCCAGGGCCAGGGCAACGGCAACGATCAGGGCAACGACAACGGCAACGGTCAGGGCAAGGGCGGCACGAAACCGGGCAACTCCGCGGGGGACAGCTCGGCCACCGCTCCGCAGCCGTCCGCCTCCCTCACCTCCCCTGCCGACAACGGCACCGCACCGGACACGGCCCCGTCCAGCACACCCGCCGACGACGCCGACAACGGCGACGACGACAGCGCCCAGGACGGCGCGCCCTCCACCGCTCCCGAGGCCACCGCCGACGACGGCACGAGCACGCCGGAACCGACCGGCCCGGCCGACAGCACCACCGAAGAACCCGCGGCCACTGCGAGCACCGCCCCGGACGCCCAGCCGACCACCAGCACCGAGCCCACCGGCCCGGCGGACTCCGACAGCTCCAGCGCCCCCGCCGACGACACCCGGCCGGAACCGGCCGACCCGGCGCCCGAGACCACCGACGCCACCTCCGAGCCGTCCGCCCCGTCGGCGACCGAGACGGCCACGCCCACCGAGCCCACCGCCCCCGCGATCGTCGACCGCGCCGCATGGGGCGCCGACGAGTCCCTGGTCGAGGACCCGCCCGAGTACCTGGACAAGGTCAAGGCCGTCTTCGTCCACCACACCGCCGGCACCAACGACTACAGCTGTGTCGACTCACCCGACATCATCCGCGCGATCCTCGTCTACCACGTGGAGAGCAACGGCTGGAACGACATCGGCTACAACTTCTTCGTCGACAAGTGCGGCACCGTCTTCGAAGGCCGCGCCGGCGGAGTCGACAAGCGGGTGCGCGGCGCCCACACCTACGGCTTCAACGGTGACTCCGCCGGCATATCCCTGCTCGGCGACTACGAGAACGGCGGCACCCCCACCGCCGCGGCCAAGCAGGCCATCGCCGACCTCGCCGCCTGGAAGCTCGGCCTGGACGGCGTCAGCCCCCAGGCCCGGGTCACCCTCACCGCGGCGGGCGACAACGACCTGTACAAGGCCGGTCAGAAGGTCATATTCCACACCATCTCCGGCCACCGGGACGGCTTCGCCACCCTCTGCCCGGGCAAGACCCTCTACTCCGCACTGCCCGGCATCCGCACCGCTGCCGGACAGTCCCGCTACGCCACGCACTGACCCACCCGGCGATGCCGCCGTCCCCGCCTCCACCACCGGGGACGGCGGCTCCGTCGCCTTCTGTCTTCTGTGATGTCTGTGATGTTCCGGAAGCGGGATCCGCTTGGTGAAGGGGAGCCCTCGAGGGGCCTCCGCAGCGAGCGAAGGGGTGGGATTTCATGGGGGAAGCGGGCGTGCACATGCCGGAGGCGGAGGGGATGCGCTCGTACGCGGCGGCCTTTGTCGCCCACGTCACGGACCGCAGACGACTGCCTCTGGACTACTCGGTGGGGAGCCTGCGGATCGTCGACTTCCTGATCGACGGCCTGCGCAAGGGCGGTGCTCCGCGGGAGCGGGTGGACGAGACGCTCTTCGGGCTCGGTGCCTACGTCGGTGAGGTTCTGGTGCGCCAGGCCGGGGCGGCGTGGGTGGACTTCGACGCGGACCAGCAGGCCTACTTCACGCAGCCCGTCGGCGTCCGCATGCCGGACGGGCGTCTGTGGAACCCGCTGGGCAAGGTCCTCAACCGCTTCCAGGCCGGCGGGCCGGGGGAGTCCTTGCAGACCTTCTACCTGACCCTGCACGGGCGGCTGCGGCGGGCCGTTGCCGCGGATCCACGGGGGGCCTGTGGCGCGCCCGGCACGGGCAGGCCGAGGCGGGTGTCGGGCCCGGTCACCACGCGAAGAGCCCGAAGCGGGCCCCGCAGCCGCTCCGATCAGCTGTGAGGTGAAGGAACGCCGTACCTCGGCGCGGCGGCCCACACCCTGAGGCACGCAAAAGGCCGGTGGCCCTGTCGCAGGGCCACCGGCCTTCTGGTGAAGGGTGAGTGACGGGACTCGAACCCGCGGCATCCTGGACCACAACCAGGTGCTCTACCAGCTGAGCTACACCCACCATGACCGGTCACACGGGATTCCGTGGTTTCCCTGACCGGCCGAGAAGAAGTCTACAGGGTCCGAAGGGGTGCTCGCGCCCAGATTGCGCGGCGCCCCCTCGGGGGACCCGGTCAGCCCACCTGTGCGGGCAGGACGTGCTTCGCGGCGATCGCCTTGGCGGTGTCGGAGTCGGGGCCGGGCGGCGGGACGAAGACGGCCTCGCGGTAGTAGCGCAACTCCGCGATGGACTCGCGGATGTCGGCGAGGGCGCGGTGGTTGCCGTTCTTCTGCGGGCTGTTGAAGTAGGCCCGCGGGTACCAGCGGCGGGCGAGTTCCTTGATCGAGGACACGTCGACGATCCGGTAGTGGAGGTACGCCTCCAGTGTCGGCATGTCGCGCAGCAGGAAGCCGCGGTCGGTGCCGACCGAGTTGCCGCACAGGGGGGCCTTGCCGGGTTCCTTCACGTACTCCCGTACGTAGGCCATGACCTGTTCCTCGGCGTCCTTGAGCGTCGTGCCGCCGGCCAGCTCGGCGAGCAGGCCGGACGCGGTGTGCATCTCACGCACCACCTCGGGCATCGTCTCCAGCGCGGAGTCCGGCGGCCGGATGACGATGTCGACGCCCTCGCCGAGCACGTTCAGTTCGGAGTCGGTGACGAGGGCGGCCACTTCGATGAGCGCGTCGTCGGACAGCGAGAGGCCGGTCATCTCGCAGTCGATCCACACCATGCGATCGTTCATATGTCTCACCATACGGCGAGCCGCCGTGGGCAGAACCGACCGTGCGGCGTCCTTAGTCCCGACGATGACCGGCAGGGCCGCGCACGTGCCCGGGACGGAGCCCCGGAGCGGGGCCCTCCATGCCGGTGAGACGCCTGGGTGGGCGGGAAAGGCATTCCCGCCCACCCCAGCGGCGAGCTACCCGCTCCGCTGCCCCGGCACGCTCGCCGACAGGGCTGTCGGAGTGCGGCGGCCCTGGTGCGGGACGTAACCATCCGGGTGGTGGTGGGAGGGGACGGGCGAGGACGCCATGGCGCCGCCCGTGGGGGCCGGCGTGGGCGTCGGGCCCGCAGGGGCGGCGGCGTCCGCCGGGCGCTCGGTCTGCGGGCGTCGCGCCCGGTACGCCGCCCGGTACGCCGCCGGCGACGAGCCCAGCTGCCGCCGGAAGTGGCCGCGCAGGGCCACCGGGGAGCGGAAGCCGCAGCGGCTCGCGACCTCGTCCACCGAGTAGTCCGACGTCTCCAGCAGGCGCTGCGCCTGCAGCACCCGTTGCGTGATCAGCCACTGCAGCGGCGCGCTGCCGGTCAGCGAGCGGAAGCGGCGGTCGAACGTACGACGGCTCATGTACGCCCGTGCCGCCAGGGTCTCCACGTCGAACTGCTCGTGGAGGTGCTCCAGGGCCCAGGCGACGACCTCGGCCAGCGGGTCGGCGCCGATCTCCTCGGGTAAAGAGCGGTCCAGGTAGCGTTCCTGGCCTCCGCTCCGGCGGGGCGGGACCACCAGCCGCCGGGCCAGCGCGCCCGCCGCCTCGTTGCCGTGGTCCGAGCGCACGATGTGCAGGCACAGGTCGATCCCGGCGGCCGTGCCCGCCGACGTCAGCACGTCGCCGTCGTCGACGAACAGCTCCCGCGGATCGACGTGCACCGACGGATAGCGCTTGGCCAGCGTCGGCGCGTACATCCAGTGTGTGGTCGCCGGGCGGCCGTCCAGCAGGCCGGCCGCGGCCACTACGAAGGCCCCGGTGCACAGGCCCACGATGCGGGCACCTTCCTCGTGCGCCCGGCGCAGCGCGTCGAGCGACTCCTGAGGTGGCGGAGAGGTGATCGAGCGCCAGGCCGGCACGACGACCGTGCCCGCCCGCGAGATCGCCTCCAGGCCATGCGGTGCGGTGAGTTCCAGGCCCCCTGTGGTCCGCAGTGGGCCGTCCTCGCCGCCGCACACCAGCAGTCGGTAGCGCGGCACGCCGGCGTCCTGGCGGTCAACCCCGAACACCGACAGGGGTATGGAACTCTCGAAGATGGGGCCGCCGCTGAACAGCAGCACCGCGACGATCTCCTTGCGGCGTCGCCCGGACAGTTTCCGGGCCGCGGTTTCCGGCGCGGCAGTGGAGTCGTGGCTCATCCTGCTAAGCCCCCCTCGGTGGTCGCGGCTCCTCGGTTGTGTCGCTCCTGCACGTTTCCCCTCGGTCCTGCACGAGTCCCCCGCCGTAAGACAGTCAAGATCGAATCTACTGTGTCACGCCGTGCCGCGGTGGCCGGTTCACCACCCGGCAGATTGTCGACATGGCAACTTGGCGTGAAGCATTCGATCACGAAGCGTTGCACTCGGGGAGGGTGCGGGGAAGTGCGCCTTGTCGCGGTGGCCAAACCGCGTAGGGTGCGTGAGGCTCCTGAGTACCTTTCTTCGCAGGTCAGACGGGGGGTGGGGGGTATTTCGGCAGGAGAATGCGCAGGCGCGAGAAGTTGGCTGAAAACATACGTCCGTGTGCACGGAAACCGGTCAGTCGACCGGTGTCGCCGCGCCCGGGCGCCGACCGCCCCGGTGAGCCCCCGTCCCGGTCCTGTGGTGACGGCCGCGGTGCGGCACGTGCTCCTCGCCGCGCAGCCGGGCCGCCCCGCGCTCCGACCGGCGCAGCAGGACCCGGCAGACCCCGGTGACGGCCGCGAGGCCCAGCGCGGTGCCGGTGGCGCCGGCGAGCGAGGTGCCGTACCAGAGCAGGACCACCGGGACGACGGCGCAGCCGAAGGCGGACCAGCGGATCACTTCGCCCACGCTGTCGTCCCCCGCGCCGGCTCCCGCGTCCCTCCCGGGACGGGGGCTCACCGGGGCGGTCGGCGCCCGGGCGCGGCGACACCGGTCGACTGACCGGTTTCCGTGCACACGGACGTATGTT
>NZ_POTZ01000014.1 GCF_003236365.1 Streptomyces sp. NTH33
CCGGGGTAGAAGACCTTGCTGAAGACCAGGGCAGCGGCCGTGCCGAAAATGTAGAAGTCGTACCACTCGATGGCGGTGCCGACGAAAGCAGCGGTCGTGGATCTGCGGGACGACCGGGCGGATGCCGCTTCCGCACCCGCTGCCCGAAGTTCGCGACCCGGCTGACGGAGAGCGAGCGCACCGCGTGCGTCGAGCAGGTACCGGAACTGACCGACCGGGGCACCGGCCACCCGGTGGCCTGCCACTACGCGGAGAGCGTGGAGCTGCTGTAGAGGCGCCGCAGCTCGTCGTGCGGGTACGGGGTCAGCCTGCTCTCCTCGATCAGGCGGTCGTGGAAGTCGTTCAGCCGTGCGGCGAGCGGCGCGTGCCGGGCCAGGAGCGCGGCCGCGGCCGCCGGGACGCCGTCGGGCCGCGCTCCCCCGGCCAGGGCGCGGACGAAGGCGCGGCGGTCCTCGAGTCCGTACCCGTACAGCTCGTACGTCAGCCAGTTGACCAGGTGGGTGAGGGTGTAGGCGCGGTCGTAGCCGCGATGACGGCGGAAGAAGGCCTGCTCCTGCCCGGTGAGCCGGAACCGGTGGCTCAGGGCGAGGCCGAAGTCCGTGAGGTACAGCTGCCGGCCGTCGGTGAGGATGTTCCGGAAGTGCGCGTCCAGGTGCAGCAGCCGCTGCCCGTGCAGGAAATCGGTGACGGTCTCCAGGCCGCGTACGACGAAGTCGCACGCGGTGTCCGCCGCGTCCGTGTGCAGCCGGGCGCCGAACCAGTCGTCGAGGGTGTGCGGCACGTACTCCAGGAACAGGGTCAGGCTCGCGGTGGCCGTGCGCAGGGCCTCGACGCGGGCCCGTACCTGCGGGGTGCCGCCCCAGTGGGCGACGGTCCGCTCCACGTCGGCCAGTTCGTCCGGCAGGGGCCCGGGCTCGTCGGGCAGCACCCGCCAGTGGTGCAGCAGCGGAAAGCCGGTGAAGCGGCCGGAGAGCACCCAGTTGGTCGTCATCCGGTGCGTGGCGAGCTCCCGCCACGCACCGAGCCCCGGGCTGCCGATGCCGTAGTGGAAGTACGGCGGCAGGTCGAAGACGTTCGCCGTCGACAGCCGGTTGTCGGGGTGCCGCTCGACGTCCGTCAGGCGTACGTGCTTGACGAAGACCGGTCGGCCGTCCACCTCGACGAGTGCCGGACGGCCGCCGATCCCCGTGCCGAACGGCTCGCCACCCGCCAGGAGTCGCGCGAGTTCACGGTCGCCGAGGAGCGCGAGCGAGGTGGCGGTGTCGGTGTGGGCGGTGATGCGGGCGGAGAGAGTCATGAGCTCATGTTCAGCCGGACACCGGGGGCCTGTCCGCCGCTTCGGGGAGTGCCGCCCCGGCGCGCCGTGCGCCGGGGCGGTGGCTCAGTCCGCCGCGTAGTTGCGCAGGAACAGGGCCTCCGCGACCGACAGGCGCTCCAGCTCCTCGGGAGAGACGCTCTCGTTCACGGCGTGGATCTGCGCCTCGGGTTCGCTCAGGCCGACGAGGAGGATCTCGGCCTGCGGGTAGAGCGCGGCGAGGGTGTTGCACAGGGGGATGGAGCCGCCCTGGCCGGCGTACTGCATCTTCTGGCCGGGGTAGGCGACCGCCATCGCGTCGGCCATCGCCTGGTAGGCCGGGCTGGTGGTGTCGGCGCGGAAGGGCTGGCCCTGGCCGATCTGCTCGGTGCGCACCCGGGCGCCCCACGGGACGCGGGCCTCCAGGTGGGCCTGGAGCAGCTTGGTCGCCTCGGCCGCGTCGACGCCCGGCGGCACCCGCAGGCTGATCAGGGCGCGGGCGCCGGCCTGCACGGACGGGGTGGCGCCGACGACCGGCGGGCAGTCGATGCCGAGGACGGTGACGGCCGGGCGGGCCCAGATGCGGTCGGCGACCGTGCCGGAGCCGATCAGCTCCACGCCGTCGAGCACCTTGGCGTCCTTGCGGAACTGCTCCTCGTCGTACTGGAGGCCCTCCCACGCCGAGTCGCCCGCCAGGCCGTCCACCGTCGTCGAGCCGTCCTTCGCGCGCAGCGAGTCCAGGACGCGGATCAGCGCGGCGAGCGCGTCGGGGGCGGCGCCGCCGAACTGGCCGGAGTGCAGGTTGCCTTCGAGGGTGTCGACCTGGACGCGGACCAGGGTCATGCCGCGCAGGGTGGTGGTGACGGTGGGCAGGCCGACGCGGAAGTTGCCGCTGTCGCCGATCACGACGGCGTCGGCCTCCAGCAGCTCCGGGTGCTCCTCGGCGTAGCGCTCCAGGCCGCCGGTGCCCTGCTCCTCCGAGCCCTCGGCGATCACCTTGACGTTCACCGGTACGCCGCCGTTCGCCTTCAGCGCGCGCAGCGCGAGCAGGTGCATGATGACGCCGCCCTTGCAGTCGGCGGCGCCGCGTCCGTACCAGCGGCCGTCGCGCTCGGTCAGCTCGAAGGGCGGGGTGGTCCAGCCGGCCTCGTCCAGCGGCGGCTGCACGTCGTAGTGGGCGTAGAGCAGGACCGTCTTCGCGCCCTCGGGGCCGGGCAGGAAGCCGTACACCGACTGGGTGCCGTCCGGGGTGTCGAGCAGGGCCACGTCGGTGAAGCCCTCGGCGCGCAGCGCGTCGGCGATCCAGTGCGCGGCGGCCTCGCTCTCGCTCCTCGGGTACTGGTCGAAGTCCGCCACCGACTGGAAGGTCACCAGCTCGGCGAGTTCCGCCCGCGCCCTGGGCATGAGGGAGGCGACGGTCTCGGCGACCGGATTCGACGACATGGGCACGCTCCTTGTAGGTGCGACGTCGCACTCGTGGGTACCTGAGTGGTACTTCCGAGCACTTCTGTGTTGCGGATGATCGTGTCAGCGTAGGCGCGACCCGGTGTACGGGGCACGTACGCTGCTGATCCTCCCACAGCGGCCCGCGGCGAGGGCCGCCGTAGGATGCGACAGGAAGCAGCGGCAGCCGGGTTGATCGGGAGCGGTAGACCATCGTGAGCAGCGAGAACTCTTCGGCGGACGACGTGCGGGACGACGAGAGGCAGGTGTGGGACGTCGTCGTGGTGGGCGCGGGACCCGCGGGTGCCTCGGCCGCCTACGCGGCGGCGGTCGCGGGGCGGCGCGTGCTGCTGCTGGAGAAGGCGGAACTGCCCCGGTACAAGACCTGCGGCGGAGGGATCATCGGCCCCTCGCGCGACGCGCTGCCGCCCGGCTTCGAGCTTCCGCTGAAGGACCGGGTGCACGCGGTGACCTTCTCCCTGGGCGGCCGTTTCACCCGCACCCGCCGCTCCAAGCAGATGCTGTTCGGGCTGGTCGACCGTTCCGACTTCGACCAGCAGCTGGTCGAGCACGCGCAGAAGGCGGGCGCCGAGCTGCGTACGGGAGTCACGGTCTCGCGGGTCGAGCAGCACGGCTCGGCGGTGCCGGACCGGCGTACGGTCGCCGTGGTGCTCCAGGGCGGCGAGACGGTGCTCGCGCGCGCGGTGGTCGGCGCGGACGGCAGCGCCAGCCGCATAGGGGCCCACGTCGGGGTGAAGCTGGACCAGGTGGATCTGGGCCTGGAGGCGGAGATCCCGGTGCCGGACACCGTCGCCGAGGACTGGCGGGGACGGGTGCTCATCGACTGGGGGCCGATGCCCGGCAGTTACGGCTGGGTGTTCCCCAAGGACGACACGCTGACCGTCGGTGTGATCTCGGCACGCGGCGAAGGCGCCGCCACCAAGCGGTACTTGGAGGACTTCATCGGCCGGCTGGGCCTGGCCGGCTTCGAACCGAGCATCTCCTCCGGGCATCTGACGCGCTGTCGCGCCGACGACTCGCCGCTCTCGCGGGGGCGGGTGCTGGTGTGCGGGGACGCGGCCGGACTCCTGGAGCCGTGGACGCGCGAGGGCATCTCCTTCGCCCTCAGGTCCGGGCGGCTCGCGGGGGAGTGGGCGGTGCGCGTCGCCGAGGCGCACGACGCGGTGGACGTCCGGCGCCAGGCCCTGAACTACGCGTTCGCGATCAAGGCGGGGCTCGGCGTCGAGATGTCCGTCGGCAGGCGGATGCTGTCGGTGTTCGCGCGCCGGCCCGGGGTCTTCCACGCCGCCCTGACCGGCTTCCGGCCCGCCTGGAGGGCGTTCAGGGACATCACGCGGGGCTCGACCTCCCTCGGTGAGCTCGTCCGCACCCACCCCATGGCCCAGCGCGCCCTGACCGCACTGGACCGGCAGCAGGCCGTGCCCGCCGCGGAGGAGCCGGTCAGTTCGTGACCGTGATCCGGAAGACCGGGTGGTCGGGGGCGGCCGCGGCGATCTCCTCGTCGGAGGACTTCGCCGTGACGCCCCTGAAGTACGCGTCGACCTGCCAGCCCCACCGCTCCAGATAGGCCCGCAGGACCGGCGGCTTCTCGGCGTCGGGGAGCTCCACCGCGGTGAACGTCCGCACCTTCCGCCCGACGCGCAGCTCTCCGCCGCCCGCCGCGCGCATGTTGCGGACCCACTGGGAGTGGCCGCGGGCCGAGACGAGGTACTGCGTGCCCTCGTACGTGTGCGGGTTGACCGGGATGCGCTGCGGCTCGCCGCTCCTGCGGCCCCGCACGGTCAGCTCGGCGGAGCCGGCGAGGCTGATCCCGCGCCGGGCGAGCCGGCCGACGACGCTGTTGAGGCGGGCGTTCATCCGGCTGCCCTTGAGGTAGTACGGCGGCGGTGACGACGGCATGGTGACCCCCACTTGTTGGGAGAGCAGTGCTCTCGTTCGGGAACAGTGTGCGCCGGATCGGTGATCCAGTGCAAGAGCAGCGCTCTCATTTCAGTTTGCCGCTCCGTTTTCAGTTCACCGCTCCGTTCCGTGCGCGCCGCTCCAGAACCGTGGAACACTCCTCTCCATGAGCACCGTGAAAGGCGCCCGCGCCCGGGCCAGGACGGAGATCACCGCAGCGATCAAGGACGAGGCGCGCAGACAGCTCGCGAAGGAGGGCGCCGCGAAGCTCTCGCTGCGCGCCGTGGCCCGGGAACTGGGCATGGTGTCCTCCGCGCTGTACCGGTACTTCCCCAGCCGCGACGACCTGCTGACCGCGCTCATCATCGACGCCTACGACTCCCTGGGCTCGGCGGCGGAGTCCGCGCACGGGGCGGTGGCCGGCGCCGAGCCCCTCGCCCGCTGGACCGCCGTGTGCGAGGCGGTACGCGGCTGGGCGCTGGCGCACCCCCACGAGTACGCCCTCATCTACGGCTCGCCCGTGCCCGGCTACACCGCGCCGCAAACGACCGTCCCGGCCGCGGCCCGCGTCGGCCTGGTCCTCATCGGCATCGTGCGCGACGCCCACGAGCACGGCGGGCTGACCGGGCCCCCGCTCCCCGCCGAACTGCTCGACGAGGCCGGGCGGATGACCGCCGAGCTCGCGCCCGGCCTGCCGCCCGAGGTGGTGGCCGCGCTCGTCGCCGCCTGGGCCCAGCTGTACGGGCTGGTCGGGTTCGAGCTGTTCGGGCAGTTCAACCGGGTGGTGGAGGACCGGGAGCCGTTCTTCCGGCACGCGGTGGCCCGGCTCGCCCACGGGGTGGGCCTGCGTCCCGTGCCCCCCGAAGAGCATGCGTGACCGCCTCACTCGACCGGCGGCCCACCGGCGCACCGCGCACAGCACCGCCCCGTACGGCCCCGGGTCGGCGCATGTCGCGTTGCGGTGGGCCATTCGGTGGGTTGGGGTGGAGGGAGACACACTCCCTTGTCCCGGACGGCGATCATGACGATGTCACCCTTCGGCGCCTCCTTCGGCGGCCCGGACCCGTTCTCCGAAATCCTCAACCGCTTCTTCGGCATGACGCCCGCCGCCGCGCCCCCGCAGGTGCAGCGCGTGCCGATCGGACGGCTGCTGACCGAATCCGCACGCGAGCTGATCAACCAGGCCACCGGGCGAGCGGCCGAGGACGGCAGCTCCGACCTGGACACCGAGCACCTGCTGTGGGCGTGCACCCAGGTGGAGCCGGCCCGCGGGCTGCTCGCCCAGGCCGGAGCCGACCCGGACCGCCTCGGCGCGGACCTCGCCGAGGCGCTGCCCGGCGAGAGCGGCATGCCCTCCGCACAGCCCGGCCTGACCCCGGCGGCCAAGCGCGTGCTGCTGCGCGCCTACGAGCACTCCCGGGCGGCCGGAGTGTCGTACATCGGCCCCGAGCACATCCTCGGCGCGCTCCTGGACACGCCGGGCGCACCGGCGGCACGTGTCCTGGCCGCCCACGGCATCGAGGCCGACCAGGTGCGGCGCAGCGCCGACACGGCCTCCCGCCCCGACACCGCGCCGAGCGCGGGCGAGACCCCGAGCGCCACCCCGACCCTGGACCAGTACGGCCGTGACCTGACCGAGGAGGCCCGGGGCGGAAAGCTGGACCCGGTGGTGGGACGCGCCGCGGAGATCGAGCAGACCGTCGAGGTCCTCTCCCGCCGCACGAAGAACAACCCCGTCCTGATCGGCGAACCGGGCGTCGGCAAGACCGCGATCGTCGAGGGACTGGCCCAGCGGATCGTCAACGGGGACGTGCCGAAGACCCTGGAGAACAAGCGGGTGATCGCCCTGGACCTCACCGGGCTGGTGGCGGGCGCCCAGTACCGGGGACAGTTCGAGGAACGGCTGAAGAACGTCATCGACGAGGTCAAGGCGGCCTCGGAGTCGACGGTCCTGTTCCTGGACGAACTGCACACCGTCGTCGGCGCCGGAGCCACCGGCGAGGGCTCCATGGACGCGGGCAACATCCTCAAACCGGCCCTCGCCCGCGGTGAGTTGCACGTCGTCGGGGCCACCACCCTCGACGAGTACCGCCGGTACGTGGAGAAGGACGCCGCCCTGGAGCGCCGCTTCCAGCCCGTCATGGTGCCCGAGCCGAGCGTCGAGGAGACCGTGCAGATCCTGGAGGGCCTGCGCGACTCCTACGAGGCCCACCACCAGGTCCGCTACAGCGACGACGCCCTGGCCGCCGCGGCCGAGCTCTCGGACCGGTACGTCACCGACCGCTTCCTGCCCGACAAGGCCATCGACCTGCTCGACCAGGCCGGGGCACGGGTGCGCCTGCGCTCCCTGGGCCGGTCCACCGAGGTCGCCGAGCGCGAGGACCGGCTGGCCAAGCTGCGCCGGGAGAAGGACCAGGCCGTCGCCGCCGAGAACTTCGAGCGGGCCTCCGAGCTCAAGGACCGGATCGCCGAGGCGGAGACGGAGCTGGAGGGCCTGGCCGAGCGCCGCGAGGGGGTCCTCGAGGTGACCGTCGACGACATCGCCGACGTACTGTCGCGGCGCACCGGCATCCCCGTCGCCCAGCTGACCGAGAGCGAGAAGGAGCGGTTGCTGAAACTGGAGGAGGCCCTGCACGCCCGGGTCGTCGGCCAGGACGAGGCGGTCACCGCGATCGCCCAGGCGGTGCGCCGCAGCCGGGCCGGCATGGGGGACCCGAACCGGCCCGTGGGCTCCTTCCTCTTCCTCGGCCCCACCGGCGTCGGCAAGACCGAACTGGCCAAGGCTCTCGCCGAGTTGCTGTTCGGCGACGAGAACCGCATGGTCCGCTTCGACATGAGCGAGTTCCAGGAGAGGCACACCGTCTCCCGGCTCGTCGGCGCCCCGCCCGGCTACGTCGGCCACGAGGAGGCCGGCCAGCTCACCGAGAAGGTGCGCCGGCAGCCCTACAGCGTGCTGCTGTTCGACGAGGTGGAGAAGGCCCACCCGGACGTCTTCAACATTCTGCTCCAGGTCCTCGACGACGGCCGGCTCACCGACGCGCAGGGCCGCACCGTCGACTTCCGCAACACCGTGGTCATCATGACCTCCAACATCGGCGCCCAGCGGATCCTGGCCCACCACGGCGACGTCGCCGGCATCAAGGACCAGCTGATGGGGGACCTGCGCGGAAGGTTCCTGCCGGAGTTCCTCAACCGCATCGACGACATCATCATCTTCCACGGCCTGAGCGAGGACGACCTCGGCCGGATCGTGGACCTGCTGCTGGACCACAGCCGCCGCCGGGTGCGCGCCCAGGGCCTGGAGCTGGAGGTCACCGACGCCGCGAAGAAGCTGCTGGTCGCCCACGGTCACCAGCCCGAGTTCGGCGCCCGCCCGCTGCGCCGCACCATCCAGGCCGAGCTGGACAACCGCATCGCCTCCCTGCTGCTGAGCGACTCGGCCGACCCCGGCGACACGATCGTGGCGGACGTCGACCAGGACGCCCTGGTCTGCCGGGTCGAACGTCCGGAGCTCCCCGGCCGGCTGACCTGAGGCGGTCTGCCGCCGGGCGGGGCAGCGCAGGAGAAGAGTTGCTCAAGGGACCGGCCGATGGGCAGGTCCGCCCCGGGTGGTTCCTCGGCGAGCTCGTCTCGTAAGACAGAGGGACCCGGCCGCCCCTGCGGTGACGAGAGGGCCACCGGACGGTGTCCGGCGGCCCTCGTCGCCCGGTGAACGGAAGCCCGGGTGAACGCTTCGGTCAGGCGAGCGTCACCTCCACCGGGAGCCGCTTGATGCCGTTGACGAAGTTGGAGCGGACCCGGGGCACGTCGCCGACGAGCTTGATGTCCGCGAGACGGGGGATCAGCTCCTCGAACATGATCCGGATCTCGGTGCGGGCCAGCAGGTTGCCCAGGCACAGGTGGGGGCTGCCCTTGCCGAAGGTGACGTGGTCGTTGTTCTGCCGGGTGACGTCGAAGTCGTAGGGGTTGCCGAAGACCTCCTCGTCACGGTTGCCGGAGGCGAACCACATGACGACCTTGTCGCCCTCCTTGACCTGTTTGCCGCCGAGTTCCACGTCACGGGTGGCGGTGCGGCGGAAGTGGTACACGGGGGAGGCCCAGCGCAGGAACTCCTCGACCGCGCCCGGGATCAGGGAGGGGTCCTCCTTCAGGCGGGCCAGCTGTTCGGGGTGCTGCAGCAGGGCCAGCATGGAGTGGGTGATGGTGTGGCGGGTCGTCTCGTTGCCCGCCACCACCAGCAGCAGGAAGTAGTTGTCGAAGTCCTGCCCGGACAGCGGGACGCCGTCCCGCGGGGTGCCGTTGACCAGCTGGGAGACCAGGTCGGTGCCGTTGCCGCCGCGCCGCTGCCGGGCCAGCTCCCGCCCGTAGGCGAAGACCTCGAGCGAAGCGGGGGAGCGGAAGGGCAGGTCGCGGTACTTCTCGCTCTCCTCACTGTGCAGGAGCACGTCGGCGTAGTCGGGGTCGGTGTTGCCGATGATGCGGTTGCCCCAGTCGATGAGCTGCTGGTTGTCCTTTGGCGGCACGTCGAGGAGACGGGCCAGCACGTTGATCGGGAAGTCGGCGGAGACCTCCTTGACGAAGTCGAAGGTGCCCTTGGCCAGGGCCGCGTCCAGGGTGGTCGCGGTCAGTCCGCGCAGGAAGTCGGTGTAGCTGTTGATCACGCTCGCGCCGAACTGGCGCTGGATCAGGCTGCGCATGGCGCGGTGGCGGACCCCGTCGAGTTCGAGGATGGAGGCGCGCTTCTTGATCTGGTCGTCGTCGACCTCCTCGAGGTTGACGAACCTCGTCGAGGTGAACGTCTCGGCGTCGCGGTCGACGCGGGCGATGTCCGCGTGCCGGGTGACGCTCCAGAAGCCGGAGTTGGGCGCCTCCTCGGGCTGCCAGTGCACCGGGTCCTCGTGGCGCAGGGTGTGGAACATGCGCCAGGGGGTGACGCCGTCGGTGAAGTTGTCCAGGTCGGCGAGGTTCACGTCGGCCAGCGGCAGCGGCTCGCGGACGGCGTCGGACAGGGGCTGGGTGGTCATGGGGGGCGTCTCCTCGGCGTCACGGGACTCGGTGCCGTACGCGGCTCGGTGTCACGGGTGGGGCGGATGGTCAGAGGTGGTAGGCGTACTCGGTGAACTCCCAGTCGGTGACGTGCCGCTCGAAGCGTTCGACCTCGTTGCGCTTGTAGGTGAGGTAGGAGGCGGTGAAGCCCTTGCCGAGGACGTCGGCCAGCGCGGTGTCCGCCTCCAGGGCGTCCAGGGCCTCGGACAGGGTGGCCGGGAGCTTGGCCGACCGGTCGGCGTCGTAGCCGTATCCGTCCAGCGGGGCCGGCGGCTCCTCGCCGGCCAGGACGCCGAGCAGGGCGGCGGCCACGGTCCCGGCGATGAGCAGGTAGGGGTTGGCGCTGGCGTCGCCGAGGCGCAGTTCGAGCCGGGAGCCGGAGCCCCGCTCGGGCGGGATGCGGACCATGGCGCTGCGGTTGTCCAGGCCCCAGTCGATCAGCCAGGGGGCGAGGGTGTCCGGGCCGAAGCGCTTGTAGGAGTTGACCGTCGGGTTGGCCAGGGCCGCGAGCGCGGGTGCGTGGGCGAGGATGCCGGCGACGGCGTGGCGGGCGGTCGCGGACAGGCCGTAGGGCGCCGCGGGGTCGTCGAAGACGTTGGCGCCGCCGTCGTCCTCGCAGGACAGGTGGAGGTGGAAGCCGGAACCTCCCGCGTCCTGGAACGGCTTGGCCATGAAGGTGGCCAGGCGCCCCTCCTTGCGGGCGATCTCCTTGATCGCCGACTTGAAGCGGAAGGCGCGGTCGGCGGCCGACAGGGCATCCGAGTGGGTCAGGTTGATCTCGAACTGGCCCCCGTCGAACTCGTGGTTCCCGCTGCTCACCCCGAGCTCGGCGGTGCGCAGCAGGCGCAGGGTGCGCAGCAGGTGGTTGTCGTCGTCCGCGCGCAGCCCCGCGGTGTAGACGACACCCTGGGCGTCGTTGTAGCGGCGCCAGCCCCGCGGGGAGCCGGGCGCGGGCTCGCACAGGAAGTACTCCAGCTCCGGGCCGACCACCGGGCGCAGTCCGTGCTGGCCGCACCGGTCGAGGACGGCGCGGAGCAGGTCGCGGGGCGACTCGGGGGCGGGCAGCCCGGTGGCCGGGTCGGTGACGTCGCCCAGGCAGGCCGCCACGCCGGGCTCCCACGGCAGGGGCACGAGGGTGTCGAGGTCCGGCTTCACACAGATGTCGGGCAGGCCCGCGTCCAGGCCGCCGGAGACCGGGACGACGTCGCCCTGCGGGCTGGTGTGGTAGACGGCGCGGCAGAAGGCCAGGCCGTGGTCGCAGACCGAGGGCAGGTGCTCCAGCAGGACGTCCCGGGCGCGGTCGGTGCCGATGAGGTCGGGATAGGTCACCCGGACCACGTCGATGCCCTCGGCGGCGAGCCGGTCCTGGTGCCGGCGGACGGATGGGGAGTCGGATGCGCTCACCGGTGTCTCCTCAGGGGAATGTGGGGCGCTTCCCAGGCCTGCGCGGGCGCTGGGAGAGGGGGAAGAGGGTCGGCGTCGCACTGCGGGAGGGCAGGGACCGCTCAACGTTTGATGCCAAACGGTATGGACCCCCGTCGCCTCACCGCAAGAGGGAAGCCCAAAAAATTTATCCATCCGGATAGCTATTGACCAGGGTCTGGTCGGTTCTTATGTTGTTTGAAGCCAAACGAGTCCGGGGACGGTTTTCTCCCTCCCCGTTGGCCGGGGCCCGGCCGTATCCGGTCCGGGCCCCTCATCTCCCCAGCTTCGCGCCCCGACGCCCTCAGCACCAGGAGGACCGGCCATGAAGGTCGTCGTCGACATGAACAAGTGCCAGGACCACGGTCAGTGTGTCTTCGCCGCCCCTGACGTCTTCAGCTTCGACGACGCCGGCCGTCTGGCCTACGTCAGCGACCCCGACGACGCGCTGCGCGACGAGGTCGAGGAGGCCGCCGACGTCTGCCCGCTGCAGGCCATCCGGATCGAGGACTGAGCCCGTGAGCGCACCCGTCGTCGTGGCCGGCGCCTCCATGGCCGGCCTGCGCGCCGCCGAGCAGCTGCGCGCCGCCGGGTACCTCGGCCCGATCACCCTGATCGGCGAGGAACCCCACATGCCCTACAACCGGCCGCCGCTGTCCAAGGAGGTGCTCGCCGGCAAGGCGTCCTTCGAGTCGCTGGCCTTCCGGCCCCGCGCCGCGGTCGCCGACGTGGAGTGGCGCCTGGGCACCAAGGTCGTCGCGGCCGACCTCGACCGGCGCGCGGTCGAACTCGAGGACGGCGAGGTCCTGCCCTGCGCCGGACTCGTCGTCGCCACCGGTATGCGGCCCCGCCGGCTGCGCTGCCCCGGCCCCCTCGACGGACGGCACACCGTCCGTACGATCGACGACGCCCGCGGGCTGCGCGAGGCCCTGACCCGCCCGGGTGCCCGGGTGGTCGTGGTGGGCGCGGGCTTCATCGGCTGCGAGGTCGCCGCCACGGCCGTCGCCCTCGGCGCCGCCCGGGTGACCGTCGTGGACCCGATGCCCCTGCCCATGGTGGGGCCGCTCGGCGATCTGCTCGCCAAGGCCCTGCTGAAGCGGCACGAGGAACGCGGAGTCGACTTCCTGCTCGGCACCGGCGTGGCCGGCTTCGAGGGCACGGACCACGTCACCGGCGTGGTGCTCGGCGACCAGACCGTGCTCCCCGCGGACGTCGTGGTGGAGTCGGTCGGATCCGTCGCCAACACCGAGTGGCTCGACGGCAACGGCCTCGACCTCACCGACGGGGTGCTCACCGACGAGCACCTGCGCGTCGGCGGACGCCCCGAGGTGGTGGCGGTCGGCGACGTTGCCCGCTTCCCCAACGCCCGCTACGACGGTGTACCCCGCCGCGTCGAGCACTGGTCGATCCCCACCGACACCGCCAAGCACGCCGCCCGGGTGCTCGCCGCCCATCTCGGCGGCGCCGACGTCGGCCTCGACCCGTTCGCGCCGCTGCCCACCTTCTGGAGCGACCAGCACGACTTCCGGCTGCAGTCCTTCGGCGCACCCGGACTCGGCCTCGGCGACGTACGGGTCCTCGACGGCGACCCGGACGGGGACGTGCTCGTCGGCTACCACACCGGCGGCCGACTGGTGGGCGTCGTCGCCCTCGGCGGCCAGGCCGCGGCCGCTGCCGCCGCCCGCTACCGCGCCGAACTGCTCAAGCTGCCCGCTCCCACCGCATAAGGAACGCCTGCCATGACCACCGTCCGCGGATTCTTCCACCCCAAGACGGCGACGGGCGCCTCGTCGCTGATCCCCTCCCCGCCGTGGCGCTACTCCGGCGACCTGCTCACCGTCGAGTACCGCACCGACCCGGCGCGCGTGCGCGAACTGCTGCCCGAGCCGCTGGAGCTCGCCGACGAGGACCCCGGCGCCGTGGCGCTGATCTGGGCCGACTGGCAGTCCTGCTCGGCTTCCGGCGAGGAGCTGCTGGACCCGGTGCGCGCCCAGTACAAGGAGGCCTTCGCCGTCGTCCGCTGCACGTACAGGGGGCAGACGTACACGCGCTGCGTCCACATCTGGGTGGACAAGGACTTCGCGATCGCCCGCGGGCTGCACCAGGGCTACCCGAAGAAGCTCGGCTCGATCCACCAGACCCGCCCGCACCCCTACGGGCCGGCCCCGCGGATCGAGGCGGGCGCCCGGTTCGGCGCGACGCTGGCCGCCGCCGACCGGCGCCTGGCCCAGGCCGTGGTCACCCTGCGCGAGCCGTCCGAGACCAACGGCTTCGTCAACGGCCACCCGATGGCCCACCACCGCTGGCTGCCCTCCATCGAGCAGGGCAAGGGCCTCGCCCTGGACGAGCTGATCGAGTCCGGCGCCGCCTCCTTCGAGGGCGGGCAGCCCTGGGTCGGCGACGCCGAGCTGGAGCTGTTCGAGGCCCCCACCGAGGAGCTGGCCCGGCTCGAGATCCGCGAGCCGATCGCCGCCTACTACCGGCAGGTCGGCGTGGTCTGGGACGGCGGCCGCCTGCTGGAGTCCGGCACGTCCGGCGCCGAGTGACGCACCCGCAGACGACAACACCTGGAGACCGGACATGACCGACCACACCACCACCGTCGCCGGAGTCGCCGTCGACACCCGGCACTGGATCGGCGGCGAACGCGTCGCCTCCGCCGAGACCTTCACCGACCACTCGCCGATCGACGGCGCCGCGCTCGGCGAGATCTCCCGCGGTACGGCGATGGAGGCCGCCGCGGCCGTGGCCGCCGCCAAGGCCGCCTTCCCCGGCTGGGCCGCCACCCCGCCCGCCGAACGCGCCCGCATCCTGCACGCCGTCGCCGACGGCGTGGAGAAGCGGCTCGAAGAGCTCGCGATCGTCGAGACCACCGACAACGGCGCCCTGCTGCGCTCCCACCGCCGCGGTGTCATGCCGCGCGTCGCGCACAACTTCCGCTTCTTCGCCGACTGGCTGCTGCAGCTGGAGCACGAGGACTTCACGACATACACCAGCGGCTCCGCCGCGGGCCGCGGCCACACCAACCACGTCAGCTGGGACCCGGCCGGCCCCTGCGTGCTGATCACGCCGTGGAACGCGCCGCTGATGCTGGCCACCTGGAAGGTCGCCCCGGCCCTGGCCGCCGGCAACACGGTGATCCTGAAGCCCGCCGAGTGGTCCCCGCTGACCGCCTCGCTGCTCGCCGACATCGCCGCCGAGGCCGGGCTCCCGGCCGGCGTCCTCAACGTCGTCCAGGGCCTCGGTGCGGAGATCGGCGACGCGCTCACCTCGCACCCGGACGTGCGCCGGATCAGCTTCACGGGTTCCGTCCCGACGGCCAAGCGGATCTCCGCGTCGGCCGCCGCCAACCTCACCCCGCTCAGCCTGGAACTCGGCGGCAAGTCCCCGCTGCTGGTGTTCGCCGACGCCGACCTCGACCTCGCCGTGGACCTCGCGGTGGAGCAGTACGACAACGCCGGCCAGGTGTGCCTCGCGGGCACCCGGCTGCTGGTGGAGGAGCCGGTCGCCGAGGAGTTCACCCGGCGCTTCACGGAGAAGGCCTCCCGGCTGGTGCAGGGCGACCCGCGGGACGAGGCCACCGACATCGGCCCCAACATCCACCCCCGTCAGCTGGAGAAGATCGACGGCTTCGTGCAGCGGGCGCTCGCGGCCGGGGCCCGGGCGGTCATCGGCGGTCACCGGGGGGACGGCCAGTACTACGCGCCGACGCTGCTGACCGACGTCGCCCAGGACTCGGAGATCGTGCAGGAGGAGGTCTTCGGACCCGTCCTGACCCTGCAGACCTTCAGCACCGAGGAAGAGGCCGTCCGTCTCGCCAACGACACCCGCTTCGGCCTGGCCGCCACCCTCGCCACCGGCGACCGCGAGCGCGCCGAACGCGTCACCGCGCAGCTCGTCGCCGGCACCGTCTGGGTCAACTGCTTCTTCGTCCGCGACCTGCAGGCCCCCTTCGGCGGCTCCCGCCACTCCGGCGTCGGCCGGGAGGGCGGCACCTGGAGCTTCGACTTCTACTGCGACCTGAAGAACACCGTCACCGCACCGAAGGGATGGAAGGACCATGGGTGAGATCGTCGGGGCGGGCCTGCTCGCCCACGTCCCCACCATCGTGCTGCCCGAGGCCGTCCGGCTGGAGCTGAACGAGGGCAAGGAGATCACCCTCGTCACCGGCCTGGAGCAGCTGCGCAAGGACGTCTTCGAACGTGACGATTACGACACCGTCGTCGTCCTGGACTCCCACTGGGCGACCACCGTCGAGTTCGTCGTCACCGCCCAGCACCGGCGCGCGGGTCTGTTCACCTCCGAGGAGTTGCCGCGCGGCATGTGCCGGATGCCGTACGACTTCCCCGGCGACCCCGAGCTCGCGCGGAACATCGCCTCCTTCGCGGACAAGCACGGCACCTGGATCACGGCGATCGACGACGAGTACCTGCCGATCTACTACGCCACCATCAACCTGTGGAAGTTCCTCGGCGAGGGACTGCCCGACAAGCGGTGGGTGACCATCGGCGTCTGCCAGACCGGCGACATGGAGGACCACCTGCGCCTGGGCCGCGCCCTCGCGGACGGCATCGCCGCCACCCCCGGCTGCCGCGTCCTGCTGATCGCCTCCGGCGCGCTGTCGCACACCTTCTGGCCGCTGCGCGAGCTGCGCGACCACGAGGCCAGCGACCCGGCCCACATCTTCACGGCCGAGGCCCGCGAGGCCGACCACGAGCGCATCGCCTGGTTCAAGGAGGGCCGCCACGACAAGGTCCTCGACACCATGGACGAGTTCTGGAAGTACAAGCCCGAGGCGAAGTTCTTCCACTACCTGATGATGGCCGGCGCGCTCGGCGAGCAGGCCTGCACCGCCAAGGCCCGCCAGTACGGCGAGTACGAGAACTCCATCGGCACCGGCCAGGTCCACCTGTGGTTCGACCGCCCGGCCGACGGCTGGACCGGCACCGGCCTGCCCGCGTCCCCCGCCCCGCACACGACCGCCTAGAAAGGTCCCTCATGCCCGAGTACCGCCGCATCCTCCTCGACGGTGCCGCCGTCCAGGTCACCGTCGACGGGGACGAGCTGGTCGCCGGGGACGGCCGCCGCGTCAGGATCGACGACGCGCAGCACCTGCCCCCGGTGGTCCCCTCCAAGGTGATCGCCGTCCACCTCAACCACCGCAGCCGGGTCGACGAGTTCCAGATCGACCTGCCCGACACCCCGACGTACTTCCACAAGCCGACCTCCTCGCTCAACTCCCACAAGGGCGCGATCGTGCGCCCCGAGGGCTGCGAGTGGCTGAACTACGAGGGCGAGGTCGCCATCGTCATCGGGAAGACGGCGCGCAACATCTCCCCGGCCGAGGCGGGGGAGTACATCGCGGGATACACGGTCGCCAACGACTACGGCCTGCACGACTTCCGTGACACCGACGCCGGCTCCATGCTGCGCGTCAAGGGCTCCGACACCCTCTGCCCGCTCGGCCCCGGCCTGGTCACCGACTGGGACTTCCGGGGCAAGAAGCTGCGGACCTACGTCAACGGCGAGGTCGTCCAGGACGGCTCGACCGACGAGATGACCTGGGACATGCACTACCTGGTCGCCGACATCGCCCGCACCATCACCCTCTACCCCGGTGACGTGCTGCTCTCCGGCACCCCCGCCAACTCCCGCCCGGTCAAGCCGGGCGACGTGGTCGAGGTGGAGGTCGAGGGACTGGGCCGGCTCACCAACCACGTCGTCACCGGCCCGACCCCGATCCGGACCGACGTGGGGGCCCAGCCCACCGAGTCCGAGGAGGTCCTGTCCACCGCGCTCGGCGGCGACTGGGAATTCCGTGGCATCAGGTCGCCGCGTCGCTGAGCGGGGCGGTGTGGGTAGGGTCGGCACCATGACCGATCCCGCCGAGCCCGCCGCGTCCGTGGACCCCGCGGACTCCGCCGCGCCCGCGGAGCCCGCAGGGTCCGGTGGGACTTCCGCTTCGGCGGAGTCCGCCGGGTCTGCGGGGGGCGCCGGAGCCGCGGGGCGTACGGTCCCCGAGGCCGTGGCGTCCGCGTCCGCCGGAGCCGCCGTGTCCGCTGGACCTGGAGCCGCCGAGGCCGCCGGGTCCGGGGGGCGCACCGCGTCCGCTGAGACCGCAGGGCCGGGCGGGGTCGGCCGTGGGCGGCGTCCGCGCAAGCGCGTGCGGAACTACGGGGCCGGCCGGGACGCCCTGCTCGACGCGGCCGTCCGCGTGGTGGCCCGGGGCGGGCTGCGCAGGCTCACCTACCGGGCCGTGGCCGAGGAGGCCGGGGTCACCCACGGGCTCGTCGTGCACCACTTCGGCTCGCGCGACGCGCTGATCGAGGAGGCGCTCGCCCACGCCGTGCGCTCCTCCATGAACAGCAGCGCGCTCGAGCCCGGCACGGGCAGTGTGGCCGACTTCTCCGCCGGTCTGGCGGACATGGTGGAGTCCGGCCCGGACCTGCAGGCCTTCCAGTACGAGCTGATGCTGGAGGCGCGCCGCCGCTCCGAGCTCATGCCGCACCTGCGCGGCCTGTACGAGGAGTACTTCGACGCCGCCCGGCGGGAGCTGTCCCAGATGCTGGGCCGGCCGGTCGACCGGGGTCTTTACCGGCTGATCTTCGCGGCCCTGGAGGGCCTGGTGCTGCACCAGCTCGTCTTCGGCGAGCCCGAGGTCACCGAGGAGGCCCTCGCCCGGCTGCGCACCATGATCCAGCAGCTCGCCGAGGAGCCGGACGGCGCCTGAGCCGTACGCTGGACCGAGCGTGGCTCCGGGCCCCAGGTCACGGCGGCGTAAGAATCGGTGATCCACGCGGATTCCCCGCCCTCGACCTCTTGTCAAACGGATAGGTGCGCCCGCACGATGGGGCAACTCGTTTGGCCTGAAACGACCCATCCCTTTTCTGGCAGGTGATCCGAGTGGACAGTCAGACGGCCGCCCCGGAGCGGACCGTGCGGGACACATCCACCGCAGCCACGCTCAAGCCCAATGCGCTGGGCGTTTTGGGCATCCTCTTCTTCGTCCTTTCCGCGCAGGCCCCCCTGACCGGCATCGCCGGGGCGGCCCCGATCTCCGTCGCCATCGGCAACGGAGCCGGCACCCCCGCCGCCTACGTGCTGGCGGGCGCCATGATCCTGCTGTTCTCGGTCGGCTTCGTCGCCATGGGGCGGCACGTCGTCGACGCCGGCGCCTTCTACACCTACATCGGCAGGGGGCTCGGCCGTACCGCCGGAGCGGGCAGCGCGGGCCTCGCGCTGTTCTCCTACTGCGTCATCCAGGCGGCCATGTACGGGCTCTACGGCTCGATCGTCAGCGGCCTGGTCGCCCAGCACGCCGGTCTGGACCTGCCGTGGTGGGTCTGGGCGCTGGCCACCATGGCCCTGGTGAAGGTGCTCGGCGCCGCCGGCATCGAGATGGGCGCCCGCGTGCTGGCCGTCTTCGTCACGGCCGAGTTCAGCATCCTGCTGGTGTTCGGCCTGATCACCCTGTTCAAGGGCGGCGGCCCCGAGGGGCTCGGCGTGGCCCACAGCTTCTCGCCGTCCGCGGCGCTGCAGGGCGCGCCCGGTGTCGCCGTGATGTTCGCCGTCGCGTCCATGTTCGGCTTCGAGGCCACCGCCATCTACGGCGAGGAGGCGCGCAACCCGAGCAGGACCGTCCCGCGGGCCACCTACCTGTCCGTGCTCGTGGTCACCGGCTTCTTCGCACTGACCTCCTGGATGCTGATCTCCTCCTACGGCGCCTCCAAGGCGTCGGCGGCCGCGGGCAAGGCGCTGGCGAGCGGGGACTCCACCGGCTTCGTCTTCGCGCCGATCGCCGCGGAGTTCGGCGGCTGGGTGAACCAGGTGCTGCCGATCCTGCTCGCCACCTCCCTGTTCGCGGGCATCCTCACCTTCCACAACTCCGCCAACCGCTACCTGTTCTCGCTCGGTCGCGACGGCCTGCTGCCGCAGGGCCTGTGCCGGCTCAACGACCGCCACGCGCCCTCGGTCGCCGGCTGGGTGCAGACCGTGATCGCGCTGGCCCTGGTCGTCCCCTTCGCGCTGACCGGCAAGGACCCGGTGCTGACCCTCTTCTCCTGGTTCAGCGGGGTGGCCGTCCTGGCGATGATGCTGCTGTACCTGCTGACCTCGGTGTCGGTGGTCGTCTTCTTCCGCCGTGAGCGCCTGGACAGCCGGATGTGGAACACCCTCATCGCCCCGGTGCTGGGCATGCTCGGGCTGGCGGGCGCCATCTGGCTGATCCTGGCCAACTTCACCACCCTCATCGGCGGCTCGGCCGGCACGGCTGTGGGCCTCACCCTCCTGGTGCCGCTGGTGCTGGTGCTGGGCGCGGCGAACGAACGGGTCAGGCGGCGCCGGGCGGCGCCGTAACCCCTCTGCCCGCCCTGGAACGACTGAACGATCAACGTGGTCTGGAGGACCGCATGTCCGCTGTCACCCACGACGAGTGGCTCCGTCGCGCGAAGGCGTTCGAACCGCCTCGCGCGCACCACATCGACGGCATCGAGGAAGCCGGCGGGGGCGCCGCCTTCTCCGTCGTCTCGCCCCGGGACGGCCAGGTGCTGACCGAGGCCGCCGACGCCGGCACCGCCGAGGTCGACGCCGCCGTGGCCGCCGCCCGCCGTGCCTTCGACAGCGGACCGTGGCCCCGGTTGGCGCCCGCCGACCGCGGCCGTGTCCTCCTGCGCATCGCCGACCTGCTCCAGGAACGGCGGGCGGAGCTCGCCCTCGCCGTGACCCTGGAGATGGGCAAGCCGATCACCGACGCGCACGACATCGAACTGCGCGCCCTGATCAACACCTTCCGCTGGTACGGGCAGCTCGCCGACAAGCTCACCGACGAGTCGCCGCACACCGCACCGGACGCGCTCGCCCTGGTCACCCGCGAGCCGGCCGGAGTCGTCGGCGCCGTGGTGCCCTGGAACTTCCCCCTCACGCTCGCCGGCTGGAAGGTCGCCCCCGCGCTGGCGGCCGGCTGCACCGTCGTACTGAAGCCCTCGGAGAACTCGCCGCTGTCCGCGCTGCTGCTCGTCCGGATCGCCACCGAGGCCGGCCTGCCGCCGGGTGCGCTCAACGTGGTGAACGGCGACGGGCCGGTGGCCGGACGGGCCCTCGGCCTCCACCCCGACGTCGACGTGCTGGCGTTCACCGGCTCCACGGCCGTCGGCCGGCACTTCCTGCGCTACTCCGCCGACTCCAACCTCAAGCGGGTCTGGCTGGAGCTGGGCGGCAAGTCGCCGAACATCGTCCTGCCCGACGCCCCCGACCTGGCGAAGGCCGCCGCCACCGCCGCCTGGGGCATCTTCTTCAACCAGGGCGAGATGTGCACCGCGCCCTCCCGGCTGCTGGTGCACTCCTCGATCGCCGAGGAGGTCACCGAGGCGGTCGTGGCGCGGGCGCGCGAGCTGCGCGTCGGCGACCCCCTCGACCCGGCCACCGAGATGGGCGCCCTGGTCGGCGAGGCCCACCTCGGCCGCGTGCTCGACCACGTCCGGCGGGGCGCCGACGACGGGGCCCGCCTGCGCACCGGCGGGGAGCGGACCCTGACGGAGACCGGTGGCGTCTACCTCCAGCCGACCGTCTTCGACCGCGTCGGCCGGGGCAGCCGGCTCGCCCGCGAGGAGATCTTCGGCCCGGTCCTGTCCGTGCTCCCCTTCGACGGGATCGACGAGGCGGTCGAACTCGCCAACGCCACCGAGTACGGCCTCGCCGCCGGCCTGTGGACCTCCGACCTGTCCACCGCCCACCGCGTCTCCCGGGCGCTGAAGGCCGGCACCGTCTGGGTCAACTGCTACGAGGAGGGCGACCTCACCGTGCCCTTCGGCGGCATGAAGCAGTCGGGCAACGGCCGGGACAAGTCCGTCCACGCCCTGGAGAAGTACACCGAACTGAAGACCACCTGGATCCAGCTGTGAGCCGAGCCCCCCGCCCCCTGATCGCGATTCCCGCCCGCTTCTCCGCCACCACCTCGGCCCTGCGCTACACCGCCGAGGTCAACGCGCGCGCCCTCGTCGAGGCGGTGTGGCGGGCCGGCGGCGAACCGGCGAGCATCCACCCGGTGGACCCCGCCGAGCACGACGTCGCCGAGCGGCTCGCCCGCTTCGACGGCATCCTGCTGCCCGGCGGCGGCGACCTCGCCCCGCACCGGTACGGCGCCGCCGACGCCCACGACAGCGTCTACGGCGTCGACGACCTCCAGGACGACTTCGACCTGGAGGTGGCCCGCCGGACTCTGGAGTCGGGGCTGCCGCTGCTGGCGATCTGCCGCGGTCTGCAGGTGGTCAACACCGCGCTGGGCGGCACCCTGCACCAGGACATGGGCGGTCCCGGACAGGACCACCGGCACGTCCGGCACCCCGTCTGCCTCGCCCCCGGTTCGGTCCTGGCGGAGGTCACCCGCGCCGACAAGGCCGAGGCCTCCTGCTACCACCACCAGCACATCGACCGGCTCGGCGAGGGCCTGACGGTCACCGCACGGGCCGCCGACGGCACGATCGAGGGAGTGGAACGCGCCGGCGGCGCGGGCTGGTTCGCGGCCGTGCAGTGGCACCCCGAGGACACCGCACACGAGGATCCGGTGCAGCAGCGCCTGTTCGACGCGCTGGTGGAGGCGGCACGGTCGCCCCGGATCCGCTGAGTCCGCCGGCTCACCCCCTGGCGCGACGCCCGCTGCGGCGCGGCGCCGGGTCCGCGCCGCCCAGCAGCGACCGGCGGCGGTCCTCGCCGTGCTCCTCGACCTGCAGGACCACCCGCCGCAGCATCTCCGCGAGATCCCGGCACTCCTCACTGCTCAACTGCGAGGTGACGAAGGCCTCTTCCTCGTTGAACGACGGAAAGACCCGGCCCATGAAGTCCTCGCCCTCGTCGGTGAGCGCCAGCAGCACGAGCCTGCCGTCGGTGGGATGGCCGGTACGCCGCAGCAGCCCACGCGACTCCAGCGTGCGGGAGACTCCCGTCAGGGTGCCCTTGGAGATGCCGGCCTCCTCGGCGACGTGCCGGGTCTCCGACTCGCCCCAGACCCAGACCACCCACAGCACGACGAACGCGGTCCAGGTCAGGTCCGAGCCGCGCAGCACCGAGTTCTCCAGGTGCTGGCGGACCGCGGAGGCGGCCCGGTAGATGTTCGCCACCGCCGCCATCTGCTCCCGGCGCACACGGATGCCGCCGAGCTTGGCCTGTGCGAGCTTCTCCGCCTCGGTGATGGAACGCTGGCCGGGCACGGGCACTCCCCCTCGCTGATCGCCGGTACCAGGCAGGCCGATGCCGCCCGCCTGGTCGTTCGGGCTCAAAGTGTACGGCGGTCGGTTCCGGAGAACGGGGTCCGGAGCCGCCGTCAGCCGGTCTTCCAGCCCCAGGGCGTGTCCACGCGTGCCCACTCCTTGTCCCACTGGTCGAAGCGGCGGCGGTCGAGCCGGGTCCGTACCAGCTTGGCGCCGCCGATGACCACGCCCGCGGCGGCCGTGCCCGCCCACAGCCCGCCCAGGGTCGACTGGAACGCGCTGTCGGCCCGCGAGGCGGGCGGGGAGGTCAGGACGCCGTGCCCGTTGGTCCACACCGTGACGTGGGTGCCGGGCGTCGCGGAGACCGGGACCCTGGTCCGGCCCGTGTGCACCGAGCCGTCCGGATCCGTCCAGCGGACCGTCCCCCACACCAGGGCGCCGCTCGTCGGCCGGGCCGCCCCGTGGGTCGCGTCCTGGGTCAGCACGGCGGACAGCGGGCGGGTCTCGGCACGGACCCGGTCCGCGTTCCGCTGCATCGCGCCCGCCGTCAGCACTCCCGCCAGCACACCGCCGGCCATGGCGAGGACCCAGGCGACGAGCAGGATCCACGCCTCCACGACGTCACTGGTCCGCCTGAGCGGATTCCGCCGCCACCGCCACAGCCACACTCCCGCACGACGTGTCACCTTCGACACCCCCTCGTGAGCACCGACGGCCCTGCTTCCAGTGTGCCCCCAGACGCGATCAGCGGCTTCCGGAAGCACGGAGAGAGGAAAGCCGAGCACTTCAGACGGTCGCGAGCAGGGTCGTACGCCCGCGTACCCGCTCACCCCTCCCGCGCCCGGTGCCGCGCCCCTTCGGACACGGATCGGTCAAGGCCCGCCCACGCGCCGGTTGCCGTGCGGTGAGCGCGCCGTGATGGGACCATGACGCTCGCCGCGCGCGCCCTCGCCCACCTGGCCACCTGGCCCGATCTGACGGAGGCGGCGCCGAGCTGCGGCACCGGGCAGGCGCTCAGCTCGGCGCAGGGCGAGATCGCGCACTTCCGCTCCGACCGGGACGTCGACCTCCACCTGACCGCACCGGCCGTCCGCCGCATGACGGGCGACCTGCGGCGCTTCGCCGCGGTCCGCGTCGTGCCGGGTTCCCCCTGGGTGACGATCCGCCTCGACGCCTCGGCCGACGCGGATCTCCTCGTGAGCCTGATGAGCGTCGCGCTCCAGGCCCATCAGGGCCTGCCGGACGACGGCCTGCCCGCCTCCCGCGGCTGCAACGACGGCCGCGGTGTGGGCTTCCTGCGCACCTGACGGCAGGGGGCGGACGTCGTCAGACGGTGATGACCCGCACCCCCGCCTCCTCGAACCCGCGCACCGTCTCCTGCCCCGCCGCCGTGTCCGTGACCAGCGTGTCCAGCGACCCGGTCGGGCAGATGCGGGCGAAGGCACGCCGGCCCAGCTTGCTGGAGTCGGCGGCCACGACGACGCGTTCGGCGCGCTCGCACAGCAGCCGGTTGACGGCGGCCTCGGCCTCGTCGTGGGCCGCCGCGCCGTGCGTGACGTCGAGGGCGACCACCCCGAGCACCGCCACGTCGAGCGTGATCTGGCTCAGCACCCCGTCCGCCAGCGGGCCGATCAGCTCGTACGACTGCGGACGCGCGACCCCGCCGGTCAGCACGATCTTGAACTGGGGCCGTACGGCGAGCTCGTTGGCGATGTTGAGCGCGTTGGTCACCACGGTCAGCGCGGGTGAACCGGAGGCGAGGTCGCTGCGCACCGCCAGGGCGCGGGCCACCTCCGTGGTGGTGGTGCCGCCCGTCAGCCCCACCGCCTCGCCGGGCGCCACGAGGTCCGCGACCGCCTTCGCGATCCGCTGCTTCTCGGAGGCGTGCCGGGCCGTCTTGTAGCGCAGCGGCAGCTCGTAGGAGACACCGTGCACGACCGCGCCGCCCCGGGTGCGGACGAGCATCTGCTGCTCGGCGAGCCGGTCGAAGTCCCGCCGGATCGTCGCGGCCGACACCCGCAGCTCGGCCGCCGCCTCCTCGACGTCCAGCCGGCCCCGCTCGACGAGCAGCTCCAGCAGCGCCTTCCAGCGCGCGTCGCGCGACATCGGCGGCCTCCGTTTCTCGATCCCCCGCGACCCTAACGCACCCGCCACCCGGACGAATGATTGAAGTTGCTCGAAAGCTGGCACTATCTTGCAAGAACAAGCAGATACAGGAGGACGGGTCATGAGCCATGTCGAGGACGAGCTGACCAGCCAGCCCGAGTGCTGGGCCCGCGTCGCCCACGACGCCGCCGCCCACGGCCGGGCGCTGCCCGCGCCGGGCGAGCGGGTCGCGATCGTCGGCTGCGGCACGTCGTACTTCATGGCCCAGGCCGCCGCCGCGCTGCGCGAGGGCTCGGGGCAGGGGGAGACCGACGCCTTCGCCGCCTCCGAGTTCCCCCACGGCCGCTCCTACGACCGGGTCCTCGCCCTCACCCGCTCCGGAACCACCACCGAAGTGCTCGAGGTGCTCACGGAGTTGAAGGGACGCACGCCCACCACGGCCGTCACCGCCGACCCCGGCACCCCCGTCATGGACGCCGCCGACGAGGCCGTCGTGCTCGACTTCGCCGACGAACGCTCCGTGGTGCAGACCCGGTTCGCGACCACCGCCCTCACCCTGCTGCGCGCCCACCTCGGACTGCACAGCGACGACGTCGTCGTCGACGCCGGCACGGCGCTGTCCGCTCCGCTGCCCGAACGGCTCGTCGACCGCGCGCAGTTCACCTTCCTGGGCCGGGGCTGGACCGTCGGCCTCGCCAACGAGGCCGCCCTGAAGATGCGCGAGGCCTCGCTGTCCTGGGCCGAGGCCTATCCGGCGATGGAGTACCGCCACGGCCCCATCAGCGTCACCACCGAGGGCACGGCCACCTGGATGCTCGGCAGCGCCCCGCACGGACTGGCCGGACAGGTACGGGCCACGGGCGGATCGTGGATCGAGAGCGCACTCGACCCGCTCGCCGAACTGGTCCGCGCCCAGCGCCTCGCGGTCGCCGTCGCCCGGGCCCGCGGCCTGGACCCGGACCGCCCCCGCCACCTCACCCGCTCGGTGATCCTCGCGCCGTAAACCCCCGGAAAGGTCAGGACAGGCCGTGCCGCTTGCATCCACCGGCGAGCTGGTCGCCCGCGCCGCCGCCGCGCGTTCCGCCGTCGTCGCCTTCAACATCATCACGCTGGAACACGTCGAGGCCGTCGTCGCCGGCGCCGAGGTGGCCGGCGCGCCCGTCGTCCTGCAAGTCAGCGAGAACGCGGTCAGGTTCCGCTACGGACGGCTGCTGCCGCTCGCCCGCGCGGCCGCCGCCGCGGCCGAACGGGCCGCCGTACCCGTGGCGTTGCACCTCGACCACGTACAGAGCGACGACCTGCTGCGTCAGGCGCCCGACGCGGGCTTCAGCTCCGTGATGTACGACGCCTCCCGTCTGCCGTACGCGGAGAACCTCGCCGCGACCAGCGCCGCCGCGGCCTGGGCGCACGCCCAAGGGCTGTGGATCGAGGCCGAGTTGGGCGAGGTTGGCGGCAAGAACGGCGCGCCGCCGCTGGACGCCCACGCCCCCGGCGCACGTACCGACCCCGCGCAGGCGCACGCGTTCGTCACCGGCTCCGGGGTGGACGCCCTGGCCGTGGCCGTCGGCAACACCCACGCCATGACCGAGCGCACCGCGGCCCTCGACCACGACCTCCTCAAGCGCCTCGCCGGAGCACTGGACGTCCCCCTCGTCCTGCACGGCTCCTCCGGTGTGTCCGACGGTGAACTGACCGCCGCCGTCACCGCCGGCATCGCCAAGGTCAACATCGGCACCGCCCTCAACATCGCGATGACCGGAGCGATCCGTGGCTTCCTCGCCGCCCACCCCGAGGCGGTCGACTCCCGTAAGTACCTCGGCGTGGGGCGAGAGGCGATGGCGGGGGAGGTGCGGCGGCTCATCGGGGTGATCGGCACCCCCCGCGCGGGGGCTACCTCTTGACGGCCTTCAGCACCACGAACTTCGGGTCGCTCGCGACGAGCCGGCTGTTGCCGAACAGCCGGCGCAGCGTGACGTGGTAGCCCAGGTGCCGGTTGCCGATCACCCACAGCTCGCCGCCGGGGCGCAGCGCGCGCCGCGCCCCGGCGAACATGCGCCGGGCCGTCGCGTCCGTCGTCGCCTGGTGCGAGTGGAACGGCGGGTTGTTGAGCACCAGGTCCACACTGCCCGCCGGCACCCCGGCCAGCCCGTCGCCGACCCGGAACTCGGCGTGCCCGGGTACGCCGTTCGCCTTGTACGTCGCCTCCGCCGAGGCCACGGCCTGGAACGACTCGTCCGTGAACAGCACCTCCGCGTCCGGGTTCGCCAGCGCCAGCGCCGTCCCCACGACACCGTTGCCGCAGCCCAGGTCCACCACCCGGCGGGCGCCCAGGCCGCCGGGGAGGTGCCGCAGGAAGAAGCGGGTGCCGATGTCGAGCCGGTCGGCGCAGAAGACACCCGCGTGGTTGACCACGGTCCGGCCGGACGCGGCGCCGATGCCGTCGGGCAGCGTGTAGCTGTACGGCCACGGACTGGCGGGCCGCTCCAGGGCGGGGTCCGGAGTGCAGAGGATCAGCCGGGCCTTGCGCCGGGCGAGCGAGGTCCTGGTCGGGCCGAGGATCCGCTCGAACAGCGCCAGCGTCGAGGTGTGGATCTCCTTCACCATCCCGGTGCCGACGACGACCGTGCCCTCGTGCACCGAGGGGGCGAGGCGCAGCAGCTGGTCCTCCAGCAGGGCGAGGCTCTTGGGCACCCGCACCAGCAGCACGTCGACACGGCCGGGCGGCGGGTCCTGCGTGGTGAGCAGGCGTACCGCGCCGGGCCCGGCACCGTTGCGGGCGAGGTTCGCGCGGGTCGCCTCCTGCCCGAGGAACGAGTCGGTGATCTGCACCGGCCGGTGCGCCGCCAGCGCCGTGACCAGGGCACCCCACCGGTCGCCCACGACCACGACGGTCCCGGACAGGTCCGTCCCCTGCTCGTCGAGGTGCCGCAGCAGGTACTCGTCGGAGGCGTCCCAGGCCCGCAGCCGGTCACGCGGATCCTCGGGGAACCGGGCGAGCACCGGCTCGCCCCAGGGAGTCGTCATACGGTCGTCCATCGCCGGTCAAGGTTAGCGGAGCCCCAGCTCACGGCTCTGCGGCAGGATGGGGGCATGGACGCCGAGCTGTTCCCTCGCAGCCGTGCACGGATCGCCCCGGGAGCCGTGCACGTACCGGACTGGCTGGATCCGGCGCGCCAGCACCGGCTGCTCGCCGCCTGCCGGGAATGGGCCCGCCCGCCGGCCGGCCTGCGCACGGTGCGCACCCCCGGCGGCGGGACGATGACCGCGCGGCAGGTCTGCCTGGGCCGGCACTGGTACCCGTACGGCTACGCCCGCACGGCCGTCGACGGCGACGGCGCCCCGGTCAAGCCGTTCCCCGCCTGGCTGGGCGAACTGGGACGCGCGGCGGTGACGGACGCGCTGGGTCCCGGGGCGGTCCCGGAGGCGGCGTACGACATCGCCCTGATCAACTTCTACGACGCCGACGCCCACATGGGCATGCACCGCGACAGCGACGAGAAGTCCGGCGCGCCGGTGGTGTCGCTGAGCCTCGGCGACACGTGCGTGTTCCGCTTCGGCAACACCGGGACCCGTACCCGGCCCTGGACCGACGTCGAACTGCGCGGCGGCGACCTGTTCGTCTTCGGCGGCCCGTCCCGCCTCGCCCACCACGGCGTGCCGCGGGTCCATCCGGGCACCGCCCCACCGGAGTTGGGTCTGACGGGGCGGCTGAACATCACCCTGAGGGTGAGCGGCTTCTAGACCGCGCCGCTGGTCACGACAGGTACGGATCATGGGAGACTCGCCCTCATGAGCGGCAAGGCGGACCCCCGGGCGGCGGGGGAAGGGAGCACCTCGAGGACGCGGCTGGACCGGGGGCGCGGCGCGCTCGGGCCCGCGCTGGAACTCGTGCACACCGGGCGCGCCCCGACCCGCGCGGTCCTCACCGCCGAGCTGGGGGTGACCCGGGCGACGGCCGGTGCGGTGGCCGCCGAACTGGAGGCGCTGGGCCTGATCCGGGTGGACGCCCGGCCGGGCGCGGCGGCCGGCTCGCAGGGCCGCCCCTCGCACCGCCTCTCGGTCGCCGAGGACGGGCCCGTCGCCCTCGCCGCGCAGGTGCACGCCGACGGCTTCCGTGCCGCCCTGGTGGGGCTCGGCGGCCGTATCGTGGCGACCGCGCCCGGCTGCGAGACCGTCGACCCCGACCCGGGCGAGGTGCTCGGCTCCGTCGTCGAGGCCGGCGCGGAACTGCTGCGCACGACCGGCCGGCGCTGCGTCGGCGCCGGGCTCGCCGTGCCCTCCGCGGTCGCCGAACCGGAGGGCCTGGCCCTGAACCCGCTCCACCTGGCCTGGCCCCCGGGTGCGCCGGTGCGCCGGCTCTTCGCGGAGTGCGTGCGCGCGGCGGGGATCACCGGGCCGGCGTTCGCCGCCAACGACATCAACCTCGCCGCGCTCGCCGAGCACCGGCACGGCGCCGGCCGCGGCGCCCGCGACCTGCTGTGCGTGGCGACCGGACACCGGGGCGTGGGCGGCGCGCTGGTGCTGGACGGACGGCTGCACTCGGGCAGTGCGGGCCTGGCGCTCGAGGTCGGCCACCTCACCGTCAACCCCGAGGGCCGCCCCTGCCACTGCGGCAGCCGGGGCTGCCTCGACGTCGAGGCGGATCCCCTGGCCTTCCTCACCGCCGCCGGCCGCGAGCCGGGCCCCGTGGTCTCACTGCTGCAGCAGGCCGACGACCTGATCCGCCACCACTACGACGACCCGGCCGTCCGCACGGCCGTCGAAGCCCTCGTCGACCGCCTCGGCCTGGGCCTGGCGGGCCTGGTGAACATCCTCAACCCCGACCGCATCATCCTCGGCGGCCTCCACGGCACCCTCCTCGGCGCCGCCCCCGACCGCCTGCGCGCCGTCGTCGCCGACCGCAGCCTGTGGGGCCAGAGCGGCGGCGTCCCCATCCTCCCCTGCACCCTCGCCCACAACAGCCTGGTCGGCGCGGCGGAACTGGCCTGGCAGCCGGTCCTGGACGACCCGCTGTCAGCGCCGGCCTGAGCGGCCCGGGCACAGGGGCGAGGGGCGGTGCCCTGGGAACACCGGGCCCCGTCCGGTCAGCCGGCGACGGCGGACCGGACGGCGGAGCGGGTGCCGTTGAGCGCGGAGCCGGCGAAGCGGCGGGCGGCTTTCTCCGCGGTGACGAGGGCCGGTACCCGGGCCGGTACCGAGACCGAGGGGGCGGAGATCGGCAGGGTGAACCAGACGACCTTGCCCTGCTCGCCGTCGGGGCGCGCGCCCCAGCTCTCGCTCACCGCGGCCACCATCGCGAGCCCCCGCCCCCCGGTGGCCAGCGGCGCGATCTCGCCCAGGTCCTCCACCACGGGAAGGCGCGGGTCGTGGTCGCGTACGGAGACCGTGAGCCGGTCGAGCAGCAGCTCGAGCTCCACGGTGCACAGCTTGTCCGGCTGGGCGTGCTGGTGGACGTTGGTCAACAGCTCCGTCACACCGAGCGCGGCCCGGTCGATCAGAGGGTCCAGATGCCAGTAGCGCAAGTGCGCCGATACGATTCTGCGGACCTGGCCGATCCGCGACGGCAGGGCTTGGAGCTCCACCGTGCAGTGCCTGCTTGGGTGACTGATCACGGCTGCGACTCCCCGACGTTGAGGTCCGGAAGAACACGACGTTTCGGATGCAGCAGGACGCCTGCGTGACACTGCCGCCTGCTGTCGTGGCCGGCGGGCTGGTTCGCAGCGTTATCGCCGGTAAACCCTGAGTTACGTGAGACCAGAGTGGCCTACGGGGTGGGGTCCCGCAACTCGCCGCCGCTCAGCCGCCGCGCCCCGCCGCCCGGCGTACGGCCTCGATGAACCGGCGGGCCGCCGGCGGTCCCGGCTCGCCCGGTGCGGGGTCGCGGTCGCCCAGGGTCAGCACGTACCGCTTGCCGTCGAGGTCGGCGAGCGCCCGGTCGTCCGGGGCGTACCAGGGCCTGAACGCGCGCACCGCCCCCAGTGGTGCGCTGTCGATCTCACTGCCGTGGCTGGTGAGCAACTCCAGTCTGCCGTCGCTGATCCGGACCTG
Organism: Streptomyces sp. NTH33; assembly: GCF_003236365.1. Taxonomy (GTDB): domain Bacteria; phylum Actinomycetota; class Actinomycetes; order Streptomycetales; family Streptomycetaceae; genus Streptomyces. Next base: position 30,484 of record NZ_POTZ01000014.1, read on the forward strand.
TCCGGCCCGGGTGAGCGAGCGCAGTCGCTTGTCGATGCGCACGCCCGTGGCCGTGAACTCCGGTTCCGCCATCCTTTCCCGTCCCCTCGCGCGCGTCGTCGGCCAGATGACTCCACGGGCTCCTCTTCGTCCCGCGCGGTGCAGTCTGCACGCCTTCGGCAGCGAGCACCAGTGCCCGGGGCGCGCTCGCGACCGGCGTCCGGAGCACTCGCGTGAATGCGCCCCCACCCGTGCGCGCACCGCGTCCCGGGCGGGCTCCGGCGAGCCGCGCTCCCAGCGTCTCTTTGAGCCCCTCAAAGGTGTGTTTATGCAGGTGAGAAGCGTTTCGAAGATGTCTATCATCGGTGGCGCCCGGCCGCGCGACACGCCGTCGGCGCACAGCGTAAGGAGCCTCGCGTGAGCATCATCCAGCAGCGGCGGACCAGCGACACCCTGGACGTCGACCGCAGCGACAGCGGATACCGCGACTGGCTGAAAGAAGCCGTCCGCAAGGTCCAGGCCGACGCCAACCGCTCGGCCGACACCCACCTGCTGCGCTTCCCGCTGCCCGAGGAGTGGGGCATCGACCTGTACCTGAAGGACGAGTCGACCCACCCGACCGGAAGCCTCAAGCACCGCCTGGCGCGCTCGCTGTTCCTGTACGGCCTGTGCAACGGCTGGATCCGCCCGGGCCGTCCGGTGATCGAGGCCTCCAGCGGCTCGACGGCCGTCTCGGAGGCGTACTTCGCGAAGCTGATCGGCGTGCCCTTCATCGCGGTGATGCCGCGCACGACGAGCGCCGAGAAGTGCCGCCTGATCGAGTTCCACGGCGGGCGGTGCCACTTCGTGGACGACCCGCGCACGATGTACGAGGCCTCCGCCGCCCTCGCGGCCGAGACCGGCGGCCACTACATGGACCAGTTCACCTACGCCGAGCGGGCCACGGACTGGCGCGGCAACAACAACATCGCCGAATCCGTCTTCCGGCAGATGGAGTTGGAGCGCTTCCCGGAACCGGCCTGGATCGTCGCCACGGCGGGCACCGGCGGCACCTCGGCGACCATCGCGCGCTACGTCCACTACATGCAGTACGACACCCGCGTCTGCGTCGCCGACCCCGACAACTCCTGCTTCTTCGAGGGCTGGACCACCGGCGATCCGGACGTCACCTGCGACTCCGGCTCGCGCATCGAGGGCATCGGCCGGCCGCGCATGGAACCGAGCTTCGTGCCCGGCGCCGTCGACCGCATGATGAAGGTCCCGGACGCCGCCGCCGTGGCCGCCGTACGCGCCCTGGAACGGGCCATCGGCCGCAAGGCGGGCGGCTCCACCGGCACCGGTCTGTGGAGCGCCCTGAAAATCGTCGCCGAGATGCTGCGGGAAGGCCGCCGCGGCAGCGTCGTCACCCTCCTGTGCGACCCGGGCGACCGCTACCTCGACAAGTACTACTCGGACACCTGGCTGACCGAACAGGGCCTGGACAGCGCCCCGTACACGGCGGCGATCGAGGCGTTCCTGGCGACGGGGGAGTGGCCGGACTGAGCGGTCCGTTCAGGTTTACCCAGGCCCGGTCCGGCCGGGTCACCGGACCGACAGGCGGTGGTCCAGGGACGTCACCGCGGCGCGGAAGGCGCGGCCGGGGCCCCGCCGGGCCAGGCTCAGGGTGAGCCGGAAGGGGGCCGTGCCGTCGGCCGGCCGCGCATACGTCACCGCCGAGAACCACTCGGTCCGGCCCGGCACGTCCTCGGCGAGCGCGTCGAAGACCCGCTCGGGGGAGGCGGAGACCTCCCGCGCGAACACCAGCCGTACGGGCGCGCTCCCGGCGAAGCCGATCCCCACCGGACGCAGACGGTGAGCCCTGGACGGGCCTCCCTCAAGGCGTACCGGCGGCACGGCCCGGCCGCGCGCGGTCACCGTGGCCGACGTCCGTTCAGGTGTCCGCCGCGTCCTCGGTCTCGCCCGCCACCACCAGCCGCAGATGCTCCGAGACCTCGGCACGCGCCTCGGCCGGCAGCCCGGCGTCCGTCACCAGGGTGTCGACCTGCTCCAGCGCGGCGAAGGAACTCAGGCCCACCACACCCCACTTGGTGTGGTCGGCGACCACCACCACACGCCGCGCGGACCGCACCAGCCGCCGGTTGGTCTCGGCCTCCGCCAGGTTCGGCGTGGACAGACCGGCCTCGGCCGATATCCCGTGCACCCCGAGGAACAGCACGTCGAAGTGGAGCGTGGCGATCGCCTGGTCGGCCACCGGCCCCACCAGCGAGTCGGACGGCGTACGCACCCCGCCGGTCAGGACGACCGTCGCCGCTCCCTGCCGCTGACCGGAGCCGCGCTGCGCCGAGTGGAAGACGTCCGCCACCCGCACCGAGTTGGTGACCACCGTCAGATCGGGCACGTCCAGCAGATGGCGGGCCAGCGCGTACGTCGTCGTGCCGCCCGAGAGGGCGATCGCCGTACCCGGCGCGACCAGCCGGGCCGCCACCCGCGCGATCTCCTCCTTGGCGGTCGGCTCCAGACCCGACTTGGCCTCGAAGCCCGGCTCGTGCGTACTGGCCTCCACGACCGGAACCGCCCCGCCGTGCACCTTCTCCAGCACACCCTGGCGGGCCAGCGCGTCCAGGTCGCGGCGGACCGTCATGTCCGACACGCCGAGCTTCCGGGTCAGCTCGTTGACCCGGACACCGCCCCGGCGCCGGACCTCGTCCACGATCAGGGCACGCCGCTGCTCCGCGAGGAGGTTCTGATTCTCACTCACGTGGGCTCCGGTTCCTTTCGCCTCAAGCCGTCCGACACGCGCGGAGGTCCCATCCTTTCATGGGGCGGCGTCCGCCGCGCCGGAGCCCGCCCGACGCGCACATGCCGCTTTCGTCTCGCCCTCCCGCGCGCCGGCCCTCACCCGTACCGGCGAAATTCCGGTGACAGGGGGTGTGCCACGGACCACGAGCGGCGATCCTGGTGTCCGCACGGACACAGACCCATGACCCACACCCACGGACACCCACGGACGCGTCACGGGGGAAGCGAACAGTGGAACGTGCACAGCAGTGGCCGGCGACCGGATGCGCCCTGGAGCTCCTGGTCCACGGTGTCGGCGGCACCACGCCCGAGAGGATGCTGGACGATCCGCGGACGGTGCGGATCACCGGCGACGACACCGCGGCCGTCTTCCGCCGCGCCGACGACGTCGACGCCGAGACGCGGCCCGGGAAGCGCCACGGCACGCCGGTGCCCGAGGCGTACGTCTGGTGCAACCTCACCTCGGGCAACGGCGCCCGCGCCCTGTGGCTGTTGCTGCTGCCGTTCATGGTGGTCAACCTCGCCCACTGGATGCGCCCCGGCGCACCCGGCCGCCCCCGCACGACACGTCTGTACGGCCTGCTGGTACGGCTGGCCGGCCTCACCCTGACCGTGCTGCTCGTCGCCGCCGCCTGCGAGGTCGCCCTGGACCTCACGGCCTGGCAGTGCGCGGGCACCCGTGCGTGCGCCGCACGCCACTCCTGGCTGGGCTTCCTGTCGCCCGCGGCCGGCGGCTGGTGGAGCGCGCCCGGCCGCCGTCTCGCCCTCGCGGCCCTGGTGCCCGCAGCGCTCACCGGATTGCTGTGGTACCTGGCCCACCGCACCTGGAGCGCCTACGAGTCCCAGCAGCCGATGTCCCGCGCACCCGAGCCCGAGGAGGACACCGGCACCGGCTCCCTGGGCCGTCCCGGCTTCTGGTACGGACGCCGCCTGGTGGCCCGGCTGCGCGCCGCCCACACCGCCGCCGGCCTGCTCACCGTCGCCGCCGCGATCGCCGCGCCCACGGCGGCCCTCGACCGCCGCCCCGGCGGTCCCGCGGTCCTCGACGTCCTGGGCCGGCTCCTGCCGGCCGCTCTGCTCGCCTGGGCCGCCGCCGTGGTCTGGGTCGTCTGCCGCCGGGGCCGCACCGAGCACCTGCTCGACCGGCAACTGGACCGCCATCTCGTACGGCGGCTGCCGCTCGGCGCCCTCCTGCTGCTCCTGCTCACCGCCGTGTACGCCGGCTGGTCACGGCCCGGCTGGACCTCGGCCGGCCGGCTGGCCGGCGACACCACCTTCGGCGGCCTCGCCCTGGGGCAGGGCCTGCTGGTCGTCGCCCTCGGCATCACCGCGCACGCCCTGTACCGCACCCGCCCCGACCCCCGCGCCGTGCTGCGGGGCCTCGGCGGGCCCGCGGTCGCGATGCTGGCCTGCGCGCTCGGCGGCGTGATGTCCGGTGGGGTCTGCCAGCGCGTGGCCGACTGGCTGGACGGCACCGGCACCTCCATCCCGGGCCCGCCGGTCATGCTCACCTGGCAGGCGTCCGTCATCCCGCCGCTGCTCCTCGTCCTGCTGGTGCTCTGCGGACGGCTCGCCGGGCGCGCCCGGCGGCTGGCCCGCGCCCTGCGCGCCACGGTCGAACGGGACCACCCCGGCGAGCCGTCCGACCCCGAGCGCACGCGCCGGATCGCCCGCACCCGCGCCATGGCGACGCTCACCGACGACGCTCCCCTCGTCGTCGGCGTCACCTCCGCCGCCACCCTCGTCCTCGGCGCCGCCGCACTCGTCGGCGCCCTCGGCACCGGCAGGACCCCGGCCGGAGCCGCGGCCGGCACCCACCCCGCCCTCCAGGGCGCGGCCCAGACC
>NZ_POTZ01000150.1 GCF_003236365.1 Streptomyces sp. NTH33
GTGTCCGGGTGCGGCGGACGGCTGGGTGCCGTGTCCGGGTGCGGCGGGCGGCTGGGTGCCCGTGGCGGCGGAGGCGGTGGTCTCCCGCTCGGGCGCCGCGGGCTCCTCGCCCGCGTGCGGCGCCCCCGTCGGCCGGCCGTCCGCACGGGCACCCGCCGACGTCCGCTCGCCACCGTGCGCGCCGCCTGCCCCGGTCCCGGCCCGGTACGGGTCCTGGGCCGGCTCGGTGCCGTGCCCACTCTCGGCCGGCTGCCCGGCCGGCCCACGCGCGTGCGTGCCGCCCGCCGGCTGCCCGGCCGTCTCCGTCCCGGCGCGCGGCCGGCTCCACGCCTCGCCCACCGCCTCCGTCGCCCACGGCGCGGGCGCGCCGCCGGGGAGGGTGGCCGGAGGGGTGCCGCCCCACTGCTGGACCAGGGACGACGTGGTGAACTCGCCCGACTCGTCCGGGAGGTCACCCGGAGCGACAGGGATCGACCACTGCCCGGTCACGTCCTGCCCGGACGCGTGCGGGGCCCCGGCGGCCTGGTCCGCCCGGGTGTCGTCGAAGGTCCAGTGCTGGGTGGCCTCCGGGTGGTACGTGAACCGGTCGTCCGCCTGCGCGCCCGTGCCCTGCGGCGCGGCGCCGGGCTCGGGCCACCGGGCGCCCTCGGCTGGCGCGCCCGGCACCGCCCAACCGCCGGTGGCCGCCGGATCGGTGGCCGCCGGATCGGTGGGCGTGACCGTTATCTGCGGCGGCACATAGCCCTGGCCGGGCGCGGCGAGCGGGCTGTCGGCGGCCAGGAGGGCGTCGATGCCGCCCTCGGGCAGCTTCACGAACGCGGTGGCGCCGTCGTCGTAGTCGCCCTGGGGCAGCGGGTCCCAGCGGCCGCCGCTGCCCGGGGCGCCCTCTCCGTGCTGGTCGTCGGTCACGACAGCGCCCTCCCCAGTGCTCGTCGGGCCAGCGCGGCGACGGTGCGCCGCAGATGCAGTACGGCGGGCGGAAGCTGCGGCACGGAGCCGTCCTCGGCCGGAACCGGGTCGGGGATGCAGGCCGCGGCGACGTACTCCCCGAAGGCGTTCAGCGCCTCCGGGACGATCATGCGGCCGTTGTCCCAGTCGATGAGCCGGCCCACCCAGTGCTCGGCGTCCAGCGGCCTGAGCGGCATCGGCGCTATGGCACCCACCGCGCACCGCACCCCGCGCCGGGCCGGGTCGAGGACCAGCGCCACGGACGCCACCGCGCGGCCCGGGCCGGTGCGGCCGGTCGCCTTCAGGAAGACCTGCGGCGCGTGCAGCAGCGGCACGCGCACGTAGCCGATGAGCTCGCCCGCGCGGAGCATCTCCACTCCGGCCAACAGGTGCGACACCGGGACCTCCCGGCGGGCTCCGCCCGGGCCCGCGATGATCAGCGTCGCCTCCAGGGCGGCCAGCACCGGCAGCGCGTCCCCGGTGGGGGCGGCCGAGGCGATGTTGCCGCCGAGGGTGCCCGCGTTGCGGATGTGCGGCGGGCCGGCCGCGCGCGCCGCCGCCGCGAGGGCGGGGATGAGGGCGGCGAAGTCGGGGCGCCCCATACGCGCGTGCGTGAGGCCCGCGCCGAGCAGCGCGTGACCGTCCTGGTACTGCCAGCCGCGGATCTCGCTGATCCGGCCGAGGCCGACCAGCGCGGCGGGTCTGAGCTGCCCGGAGTTGACGGCGGCCATGAGGTCGGTGCCGCCCGCCACGGGAACCGCTGCGGGCATGGCGGCGAGCGCCGCCACGGCCTCGTCCAGCGTCGTGGGCAGCGTGACGGCCTGCCCCGCCTGCGGTGCGTGCGTGGTCAAAACCGGCTGCCCCTTCCCGCTGCACACTGGTCCCACCCGTGCTGCCGTACGGTACGTGCTGACAGGGCGGACGTGGCAACTCTGGCACATCTTCGCAGGGGTCGAAGACACGGGTCCGCTAAGGGGTGTTCGCCCACCTCACCAGCGACATGGCCCGTTTTGGCACGACATCGCCGGTGCGGGCGAATTCCCGCTCTTCGCTGATACTTGCGGGCTTTTTCCAGCACCAGTTCGAGACGGCGGGTGGTCGGCCGTCTCCGCGCCGACCACCTCGGCACCGGTCACCCCGGCACCGGCCACCCGGCCACCGGCCGGCTACCGCGACGGCGGCGGCCCCTCGACGGGCCGGCCCAGGACACCCGGCCGCCGCTGCCACGGGCGCGGCCCGGCGGGCGGGCGGTAGCCGACGCCGAGGGCGTCCAGCCGCCGGTAGTGGGCGGCCATCCGCCGCTCGAAACCGGCGAAGTCCCGTTCCCCGGGGGCGGGCAGAGGACTCCAGGCGACCTCGGCGAACGCGGCCAGCCTGGGGAAGACCTGGTAGTCCACGCGCGCGGAGTCCTCCATCACCTCCGTCCACACATTGGCCTGGGTGCCCAGCACACGACGGGCCTGGTCCGCGTCGAGTCCGGGCGGAACCGGCTCGAACCGGTAGACGTCCTCCAGGGTGCGCACGTAGCCGATCGGCACGGGCTCGTCCTCGCCGGGGGCCTGGCGGTGGTCCAAGTAGACTTGCTGTTCCGGGCACATGACGACGTCGTGACCGGCCCGCGCGGCGGCGATCCCGCCGGCGTATCCCCGCCAGGACGAGACCGCGGCCCCGGGCGGGAGCCCGCCCTCCAGGATCTCGTCCCAGCCGATCAGCCTGCGCCCGCGCGCGGAGAGCCAGCGGCCGAAGTGGCCGACGAACCACGCCTGCAGCTCGCCCTCGTCCGCCAGCCCGAGTTCCTTGACGCGCGCCTGCGCGGTGGGCGAGGCCCGCCACTGCTCCTTGGGGCACTCGTCGCCGCCGATGTGGACGAACACCGAGGATGCGGCCGCGTCCGCGGGGAACAGTTCGAGCAGTTCCTCGAAGACGCCCTCGTAGAACCGCAGGGTGGTGTCGGTGGGGGCGAGTACGTTCGGGTTGATCCCCCAGTCGTCCCAGACGGTGAGGGCGGAGGTGTCGACGACGTCGGTGTTGCCGAGTTCCGGGTACGCGGCGATGGCGGCCTGCGAGTGCCCGGGTACGTCGATCTCGGGGACGACGCCGACATGCCGCTCGGCGGCGTAGGCGACGATCTCCCGGATGTCGTCCTGGGTGTAGTGGCCCCCGTGGGGCTTGTCCTCCCACAGCGGGGACGCCCGGTGGCCGAACCTCGTCCGCGCCCGCCAGGAGCCGACCTCCGTCAGTCTCGGGTACCGCTCGATCTCGACGCGCCAGCCCTGGTCGTCCGTCAGGTGCAGGTGCAGCACGTTGAGTTTGTGCGCGGCCATCAGATCGACGTAGCGCAGCACGCCGTCCTTGGGCAGGAAGTGCCGGGCCACGTCGAGCATCAGCCCGCGCCAGCGGAAGCGCGGGGCGTCCTCGACGACCCCGGCCGGTACCGCGTGGGCGGCGTCCGGCCGCACGGGGGCGCGCCGGAAGGCGTCCGGTCCGAGCAGCTGGCGCAGGGTCTGCGCGCCCCAGAAGACCCCGGCCGGAGAGCCGCCGCGGATCTCGACGCCCCGGCCGGGGACGGCGGCGAGCCGGTACGCCTCGGGCTCCAGGGTGTCGTCCAGGCGGAGCCGCACGGAGTTCCGGGCGTCCTCGGGGCCGGCCGGGAGGGGCAGACCGAGGGCCGCGCCGAGGGTGGCGCGCAGCCAGCGCTCCGTGGAGCCGGCGCCCGGCGCGGCCCACAGGGCGGTCTCCCGGTCGAGCGGGACGGCGCGGCCCGGAGGGCCCGGGGTTCCGGACACGGCGCGCGGCGCCGGAATCACGTCGGTCGTGCCCTCAGGGGTGGTCATGCCCTCATGGGTAGCCTCGGCCGCGACGCGGTGCAACGAGCGTTGCGCATGCTGCACACGCCGCTCGACAGCACAGGCCCCCGAGGCACGCCGGAACGTCCCTCGGGGGCCACAGGTCTCGGCCGAGCGGTGACCGGTTACTTCTTGTCGTCGCCGCCCTCGCCGCCGCCGCTCATGGATTCGTAGATCTCCTTGCACAGCGGACACACGGGGTACTTCTTCGGGTCGCGGCCCGGCACCCACACCTTGCCGCAGAGCGCCACGACGGGCGTACCGTCGAGGGCGCTCGCCATGATCTTGTCCTTCTGGACGTAGTGGGCGAAGCGCTCGTGGTCACCGTCGCCGTGGGACACCTGCGGCGTCGGCTCGACGAGGGTCCCCGTACCAGTGCCGCGCTCGGGCTCGAGAGTGCTCATACGGCAAGGGTACTGAAGCCGGCCGGCATCAGTTGAGCGACGGGTCGTCCGGATACGTGGCGACCATCGCCAGCTCGTTGCGCTGGCGGCGCAGCACCTCGCGCCAGAGTCTCTCGGGGGACGGGGAGGAGACGTCGCCGGGCTCGGACTCGACGACGTACCAGGCCCCTTCCGCCAGCTCGTCCTCCAGCTGACCGGGGCCCCAGCCGGCGTATCCGGCGAAGATCCGCAGGGAGCCGAGGACGGAGGCCAGCAGCTCGGGGGGTGCCTCCAGGTCGACGAGACCGATCGCGCCGTGCACCCGGCGCCAGCCCAGCGGGGCGCGTTCGCCCAAGCCGCCGCCGGGGACGACGGCGACGCCGAGCGCGGAGTCCAGCGACACCGGGCCGCCCTGGAAGACGACGCCGGGCTCCCCGGTGAGATCCGCCCAGCCCTCCAGGATGTCACCCACGTCCACGGGGGTGGGACGGTTGAGGACGACACCGAGGGAGCCCTCCTCGTCGTGGTCGAGAAGGAGCACCACCGCACGGTCGAAGTTCGGGTCCGCCAGGGCGGGCGTTGCCACGAGCAACCGCCCTGTGAGCGAGGACACCTCGGTCATGCCAGACATGATCCCGCATCTTCCCTTCGCATGGGGAGCCAATCCGGCTACGTGAGTGAGAGCAGTTCAGGGGCACGGATGCGTGACCGGCGCACTGCGGTTCCGGTGACCGTATGTACCCGGCTCCCGACGGTTCGTGTCGTGGCACGATCATGACCCGACTGGGCCGACGGCGGGCTTACGGAAGGGGGGCGCGCGGCGACTACTCTGTCTCTCCGGCCCCTTGACCGAAGTGATCGGCCGGCCCCTGACCAACTCATCCTCATCGGAACGCGAGATACATGACCGTCAACGACGATGTCCTGCTTGTCCATGGCGGAACCCCGCTGGAGGGCGAGATCCGTGTCCGCGGTGCGAAGAACCTCGTGCCGAAGGCCATGGTCGCCGCTCTGCTGGGCGGTGAGCCGAGTCGCCTGCGCAACGTTCCGGACATCCGTGACGTGCGGGTCGTACGCGGTCTGCTGCAACTGCACGGGGTGACGGTCCGGCCGGGCGACGAGCCGGGTGAGCTGGTGCTCGACCCGACCCACGTGGAGAGCGCGAACGTGGCCGACATCGATGCCCATGCGGGCTCGTCGCGCATCCCGATCCTGTTCTGCGGCCCGCTGCTGCACCGGCTGGGGCACGCGTTCATCCCGGGTCTGGGCGGCTGCGACATCGGCGGCCGGCCCATCGACTTCCACTTCGACGTGCTGCGGCAGTTCGGCGCGACGATCGAGAAGCGGGCCGACGGCCAGTACCTGGAGGCTCCGCAGCGGCTGCGCGGTACGAAGATCCGCCTTCCCTACCCGTCGGTCGGCGCGACCGAGCAGGTGCTGCTGACGGCCGTGCTGGCCGAGGGCGTCACGGAGTTGTCCAACGCGGCCGTGGAGCCGGAGATCGAGGACCTGATCTGCGTCCTGCAGAAGATGGGCGCGATCATCGCGATGGACACCGACCGCACGATCCGCATCACGGGTGTGGAGAGGCTCGGCGGCTACACCCACCGGGCGCTCTCGGACCGTCTGGAGGCCGCGTCCTGGGCGTCGGCGGCGCTGGCGACCGAGGGCAACATCTACGTCCGCGGCGCGCAGCAGCGGTCGATGATGACGTTCTTGAACACCTACCGGAAGGTGGGCGGCGCGTTCGAGATCGACGACGAGGGCATCCGTTTCTGGCACCCCGGCGGTCAGCTGAAGTCCATCGCGCTGGAGACGGACGTGCACCCCGGCTTCCAGACCGACTGGCAGCAGCCGCTGGTGGTCGCCCTCACCCAGGCGACCGGCCTGTCGATCATCCACGAGACGGTGTACGAGTCCCGGCTGGGCTTCACCTCCGCGCTGAACCAGATGGGCGCGCACATCCAGCTGTACCGCGAGTGCCTGGGCGGCTCCCACTGCCGCTTCGGCCAGCGCAACTTCCTGCACTCCGCGGTGGTCTCCGGCCCGACCCGCCTCCAGGGCTCCGACCTGGTCATCCCGGACCTGCGCGGCGGCTTCTCCTACCTGATCGCCGCCCTGGCCGCCCAGGGCACCTCCCGCGTCCACGGCATCGACCTGATCAACCGCGGCTACGAGAACTTCATGGAAAAGCTCATGGAACTCGGCGCCAAGGTCGAACTGCCGGGCCAGGCCCTGGGCTGACCGGTCCCAGCCGCCCCCGGCCCGGGTGCTCGCCCGACCGGGCAGTGGCCCGCCCCTGGCGATCCGAGCGGCACACCGACCGGGGCGCGGAGGGGCCGTACACGGCACATACCTCCTGCCCCGGGGCGCACCACCTGATCGGAACCCACCGCAACCCAGGATCCCCGGCCCGAGCGCCCCGCTGAGCGCCTCTGCCGCCCCGGCCCGGCGGCCCACGGCCGGGGCCCGAAGGCCGTCGGCCCGAGGGCCGTCCCCAGGGCAGGCCCCGGGCAGCCGGCCGAACCCGCCGGGGCGAAGAGCGCCCCGGGCCAGGCACTCGCCCGGCCGAGCCGGCCGCCCGGCCCCAGGTGCCCGGCGGACCGCCCGGCTCCCGAGGTCGTTCGCCCGGGCAGCACGACAGCTCGCCGGGCCCGCGGCGAGGGAACGACTCCCCCGCTCAGCGGACCGGCCGCCCGGCAGCCCCGCCGATCCCAGCAGGAGTCGCGAAGCCGCCCCAGGGGCCCGGCGAGGGGCGCGGATGCCCGTCCCACGGCCGACACGGCGTTTTCCCGGGGCCGGGACCGGGTCCGGTGCTCGGCTCGGCGTGTGTGTACGGCGATGGGGCGGCCCCCCGGGTGAAGGGGGGCCGCCCCATTGGCGTGGTGTGCCCTACGGGGCCTCGTACGCCGTCTCGTGGCGTACGGACGGCAAGGTCACTTGCCCTTGGCGGCTTCCTTGAGCTTGCTGCCCGCGGAGACCTTCACGCTGTAGCCGGCCGCGATCTGGATCGGCTCGCCGGTCTGCGGGTTGCGGGCGGTGCGAGCGGCCCGGTGGGTGCGCTCGAAGGTCAGGAAACCAGGGATGGTGACCTTCTCGTCCCCCTTGGAGACGATCTCGCCGACGACGTCGGCGAACGCGGCCAGCACGGCGTCGGCGTCCTTGCGGGTCACCTCGGCGCGGTCGGCCAGCGCGGCCACCAGCTCACTGCGGTTCATGTTGTTACTCCCGTGTTCTTCTTGCCGTTGCGGCGTGCCACGCGGCGAAGCCGCATGTTGGGCACAGCGAAGCCGATGCTGCCAGGGTCCTCGGTCGGTCCCCGGACCCGGGTCCGTCGCCAAACCCTCGCGCCCAGGGTGGCATCCTGCCCCCACCTGCGGCATCAATGCCAATCCGGCACCCATAGGAGTCGCGAGAACACCCGCGGGCGTCACACGAAAAGAGTGCCCGATTCCAGGCACGATAAGGCTGTCCTGGTGACCGGATGTCCCGCGACGCGCCGATTTCACCGCGCCGTGGTGATCGTCACGCCGTCGCCCCGGACTTCTCCGCGGCCTCCCGGACGGCTCCCGCGACCGCACCCGCGACCCTCTCGTTGAAGACGCTCGGGATGATGTAGTTCGGGTTCAGCTCGTCCTCGGTGACCACGTCGGCGAGGGCCTGCGCGGCGGCCAGCATCATCTCCGTGTTGACGCTGCGGGACTGCGCGTCCAGCAGACCGCGGAAGACGCCCGGGAAGACCAGCACGTTGTTGATCTGGTTGGGGAAGTCGGAGCGGCCGGTGGCCACGACCGCCGCCGTCTCGCGGGCGACCGCCGGGTCCACCTCGGGGTCGGGGTTCGCGAGCGCGAACACGATCGCGCCCTCGGCCATGGCGGACACGTCCTTGCCGTCGATCACGTCGGGCGCCGAGACCCCGATGAAGACGTCCGCGCCGTGCACGGCCTGTTTCAGGGTGCCGGTGAGGTTCTCGGGGTTGGTGTTCTCGGCGATCCACCGCAGCGCCGACTCCGGGGCGGCGTCGACGAGGTCCTCGCGGCCCGCGTGCACGACGCCGTGGATGTCGGCGACGACGGCGTTCTTCACGCCGGCCGCGAGCAGCAGCTTGAGGATGGCCGTACCGGCCGCGCCGGCGCCGGACATCACCACGCGCACGCTGTCGATCTCCTTGCCCACCACGCGCAGGGCGTTGGTCAGCGCGGCGAGCACGACGATCGCGGTGCCGTGCTGGTCGTCGTGGAAGACGGGGATGTCCAGCGCCTCGCGCAGCCGCGCCTCGATCTCGAAGCAGCGCGGCGCGGAGATGTCCTCGAGGTTGATGCCGGCGAACCCGGGCGCGATCGCCTTGACGATCTCGACGATCGCGTCGGTGTCCTGGGTGTCCAGGCAGATCGGCCAGGCGTCGATGCCGGCGAACCGCTTGAAGAGGGCCGCCTTGCCCTCCATGACCGGCAGCGCGGCCTTCGGGCCGATGTTGCCCAGACCCAGCACCGCCGAGCCGTCCGTCACGACCGCAACGGAGTTGCGCTTGATGGTCAGCCGGCGGGCGTCCTCGGGGTTCTCGGCGATCGCCATGCAGACGCGGGCCACACCCGGCGTATAGACCATGGACAGGTCGTCACGGTTGCGGATGGGGTGCTTGGACGCCATCTCGATCTTGCCGCCGAGGTGCATGAGGAACGTACGGTCCGAGACCTTGCCCAGCGTGACGCCCTCGATGCCGCGCAGCTTCTCGACGATCTCCTGGGCGTGCGTCGTCGAGGTGGCCGCGATGGTGACGTCGATGCGGAGCCGTTCGTGGCCGGACGCGGTGACGTCGAGGCCGGTCACCGAGCCTCCGGAGGACTCCACGGCCGTGGTGAGCTGCGATACGGCGGTCCCGCCCGCCGGCACCTCCAACCGGATCGTCATCGAGTAGGAGACGCTGGGCGCCGTTGCCATGACCGACTTCCTCTGCTTTCACCGTGTCGCGTGGTTGTGCCGTCCGATCGTCGCACCTACCCCTGAGTACGTGGTAACCGCCTTCGGTTGCGGACTTTTTGTTCACGGGGACGTGCTGTTTCGGAAAGTGACTTTCACCATACGAGAAAGTCACCCGGTGGTGAAAGGCGGGCACACGGCAGAAGAGGTCCGCGTCACTCCTGTGACGCGGACCTCTGGAAGCGGTGGGAAGCAGTGAGGTGACACCGGCCCGCCATGCTCGCCTCGCGGCAAGTGGTCGCTCGAAGCGACGAAGGTTGGGCCCGGGGGCTTGGATCGGGCCGGTGTCACCTCCAGGCTAACAAACGGATGCCCCGCGGCCATTCCCGCCGAGGCGGTACGTTCCCCTCAGTCCCGCAGCAGGTCCGGCACCCCCGCCCCGTCCGGTTCGTCCCGCTCGCCCGAGACGACCGTCAGCTGCTGGGTGGCCCTGGTCAGCGCGACGTAGAGGACCCGCAGGCCGGCCGGGGACTCGTCGGCGATCTCCGCCGGGGACACCACGATCGTCGCGTCGTACTCCAGCCCCTTCGCCTCCAGGCTGCCCAGGGCCACCACCCGGTCCCCGAGCCCGGCCAGCCAGCGCCGGGCCTCCTCGCGCCGGTTCATGGCGACGACCACGCCGACCGTGCCGTCGACCCGGTCCAGCAGCCGCTCGGCCTCCGCCCGTACGGTCTTCTCCACCGAGCCCCGTACGACGGCGAAGCGCGGCTCCACCCCCGTGGAACGGACGGCCGACGGGGCCTTCGAGCCGGGCATGGCCAGGGCGAGGACCTTCGAGGCCAGCTCGGCGATCTCGGCCGGGTTGCGGTAGTTCACGGTGAGCTCGAAGCGGCGGCGCGGACGTGTGCCCAGGGCCTCGTCGCGGGCCTCGGCCGCTTCGTCCGGGTCGGACCAGGAGGACTGGGCGGGGTCGCCGACGACCGTCCAGGTGGCGTGCCGTCCGCGGCGGCCGACCATCCGCCACTGCATGGGCGTGAGGTCCTGCGCCTCGTCCACGATGACGTGCGCGTACTCGGTGCGCTCCTGCGCCAGCCGCTCGGCCCGCTCCCACTGCGACTCCTCGCGCACGGGCATCAGCTCCTCCAGGCCGGTGAGCTGGTCCAGGGGGTCCAGTTCGCGCTTCCGCTTCGGGCGGGCCGGGGCGCCGAGGATCGCCTGGAGCTCGTCGAGCAGGGCGATGTCGTGCACCGAGTACCCGTCGCGCCTGAGCGAGCGGGCGACCCGGCGCACCTCGCCGGGGTTGAGGATCCGCCGGGCCCAGCGGCCCAGCCGCCGCTCGTCGGCCATGGCGGTGAGCACGGCCCGCGGGGTCAGCTCCGGCCACCAGGCGTCCAGGAAGGCGAGGAAGGAGTCCTCGCCGGTGACGTCCTCGTCGAAGGAGGAGCGCAGCTCGGCGGCCAGCTCCGGGTCGGTGTGCCGGGCGGCGCCGCCGGACTGCTCCCACAGGGCGTCCAGCAGCAGCTTGCGGGCGCGCGGGCGCAGCAGGTTGACCGGCGCGGTGCCGCTCAGGGCGGTGTGCCGGACGCGGTTCAGCTCCTCGCCCTCCAGCTCCAGCCGGCGCCCGAAGGCGACGACCCGCAGCCGGCCCGGCGCACCGCTGAGTTCCAGCGCTCCGCGGGCCGCCTTCCGCAGCACCTTCAGCATCCTGTACGACCCCTTGGCCCGCGCCACCGACGGGGAGTCGTACAGCGTGGCCTCGGCGCCCTCGGCCAGCGAGCCGATCGCGCGGACGGCGACCTGGCCCTCCTCGCCGAGCGAGGGCAGCACGCCCTCGGTGTAGGCGACGAGCAGCGGGGTCGGGGAGACGATCAGGATGCCGCCGGCGTAGCGGCGCCGGTCCTGGTAGAGCAGGTAGGCCGCCCGGTGCAGGGCGACCGCCGTCTTGCCCGTGCCCGGACCGCCCTCGACGTACGTCACGGAGGCGGCGGGGGCGCGGATGACCAGGTCCTGCTCCGCCTGGATGGAGGCGACGATGTCCCGCATGGTGTGGCCGCGGGCCCGGCCGAGCGCGGCCATCAGCGCGCCGTCGCCGATGGCGGGCAGCTCGTGTCCGTCGAGGAAGGCCCGCAGCTCGGGGCGCATCAGGTCGTCCTCGACGCCGAGGACGCGCCGTCCCTTGGAGCGGATGACCCGGCGGCGTACGACCCGGCCGGGTTCCACCGGGGTGGAGCGGTAGAAGGGGGCGGCGGCCGGGGCCCGCCAGTCGATGACCAGCGGGGCGTAGTCCTCGTCGAGGACACCGATACGGCCGATGTGCAGGGTCTCGGCGATGTCGGCCGTGTTGTCCTCGCGCACCGCGCCCTCGGCCGGCTCCACGGCGGTGTAGGCCCCGTCGGGTCCCTTCCTGCCGTCCTTGCCGGCCAGCAGGTCGATCCGGCCGAAGAGGAAGTCCTCGAACTCGTTGTTCAGCCGGTTGAGGTGGATGCCCGCCCGGAAGACCTGCGCGTCCCGCTCGGCCAGCGCGCCGGGTGTGCCGACCTGGCCGCGCTGGGCCGCGTCGCGCATCAGGAACTCGGCCTCGTGGATCTTCTCCTCGAGACGCCGGTACACCCGGTCCAGGTGCTGCTGCTCCCCGCGGATCTCCCGCTCCCGTACGGAGTCGTGCGCCTCACCGTGAATCGAGCCGTGATCCGGCCCGTGAACCGGCCCGTGATCCGGGACGTGATCCGGGACGTGATCCGGGACGTGATCCGGGACGTGGACCGATCCGACCGCGGAATCCTGCTGAGCCTGAGCGGCCACCGGGCCCCCTTCTGACGTGCTGGGCAGCCGTCAACCGTACGCGAAGGGGACCCGCTCGCGGAAGCCGGACCGTCCCGTTCTAGGGCTTGACCTCGACGAGTCGCTTGCCGTCGAAGGTCATCACCTCGAAGTGGTCGATCTGGTTCGGCTCCAGGGCGGCGCCGCCACGGACGTAGAGGGGTTTCCTGGCCTCCTCCGTCCTGGCGTCCGGGATGCCGTAGCCCCACTTCGGGACGGACCAGGTCGAGAGGGTCTCGCGCTCGCCGTTGCTGCCGACGGCGATCAGCGAGCACTTCTGCAGGCCGGTGACGTTCTTCAGTTCGAGAACGGCGTCCGTGCCCCAGTCCTTCTTCTCCAGACCGATCGTCGCGGTGACGTTCGTCGTCGGGTCCGTCGCCGTGATCTTGCCGGGCATCTCCTGGAAGGCGGTCTGCGCGGAGCTCACGGCCACGTTGGCCTTGCCGCCGCTGTCCGGGTCGCTCGCCGCGTACACGGTCAGCGGGCCGCCGATGATCAGCGCTGCCGCCGCCGCGACCAGGTAGAAGCCGCGCCGGCGCTTTTGGGCGCGGCGCTCGGCGACCTCGTCGACGAGCTTCTCCACCAGGCGCGGGCTGGGCCTGGCCGACAGGGACTCGCCGATCGCGGGCGAGCCGGAGCCCGGCAGGTCCGCGAGCGCGGCCAGCATCGGTTCCATCCCGGCCAGTTCGTCGAGCTGCCGTGCGCACCACTCGCAGCCGGCGAGGTGGGCTTCGAACGCGGTTGCCTCGGCGTCGTCGAGAATTCCGAGGGCGTAGGCGCCGACGGTCTCGTGCTCGTTCGGGGCCGGAGATCCCTGCATGGACCCAGACATACCCGAACCACCCGTTCCGAATCCCCCGTACATGCTCATCACGCCGTCACCCCCCTCTCCTCCAGAGCCAGCTTCATCGAACGCAGGGCGTAGAACACCCGGGAGCGGACAGTGCCGCTGGGTATACCCAGCGTCTCCGCCGCCTCGTTGACGGTACGCCCTTTGAAGTACGTCTCGACGAGCACCTCCCGGTGGGCCGGGGTCAGGTCGTCGAGCGCGTCCGACAGCGTCATCAGCCACAGCGCCTTGTCGATCTCGTCCTCCGCGGGGATGACCTCCAGCGGTGACGGATCGACCTCCTGCGGCCGGGCCTGCCGGCTGCGGTGGCCGTCGATGACGATGCGCCGGGCGACCGTCACCAGCCAGGGGCGTACCGAACCGGTCGCTCGATTGAGCTGGCCGGCGTTCTTCCAGGCACGGATGAGCGTCTCCTGCACCACGTCCTCGGCACGCTGCCGGTCTCCGGCGACCAGCCGGAGGACATACGCAAGGAGAGGACCGGCGTGCTCTCGATACAGCGCACGCATCAACTCCTCATCAGGTTCCGAGGACTGGGACATGCGATGTCGGGCCCTCGCTCCACGTTCTTTGGCCACGGCCGCATCCTTGCGCACGCCCACCTCCGGTGTCCGGGGGTTCCCCCAGTCGGTCGCTCGCCGTCGGATACGGATGTGGGTCGCGCCGTGTTCAAAACCGGCCGACGGATTTCCGCGGGCCGGCCTGACGAGAGGGACATGAGAGCACATTCCCCCCGCGCGATGTTTACATTTCCGACACACCTCGAGATCGCGCCGGCTTCCCGTCAAATCCGAACGTCAAACGGGATGTTGCCGAAATCACTTCGGCGCCGGCCTCACCCAACCGGCAAACGGGACGACCGACCGGTCGTTCGACCCCTCCTGGGTCCCCTCCCCTATGCGCGGGCGAGGGCGGCGCGGCGGCGGTGCCGGGCCACCCGTTCACGGTTCCCGCACACCTCGCTGGAGCACCAGCGCCTCCTGCGCCCCCGGGACGTGTCCAGGTACACGATCGGGCAGTTGTCGCCCTCGCACTGCCGCAGACCCGCCCGGGCGACGGGATCGGTGAGCAGTTCCACGGCATCCCGGGCGACGGCCGCGAGCAGGGCGGCGCACTCGGGAGGCTCGGCCAACTCGCGGACGAGGATGCCGTCTTCACCCCGTACGGCACGGGGGGCCGGGGGCGCGGTACGGGCGAGGTCGTTGACGCGGGTGAGGG
>NZ_POTZ01000151.1 GCF_003236365.1 Streptomyces sp. NTH33
GGCCGGGAGGGGGTGGGCGTGGCGGACCCGTAAGGGTGCGATCAGGGTCGTTCTCTCCCCGGAAACCCTGTCCGCCTCCCCCGTCCGCCGCTACCTTCGCTTCGTGGCGATGTTCCGACTGCAAGGCAGCAGAGTGCTCGCCGTCGACATGACCGGGGACGCCGTGAAGGCGAAGAACGGCTCGATGGTCGCGTACGACGGGCAGATGTCCTTCAAGAGGCTGACCGGTGGCGGCGAGGGTCTGCGTGGCATGGTGACCCGGCGGCTCACCGGTGAGCAGATGACCGTGATGGAGGTGCGGGGGCAGGGGACCTGCTGGTTCGCCGACCGGGCGTCGGAGATCAACCTCGTGCGGCTCGCCGGGGAGAAGCTGTTCGTCGAGTCGAGCAATCTGCTCGTGACGGAGGCCGGGCTGAGGACGGGGACCACGTTCACCGGGCTGCGCGGCGCCTCGCAGGGGAACGGACTGTTCACCACCACGGTCGAGGGGCACGGGCAGGTGGCGATCATGTCGGACGGGCCGGCGGTGGTGCTCAGGGTGAGCCCGCAGTACCCGTTGATCGTCGACCCGGGGGCGTACATCGCGCACCAGGGGAACGTGCGGCAGTCCTTCCAGTCCGGTGTGACCTTCCGCACCTTCCTCGGGGAGGGCGGCGGGGAGGCCTTCCAGATCCGGTTCGAGGGGGACGGGCTGGTGTACGTCCAGCCGAGCGAGCGGAACACGATCGCGGGGGATCTGTGAGATGACCTTTCGTGAGATCAACTCCAGGATGGTCGAGGCGACGGTCGTGCCGGGGCAGCGGCTGTTCAGTCAGCGCGGGGCGATGCTCGCCTACCGGGGGGATGTGGCGTTCACACCCAACATCCAGGGCGGTCAGGGCGGTCTGATGTCGATGATCGGGCGCCGGGTGGCGGGCGAGGCCACCCCGCTGATGACCGTGGAGGGCAGCGGCACGGTCTTCTTCGGGCACGGCGGCCATCATGTGCACGTGATCAGCCTGACGGGTGACACGCTGTACGTGGAGGCGGACCGGCTGCTCGCCTTCGAGGGCACGCTCGAGCAGGGGACGATGTTCATGGGCTCGCAGGGCGGGGTCATGGGCATGGTGCGCGGCCAGGTGACGGGGCAGGGGCTGTTCACGACCACGCTGAGGGGCCATGGGGCGGTGGCCGTGATGGCGCACGGCGGTGTCTTCGAGCTGCCGATCACCCCGCAGCGTCCGGTGCACGTCGACCCGCAGGCCTACGTCGCCCACCACGGCGACGTCCGCAACAAGCTGTCCACCGCGCTGGGCTGGCGCGAGATGGTGGGACGCGGCTCCGGGGAGGGCTTCCAGCTGGAGCTGAGCGGCAGCGGCACGGTCTACGTCCAGGCATCCGAGGAGAAGCTGTGAACGCGTACGGAACGCCCGGAGCCGGGCCCGTGGTCCACGACCCGACGACCCTGCCGGCCGACGACAACGTGAACCCGTACACCTTCTGCGTGGACCTCAAGGGGAGCCAGTGGTTCCTGCAGAAGGGGAAGATGATCGCCTACTACGGGGCGATCGAGTTCAACGGCATCGGGCACGGCCGGCTGGACCATCTGGTGCGCACGGTCTTTCATTCGCCTCTGCACGCGAGCGACTGGGTGGTGGCCGAGGGTTCGGGGCGGATGCTGCTCGCCGACCGGGCCTTCGATGTCAATTCCTTCGACCTGGACGACGGCAATCTGACCATTCGCTCCGGCAATCTGCTCGCTTTTCAGCCAACTCTGGCACTCAAACAGTCGATCGTGCCGGGTTTTCTGACACTCATCGGAACCGGGAAGTTCGTGGCCGCGTCCAACGGGCCGGTGGTGTTCATGGAACCCCCTGTCCGGGTGGACCCGCAGGCGCTCGTCGGGTGGGCCGACTGCCCCTCCCCGTGCCATCACTACGACCACGGGTACCTGACCGGCGTATGGGGCGGTCTACGTGCGATGACGGGCCTCGGACCGGCCTCCGGGGAGGAGCATCAGTTCGAGTTCGTGGGAGCCGGCACGGTCCTGCTGCAGTCGAGCGAGACCCTCATGGCCGAGCAGGCCGCGGGGGTGCTCCCGGACGAGCCCGGGGTACCCGGAGGCGGAAGGGTGTCCGCAGCCGGCGGACATCAGGCCGGGGCATCGAACCTTCCCGGACAGCTGGGAGGGCTCCAGCGTCGCTTCGGGCTGTGAGCGGTAGTCTGCGGAGTGTGACGGATCGAACGCATGCACGCCGTCACCGCACCCCTCACTAGTTCGCCTTTCAACTTCTTAGGTAGACTTCATTCATGGAGACCGAGACGGCCACGCGCTGGCTGACCGATGCGGAGCAGTGCGCCTGGCGCACCCACCTGGAGGTCAACAGGCTGTTGACGTACCAGCTCGAAAAGGACCTGCAGCCGTTCGGCCTGACGATGAACGACTACGAGATCCTGGTGAATCTCTCCGAGTCGGAGGACGTACGGATGCGGATGAGCGACCTCGCGTCCGCCACCCTCCAGTCCAAGAGCCGCCTCTCGCACCAGATCACGCGCATGGAGAACGCGAACCTGGTGCGCCGGGAGAACTGTGAGTCCGACCGCCGGGGGCTGTACGCGGTCCTCACCGAGCACGGCATGGAGACCATGCAGAAGGTCGCGCCGCACCACGTGGCGTCCGTGCGGAGGCATTTCATCGATCTACTGGATCCCGAGGCGCTGATGGAGCTGGACAAGGCGCTGAAACCGGTCGCCCAGCACTTGCGGGACCAGCGCGGGCGGCTGTAGCGCTGCACGCCGCGCCACCTGTGGGCGGGGGTCCCCCCAGGCGGCGCGGATAAGCGCACCCGCCCCCGGCACCAGCACCCGGCACCAGCACCGCCGCGCAAAGCAACAGGCGAGGCCCTTGAGGCCCCGCCTGTTGTTCTTGCCCGTGGCCGCCTAGGCGTTCGTCAGGCCCGCCACCAGCTCGTCCGCCGCGCTGTACGGGTCCAGCTCTCCCGCCACGATCTTCTCCGCGAGAGCGGTCAGGCGGCGGTCGCCGTGGAGGTCGCCGATGCGTTCACGCAGGGCGGTGACCGCGATCGTCTCCACCTCACGGGCGGCACGGGCCCGGCGCCGCTCCGCCAGGACGCCGCGCTCCTCCATCCAGGCGCGGTGCTTCTCCAGGGCCTCCACGACCTCGTCGACGCCCTCGGAGCGGGCCGCCACCGTCTTGACGATGGGCGGGCGCCAGTCGCCGGGGCCGCGAGCCTCGCCGAGGCCCAGCATGTGGTTCAGCTCGCGGGCGGTGGCGTCCGCGCCGTCACGGTCGGCCTTGTTGACGACGAAGACGTCGCCGATCTCCAGGATGCCGGCCTTGGCCGCCTGGATGCCGTCGCCCATGCCCGGGGCCAGCAGGACGACCGAGGTGTCCGCCTGGGAGGCGATCTCCACCTCCGACTGGCCCACACCGACCGTCTCGACCAGGATCACGTCGCAGCCCGCCGCGTCCAGCACGCGGATCGCCTGCGGGGCGGCCCAGGCGAGGCCGCCCAGGTGGCCGCGGGTGGCCATGGAGCGGATGTAGACGCCCGGGTCGGAGGCGTGCTCCGACATGCGGACGCGGTCGCCGAGCAGGGCGCCTCCGGAGAAGGGCGAGGACGGGTCGACGGCCAGGACGCCGACCCGCCTGCCCTGCTTGCGGTACGCCGTCACCAGCGCCGAGGTGGACGTCGACTTGCCCACGCCCGGGGAGCCGGTGAGGCCGACGACGTAGGCGTTGCCGGTCAGGGGCGCGAGTGTGCGCATGACCTCCCGCAACTGCGGGGACGCCCCCTCCACCAAGGAGATCAGCCGGGCCACGGCCCTCGGCCGGCCTTCCCTGGCCTGGGCCACCAGAGAGGAGACGTCCTGCATCACAGCTCCGTTCACGTGGTCCCCGTACGCCGTGCGCGTACGAGGGGGTCGTACGAGAGGGGTCGGTCGGAAGGGGGCTTGCGCCCCCCGGTGTCCGTTACGCCTTCGGTACCCGGACGATCAGCGCGTCACCCTGGCCGCCGCCGCCGCACAGCGCGGCCGCGCCGACGCCGCCGCCGCGCCGCTTCAGCTCCAGGGCCAGGTGCAGGACGAGACGGGCGCCGGACATGCCGATCGGGTGACCCAGGGCGATGGCGCCGCCGTTCACGTTCACCTTTTCCGTGGACACGCCGAGGTCCTTCATTGACTGCACGGCGACCGCGGCGAACGCCTCGTTGATCTCGACGAGGTCGAGGTCGGAGACCTCCAGGCCCTCCTTCTTCAGGGCGTGCAGGATCGCGTTGGACGGCTGGGACTGCAGGGAGTTGTCCGGGCCGGCCACGTTGCCGTGGGCGCCGATCTCGGCGATCCAGTCCAGGCCCAGCTCCTGCGCCTTGGCCTTGCTCATCACGACCACGGCCGCGGCGCCGTCCGAGATCTGCGAGGACGAGCCGGCCGTGATCGTGCCGTCCTTGGCGAAGGCCGGGCGCAGCCTGCCCAGCGACTCCGCGGTGGTGTCGCCGCGGATGCCCTCGTCCTTGCTGACCAGGACCGGGTCGCCCTTGCGCTGCGGGATCTCCACGGGGGTGATCTCGGCCTCGAAGACGCCGTTCTTCTGCGCGGCGGCGGCCCGCTGGTGGGACAGGGCGGCGATCTCGTCCTGCTCGGCGCGGCCGATGCCCAGACGGGTGTTGTGCTTCTCCGTCGACTCGCCCATGGCGATGTTCTCGAAGGAGTCGGTCAGGCCGTCGTGGGCCATGGCGTCCAGCATCTGCACGGCGCCGTACTTGTAGCCCTCGCGGGACTTGGGCAGCAGGTGGGGGGCGTTGGTCATGGACTCCTGGCCGCCGGCGACGATCACGTCGAACTCACCCGCGCGGATCAGCTGGTCGGCCAGCGCGATGGCGTCCAGGCCGGACAGGCACACCTTGTTGATGGTGAGCGCCGGGACGCTCATCGGGATGCCGGCCTTGACCGCGGCCTGGCGTGCCGGGATCTGCCCGGCCCCGGCCTGGAGCACCTGGCCCATGATCACGTACTGCACCTGGTCGCCCCCGATCCCCGCACGGTCGAGGGCGGCCTTGATCGCGAAGCCGCCGAGGTCGGCTCCCGAGAAGGACTTGAGCGAGCCGAGCAGTCGTCCCATGGGCGTACGGGCGCCCGCGACGATCACCGAGCTGTTCGTTCCGGGTGTTCCCGAGGTTTCAGAAGTCATGAGCTGCGATCCCCTTCCGGCTGGACAGCCGAGGAGTGAACGAGGGTTTACTTCGAATGTACTGAGGGGTTGTCCACCCCGTCATCCGGCGGTCGGTGTGATCGCGCGCACGTTGCGTAACCACATGATGCGCGCTGCACTGAATCCATGCTGACGCGAATCGACCACATCGGGATCGCCTGCCACGACCTCGACGCGACCGTCGAGTTCTACCGGGCCACGTACGGCTTCGAGGTGTTCCACACCGAGGTCAACGAGGAGCAGGGCGTGCGCGAGGCCATGCTCAAGATCAACGAGACGTCCGACGGCGGGGCGTCCTACCTGCAGCTTCTCGAGCCCACCCGCGAGGACTCCACCGTCGCCAAGTGGCTCGCGAAGAACGGCGAGGGCGTGCACCACATCGCCTTCGGTACGGCGGATGTCGATGCAGAGGCCGCGGACATCCGGGAAAAGGGCGTACGCGTCCTGTACGACGAGCCGCGACGCGGCTCCATGGGGTCACGGATCACCTTCCTGCACCCCAAGGATTGTCACGGTGTGCTGACAGAACTGGTCACTTCAGCGCCTGTTGAGTCGACTGGGCACTGACCCACGTACAAAAGGGCCGGTAGGGTTGGGGGCGGTCGTCCCCGGAACGGGGATGGCCGCTTTCCGGGGTCCAGGTTTCGGGGGACGAGCGGCGGGGCAGCAGCCCGTGCTCCGCCGTTGATCTGACACCATTCCCCGGGGGCCCCGTTCGGCGGATGGACGGAGCTCGTTTGGACAGGCTTGCGACCAGGGGACGGATGGGACCGCGCAGTGCGGGGCTACGAACGCCAGGAGCGAGAGCCGGCGGCTGACGTCGACCACCTCTCTCGGTTCGAGGCCGAGATGGAGCGGCTGAAGACCGAGCGGGAAAAGGCGATCCAGCACGCCGAGGACCTCGGCTACCAGGTCGAGGTGCTGCGCGCCAAGCTGCACGAGGCGCGCCGCACCCTCATGTCCCGGCCCGCCTACGACAGCGCCGACATCGGCTACCAGGCCGAGCAGTTGCTGCGCAACGCGCAGATGCAGGCCGACCAGATCCGCGCGGACGCCGAGCGCGAGCTGAGCCAGGCGCGGGCGCAGACCCAGCGCATTCTCCAGGAGCACGCCGAGCAGGCCGCGCGTCTGCAGGCCGAGCTGCACCAGGAGGCGGTGACCCGCCGTCAGCAGCTCGACCAGGAGCTCGCCGAGCGCCGGCAGACCGTCGAGTCGCACGTCAACGAGAACGTGGCGTGGGCGGAGCAGCTGCGCGCCCGCACCGAGCAGCAGGCCCGCCGCCTGCTGGACGAGTCCCGCGCGGAGGCCGAGCAGGCGATGGCCGCCGCCCGCGCGGAGGCCGAACGGCTGACCGCCGAGGCCCGGCAGCGGCTGCAGAGCGAGGCCGAGACGGCCCGCGCGGAGGCCGAGCAGATCCTGCGCCGTGCCCGTACCGACGCCGAGCGGCTGCTGAACGCCGCCTCCACCCAGGCCCAGGAGGCCACCGACCACGCCGAGCAGCTGCGCAGCTCCACGGCGAGCGAGTCGGACGCCGCCCGCCGCCAGGCCGCCGAGCTGAGCCGGGCCGCCGAGCAGCGCATGGCCGAGGCCGAGGAGGCGCTGCGCAAGGCGCAGACCGAGGCGGAGAAGCTGGTCGTCGAGGCCAAGGAGGCCGCGTCGAAGGCGCTGGCCACCGCCGAGTCGGCCAACGAGCAGCGCACGCGCACGGCCAAGGAGCAGGTCGCCCGGCTGGTCGAGGAGGCCACCAAGGAGGCCGAGAGCACCAAGTCCGAGGCCGAGCAGCTGGTCGCGGACGCCCGTGCCGAGGCGGAGAAGATCGTCGCGGAGGCCGCCGAGAAGGCCCGCACGATCACCGCCGAGGAGAGCGCGACCCAGCTGTCCAAGGCGGCGAAGACCGCCGAGGACGTGCTGAACAAGGCGGCGGAGGACGCCCGGCGGACCACCAGGGCCGCGGCCGAGGAGGCCGAGCGGGTCCGCAAGGAGGCCGAGGCCGAGGCGGACCGGCTGCGTGCCGAGGCGCAGAGCATCGCCGAGCAGCTCAAGGGCGCCGCCAAGGACGACACCAAGGAGTACCGCGCCAAGACGGTCGAGTTGCAGGAGGAGGCCCGCCGGCTGCGCGGCGAGGCCGAGCAGCTGCGGGCCGAAGCGGTCGCCGAGGGCGAGAAGATCCGCGCCGAGGCCCGGCGCGAGGCCGTGGTGCAGATCGAGGAGGCGGCCAAGTCCGCCGAGGAGCTGCTGGCCAAGGCGAAGGCGGACGCCGACGAGCTGCGCTCCACCGCGCAGAGCGACAGCGAGAAGGTCCGCACCGAGGCGATCGAGCGGGCCACCACACTGCGCCGGCAGGCCGAGGAGACCCTGGAGCGCACCCGCAAGGAGGCCGAGCGGCACCGCGAGGAGGCCGCCGAGCAGGCCGAGTCGGTCAGGGCGGACGCCGAGCGGGCCGCGCGCGAGCTGCGCGAGGAGACCGAGCAGGCGCTCGCGGCCCGGCGTGCGGAGGCCGAGCAGGAGCTGACCCGGCTGCACACCGAGGCCGAGGAGCGCCTCGCCGCCGCCGAGCAGGCGCTGGCCGACGCCCGCGAGGAGGCGTCCCGGATCCGTCGTGAGGCCTCGGAGGAGGCCGAGCGGCTGCGCGGCGAGGCCGCCGAGCGGATCCGGACGCTGCAGCAGCAGGCGGAGGCGGAGGCCGAGCGGCTGCGCACCGAGGCCGCCGCCGACGCGTCCGCCTCCCGCGCGGAGGGCGAGGCCGTCGCCGTACGGCTGCGGTCGGAGGCCGCAACCGAGGCCGAGCGGCTCAAGGTGGAGGCCCAGGACACCGCGGACCGGGTCCGCGCGGAGGCGCGGGCCGCGGCCGAGCGGCTGGGCACGGAGGCGTCCGAGACGCTGGCCGCCGCCCAGGAGGAGGCCGCCCGGCGCCGCCGCGAGGCCGAGGAACTCCTCGGCGCCGCGCGCGACGAGGCCGACCAGGAGCGCGAGCGGGCCCGCGAGCAGAGCGAGGAGCTGCTGGCCTCCGCGCGCAGGCGCGTGGAGGAGGCGCAGGCCGAGGCCACCCGTCTGGTGGAGGAGGCCGACCGGCGCGCCACCGAGATGGTGTCCGCCGCCGAACTCCACGCCCAGCAGGTGCGGGACTCCGTGGCCGGGCTGCACGAGCAGGCGCAGGAGGAGATCGCCGGGCTGCGCTCGGCCGCCGAGCACTCGGCGGACCGTACCCGCCGGGAGGCCGGGGAGGAGGCGGACCGGGTCCGCGCCGACGCCTACGCCGAGCGGGAGCGGGCCAGTGAGGACGCGGGCCGGCTGCGGCGCGAGGCGCAGGAGGAGTCCGAGGCCGCCAACGCTCTGGCCGAGCGCACGGTGTCCGAGGCGATCGCGGAGGCGGACCGGATCCGCACCGATGTCGCCGAGCACGCCCAGCGGGTGCGTACGGAGGCCTCCGACACCATCGCGCAGGCCGAGCAGGACGCCTCGCGCACCCGCGCGGAGGCCCGCGAGGACGCCAACCGCATCCGCTCGGACGCGGCGACCCAGGCGGACACGCTCATCTCCGAGGCGCGGTCGGAGGCGGAGCGGCTGCAGTCGGAGACGGTCGCGGAGGCGGACCGTCTCCGGGCCGAGTCCGTCGCCGGGGCGGAGAAGCTGATCTCGGACGCCACCGGGGACGCGGAGCGGCTGCGCGCCGAGGCCGCCGCGACGGTCGGCTCCGCGCAGGCGCACGCCGAGCGGGTCCGCAAGGAGGCCGAGCGGGTCGGGGCCGAGGCGGCGGCGGAGGCCGAGCGGCTGGTCTCCACGGCCCGCGCGGAGGCCGAGCGGACCCTGGACGAGGCCCGCAAGGACGCCAACAAGCGGCGTTCGGAGGCCGCCGAGCAGGTCGACACGCTCATCACGGAGACCACGGCCGAGGCCGACAAGCTGCTCACCGAGGCGCAGGCGAGCGCGGTCAAGACGAAGGCGGAGGCGGAGTCCCAGGCCGACACGATGGTGGGCGCGGCCCGCAAGGAGGCCGACCGGATCCTGTCCGAGGCACGGGTCGAGGGCAACACGACGGTGGAGAAGGCCCGTACGGACGCGGACGAGCTGCTCGTCGGCGCCCGCCGGGACGCCACCCAGATCAGGGAGCGCGCGGAGGAGCTGCGCGAGCGCCTGACGAGCGAGATCGAGCAGCTGCACGAGCGGGCCCGCCGCGAGGCCGCCGAGACGATGAAGTCGGCGGGCGACCGCTGCGACGCGCTGATCAAGGCGGCCGAGGAGCAGCTGGCCAAGGCGCAGGCCAAGGCCAAGGAGATCGTCTCGGAGGCCAACTCCGAGGCGGGCAAGGTGCGTATCGCCGCGGTGAAGAAGGCCGAGGGCCTGCTGAAGGAGGCCGAGCAGAAGAAGGCGACGCTCGTGAAGGAGGCCGAGGAGCTGAAGGCCGAGGCGATCCGCGAGGCGCGGCGCACGGTCGAGGAGGGCAAGCGCGAGCTGGAGGTCCTGGTGCGCCGGCGCGAGGACATCAACGCCGAGATCTCCCGGGTCCAGGACGTGCTGGAGGCACTGGAGTCGTTCGAGGCTCCGTCGTCCGGAAAGGACGGCGGGGTCAAGGCGGGCGCGACGGTGGGGGCACCCCGGTCGGGTGGCAAGCCGTCAGACGGCTAGTCTGTAGAGGCGGATTCCGGCCGTCTGGAGGGCTTTGCCCGAGTCTTTGGCAAGCCCCCCCGTGGTCAGCCACTCAAAAGAGGTGTCATTCTCCAGATCAAACACGTATCCGCTCGATGACACACCGCTTCGGCCCCTAGGATTCCACCTATCACCTCACCGGTCTCTTTCGACAGGAACCCCATGAGCGACACTTCCCCCTACGGCTTCGAGCTTGTGCGGCGTGGGTACGACCGCGCTCAGGTGGACGAACGTATCTCCAAGCTCGTCTCCGACCGTGACAGTGCCCTCTCCCGCATCACCGCCCTGGAGAAGCGCATCGAGGAGCTCCATCTCGAGACGCAGAACGCCCAGGCCCAGGTCAACGACGCCGAGCCGTCCTACGCGGGTCTCGGCGCGCGGGTCGAGAAGATTCTCCGCCTCGCCGAGGAGGAGGCCAAGGAGCTGCGTGAGGAGGCCCGGCGCGCGGCCGAGCAGCACCGCGAACTGGCCGAGTCCGCGGCCCAGCAGGTCCGCAACGACGCCGAGTCCTTCGCCGCGGACCGCAAGGCCAAGGCCGAGGACGAGGGCGTCCGGATCGTCGAGAAGGCCCAGGGCGAGGCCGCCCAGCTGCGCGCCGACGCGCAGAAGGACGCGCAGTCCAAGCGGGAGGAGGCGGACGCCCTCTTCGAGGAGACCCGCGCCAAGGCCGCGCAGGCCGCCGCCGACTTCGAGACGAACCTCGCCAAGCGGCGCGAGCAGTCCGAGCGCGACCTGGCGTCCCGTCAGGCCAAGGCGGAGAAGCGACTGGCGGAGATCGAGCACCGCGCCGAGCAGCTGCGCCTGGAGGCCGAGAAGCTGCGCACCGACGCCGAGCGCCGCGCCCGCCAGACGGTGGAGACGGCCCAGCGTCAGGCCGAGGACATCGTGGCCGACGCCAACGCCAAGGCGGACCGCATCCGTTCGGAGTCCGAGCGCGAGCTCGCGGCGCTGACCAACCGCCGCGACTCCATCAACGCCCAGCTGACGAACGTGCGCGAGATGCTGGCGACCCTCACCGGTGCCGCGGTGGCCGCCGCGGGCACACCGGCCGAGGACGAGTCGATCTCCCGGGGTGTCCCCGCCCAGCAGTCCCGGTAACATCTGCGTTACCGCGCCCGACAAGGGCTGATATGTCGCGAAGCTCTCCGCCTTCCGGACTGGCGGAGAGCTTCGCGTCTGTTCTAGCGTGGTGCGCATGATCGAGCTTGAGGGGCTGACCAAGCGTTACGGGGAGAAGCTGGCGGTCGACAACCTCACCTTCACCGTCCGGCCGGGCACCGTCACCGGCTTCCTCGGCCCCAACGGCGCCGGGAAGTCGACGACCATGCGGATGATCCTCGGCCTGGACCACCCCACCGCCGGGAACGTGCGCATCGACGGCCGGCGTTACCAGGAACTCAAGGACCCGCTGACGTACATCGGCGCCCTGCTGGACGCCAAGGCCGTGCACGGCGGGCGCAGCGCCTACCACCACCTGCTGTGCCTGGCGCAGAGCAACGGCATCCCGGCCGGCCGGGTGGACGAGGTCCTGGCCGCCGTCGGACTGACCCCGGTCGCGCGGAAGAAGGCGAAGGACTTCTCGCTCGGCATGAGCCAGCGGCTCGGCATCGCCGCCGCGCTGCTCGGCGACCCGCGGATCCTGATGTTCGACGAGCCGGTCAACGGCCTCGACCCCGAGGGAATCCACTGGATCCGCGGTCTGATGAAGTCGCTCGCCGCCCAGGGCCGTACGGTGTTCGTCTCCTCGCACCTGATGAGCGAGATGGCGCTGACGGCGGATCACCTCGTGGTCATCGGCCAGGGCCGGCTGCTCGCGGACACCTCCATGGCCGACTTCATCGAGCAGAACTCCCGGTGCCACGTCCGGGTCCGCACCCCCGAGCGCGAGCGGCTGCTCGACGTGCTGTCGACGGCCGGGATCACGGCCGTGGAGAAGGACGGCGGGCTGCTCGAGGTGGAGGGCGGCAAGGCGGAGCGCATCGGTGAACTGGCCGCCCAGCACCGTGTCGTGCTGCACGAGCTGAGCAGCCGGCAGTCCTCGCTGGAGGAGGCCTTCATGCAGCTGACGGCCGGGTCGGTGGAGTACCACGCGCACACCGGGCAGGTCGACCAGGCAGGGCAGGCCGCTCCGGCCGAGCCCGCCGCGGTGCCCGCCCAGCCCGCGGTCGCGGACATGAAGAAGGAGAGCTGAGCCATGACGACCCAGGTCATCAGGTCCGAGTGGACCAAGATCCGGTCGGTGGCGTCCACCGTGTGGACCCTGTCGCTGTCCGCGGTCGTCACCGTCGCGCTCGGCATGCTGGTCTCGGTCCTGGCCAGGCAGCAGTTCGACACCCTGGGGAAGCAGGACCGGCTCTCCTTCGACCCGACCTACACCAGCTTCGCCGGCATGGGGCTCGGCCAGCTGGCGATGATCGTGTTCGGCGTGCTGGTGGTGACCAACGAGTACAGCACCGGCATGATCCGCACCTCGCTGGCCGCCGTGCCGCGGCGCGGCGCCTTCCTGGCGAGCAAGGTGGCGGTGGCGACCGTGCTGGCGCTCGTGGTCGGCATGGTCACCAGCTTCGCGGCGTTCTTCCTCGGACAGGCGATGCTCGGCTCGCTGAGCACCTCGATCGGCGAGGAGGGCGTGCTGCGCGCGGTGTTCGGCGGCGGCCTGTACATGGCGCTGATCGCGATGTTCTCCATGGGCATCGCCGTGATGCTGCGCTCGCCGATGCTGTCGCTGGGCATCCTGATGCCGTTCTTCTTCCTGATCTCCGGCATCCTCAGCTTCGTCTCGGCGACGAAGAAGGTCGCCCGGTTCCTGCCCGACCAGGCCGGCGGCCACATCATGCAGGTGGTCACCCCGGTCGGCGACGACACGCCCTACGGCCCCTGGGGCGGGCTCGGGATCATGGCACTGTGGGTGATCGCGGCGCTCGCCGGCGGTTACCTGCTGTTGCGGAAGCGGGACGCCTGACGGCCGGAAACTTTGCTTCCTTTTGGGCGGAACCGTCAGCGCCCGGTTATCCTCCTAACCCTTACGGGGGGCGTGTGCCCCGCTGACCTGAACCTTTCGATGGGTGCGGAGCATGATCGAGGCAGTCGGCCTGACCAAGCGCTACGGCGACAAGACCGCCGTGGACGACCTCTCCTTCCAGGTCCGGCCGGGCGCCGTCACCGGCTTCCTGGGACCGAACGGCTCGGGCAAGTCGACGACCATGCGGATGATCGTGGGTCTGGACAACCCCACCGCGGGGACGGTGACGATCGGCGGCTATCCGTACCGCAGGCTGCCGAACGCGCCCCGCCAGGTCGGCGCCCTGCTGGACGCCAAGGCCGTGCACAGCGGCCGGAGCGCGCGCAACCACCTGCTGTGCCTGGCCCAGCTCTCCGGCATCCCGGCCCGCCGCGTGGACGAGGTGCTGGGCGTGGTCGGGCTGCAGGCGGTGGCGAAGAAGCGGTCCAAGGGCTTCTCCCTCGGCATGGGCCAGCGGCTCGGCATCGCCGCCGCGCTGCTCGGCGACCCGCAGGTGCTGCTGTTCGACGAGCCGGTGAACGGCCTCGACCCCGAGGGCATCCTCTGGGTGCGCAATCTGATGAAGTCGCTGGCGGCGGAGGGGCGGACCGTGTTCGTCTCCAGTCACCTCATGAGCGAGATGGCGCTCACCGCCGACCACCTGATCGTCATCGGGCGCGGGCGGCTGCTCGCCGACATGAGCGTGAAGGAGTTCATCGCCGCGAACTCCGCGGGTTTCACCCGGGTCCGCACGCCCGACACCGATCCGCAGCAGCGGGAGAAGCTGACGTCCGCCCTGACGGAGGCGGGCGGGCACGTGCTGCCCGAGCAGGACGGCGCGCTGCGGGTGACGGGGCTGGCGCTGTCCCGCATCAGCGACCTCGCGCACGAGGCGGACGTACGCCTGTGGGAGCTCTCCCCGCACCAGGCCTCGCTGGAGGAGGCGTACATGCGTATGACCCAGGCGGCCGTCGACTACCGCTCGACCGCCGACCAGAAGGCCGGCCTGATGCAGCCCCTGCCGCCCGGAGCCCTGCCGCCCATGCCGGTCCCCGGCCAGGGCCAGTCCGGCTGGTACGCCCCACCTCCACCCCAGCAGGGCGGCCGGCCGCCCTGCTGGGG
>NZ_POTZ01000152.1 GCF_003236365.1 Streptomyces sp. NTH33
GCCCAGCCGCGCTGCGACCCCGTACGCCTCCCCCAGCGAGTGCGAGGCCGCCCCCGACGCCGGCGCCGGCACACCCGGCACGTCCGCGAGCCCCGGCGCGTACGCCGCGTTCATGACCGTGCCGAGCAACGCGACGCCCATCCCGGCGCCCAGCTGGTACGACGTCTCGCCGATCGCCGCGGCCCCGCCCGCCTGCTCCGGCGGCGCCTCGCTCAGCATCGACTCGTACGCCCCGAAGAGCGTGGTCTCCAGACCGAACCCGAGCAGCACGAAACCGGACAGCAGCAGCCCCGGGTTGTCCCGCCCACCCATCGCGGTCAGCACCACCACCGCGCCGGCGGTCAGGCAGAACCCGGCGAACACCATCCGCCGCGGCCCGAACCGCCGCAGCATCCGCGCCCCGGCCAGCCCGGCCGCCATCGCGGCGAACGTCAGCGGCAGCAGCCGCAGCCCCGTCTGCAGCGGCGACAGGCCCAGCACCAGCTGCAGGTACTGCGCCGCGATCAGCTCCAGCCCGACCAGCGCCAGCATGGCCAGCACGATGCAGCCCACCGACGTACTGAACGCCGGCCGGGCGAACATCCTCAGATCCACCAGCGGATGCGCCCGCCGCCGCTGCCGCCGTACGAACACCACCAGCAGCGCCGCACCGGCCACCAGCGGCACCACGGTGAGCGCGCTCAGCACCTCCCCGCCGCCGAGCCGCTTCACGCCCAGCACCACGCCGAACAGCCCGACCGCCGCCAGCACCGCGCCGACCACGTCCCAGGGGCCGTCGCGGCCACCGGTCGACTCGGGCAGCAGCAGCCGGCCCACCGGCAGGCTCACCAGCATCAGCGGGATGTTGACGAGGAAGACCGACCCCCACCAGAAGTGCTCCAGCAGGAAGCCGCCCAGCAGCGGCCCGACCGCCGCGCCCACCGCGGCGACCGCGCTCCAGACGCCGATGGCCAGCGCCCGCTCGCGCCGGTCGGGGAACACCTGCCGCAGCAGGGACAGCGTCGCCGGCATGATCATGGCGCCGCCGACGCCCAGCAGCGCCCGCGCGAGGATCAGCACATGGGGGTTGGGAGCGAAGGCCGCCGCGGCGGAGGCGACGCCGAACAGGGCGTAGCCCAGCAGCAGGATCCGTCTGCGGCCCACCCGGTCGCCCAGCGTGCCGAAGAGGATCAGCAGCGAGGCGCAGACGAGGGGGTAGGTGTCGACGATCCAGAGCAGTTCGATGGCGCCGGGCCGGAGGTCCTCGGTGACCGCGGGCACCGCCACGTGCAGCACGGTCGCGTCGACCGCGACCAGCAGCAGGCTGACGCAGAGGACGATCAGGACGACCCAGCGGTTGGCACCGGCCCCGGCCGCCCGACGGCGCAGCCAAGTGCCGGCCGTGGTCGTCCCGGACATGTACGTACCTCCCAGATGAGCCCTCGTGTCCGGCGGGCCCGCGGGGTGGGGACTCCCCGCGGCCGGCCGGAAAGGAGCGGTGGTTTCCGGCCTGTGTGACGGCATACGAGTGACACGTCAGGGTACGCGAGTCCGCTCGGGTGGCACGTGACCCCCCTCTCAGACCCCACACCCGACCCGTGTGGTGTACGCCACTGCTCTCCCCGCCCGCACGCCCCGGCGGCCGGTCCGGTTCCGCGCGTACTCGATAATCGGTCGGTGACCGTTCTTGCGACGCGCGTGGCGCCGGCCCGCACCGGAATCCTGCGCCGGGCCGCGCCGGCGCTCCTCGGGTACGCGGCCGTCCGCGCCCTGGGCCTGCTCGTCCTGGCGGTGTGGAGCGCCACGCGCGGCAAGAGCGCGTACACACTGCTGACCGCCCGCTGGGACGCGCTCTGGTACGCCGGGATCGCCGAACGGGGCTACGGCCACGTGGTGCGCCTGCCGAACGGTGACGTCCACTCCGACCTGGCCTTCTTCCCGCTGCTTCCGTGGCTGGAGCGGCTGCTCGCCTCGGTGGGCCCGCTGTCGTACGCCGACGCCGGCTTCGTGGTCGCTCTGGTGGCCTCGCTCGCCGCGGCCTGGGGGATCTTCGCGGTGGCCGACCATGTGTACGGCCGCCGCGCCGGTGGCTGGGCGGTGCTGCTGTGGGCGGTGCTGCCGGTCGGGATCGTGCAGTCGATGGCGTACAGCGAGTCGCTGTTCACGGCGCTCGCCGCCTGGACGCTGTACGCCGTGCTGACCGGCCGCTGGGTGACGGCGGGCGCCCTGGCCCTGGCGGCCGGACTGACCCGCCCGGTGGGTCTCGCGGTGGTCGCGGCGGTGTGGGCGGCGGCCGTCGCCTCGTTCGTCCGCGACCGGGGCGCGACGGCCCCGGGCCGCACGCGCCGCACGGTCGGCATGCTGCTCGCCCCGCTCGGCGCCGCCGGTTACGTCCTGTGGGTCGGGCACCGCACCGGCAAGGGCCCCTTCGGTTATCTGGACGTCCAGGCCGGCTGGCGCAACGGCTTCGACGGCGGGTACGCCTTCGCCCGCTTCGCCGCCGGCAGGTTCACGTCCTTCCCGTCGGCCCTGGCCGGGCTCGGGCTGATCGCCGGGGTCGCCGCGGTGATCTGGCTGTACGCCGTCTGCGTACGGCAGCGGCAGCCGCTCGCGCTGCTGGTGTACTCGGGTGCCGTCACCGCGCTCGCCCTGTGCGCGTCGAGCTACTTCGGCTCCAAGCCGCGTCTGCTGCTGCCCGCCTTCCCGCTGCTGCTGCCGCTCGCCCTGGCCCTCGCCCGGTCGCGCCCTGCCCGGTCGGCGCTGGTGGTGGGCGGCGTCGCGGTGGCCTCGGCGGTGTACGGGGCGTTCTGGCTGAACGGCTCCGGCCCCCCGTGACGGGTGCCGGACGGCCGGGGGCGGGCGCCGAATTCCCCCGGGGCGTTCGAGCGGCGCATTCATAAGCGCGGCATAAGCGTTCGCCCGAATGATCAAAAGGAAATACGGGCGGGAGTCGCCCGGGATTGCGGAATTCGTGGGAAAAAAAGCCCCGTTGAGAGCAATCCCACATCACATCGTCATCACAAAGCCCATGCTGCGTCGGGGAACTGAGCTCACTCGCTGTAACGTCGATTAGGTGCGTACCGAAGGAACCCTCACCCGCGTGGACCGGCTGTTCGCCCGGCTGGACCGTGAGCCGCAACGGCCGGCGCACATCGACGTGCCGCGGATGAGCCGCCACCGGTTCGTGCTCCTCTCGGCGACCCTGGCCTTCTACCTGTCCATCGTCTGGGCCGTGGTGACCACCTCGTGGCTGGTCCGGCTCGACTGGCAGATCATGTTCTTCCGGCCGTACCAGCAGTGGCCGGAGGTCCACGCGTTCCTCGACTACTACGTGGTGCTGGGCCAGCGCGGCCCCACCGCGGTGATGGTCGCCGCCTGGCTGGGCTGGCGTTCGTGGCGGCAGCACACGCTTCGTCCGCTGCTGACCCTGGCCACCTCACTGCTGCTGCTGAACGTCACGGTCGGCGCCGCGAAGATCGGGATGGGTCGTCTCGGACCGCACTACGCGACCGTCATCGGCTCCAACGAGATGGGCCTGGGCGGCGATATATTTCCCAGCGGCCACACCGCCAACGCCGTGGTGACCTGGGGCATCCTGGCCTATCTGGCCTCCACCCCGACGGCGCGCCGCTGGCTGTCGGCACTGTCCGCGGTGATCGCGCTCGGCGTCGGCCTCACCACGGTCTACCTGGGTACGCACTGGCTGAGCGACGTGCTCCTCGGCTGGGCCGCGGGGCTGCTGATCCTGCTGGCGCTGCCGTGGTTCGAGCCGCTGATCGCGAGGGCCGAGGCCGCCCTGTTCGACCTGCGCGACCGCTGGCGTGCCCGCCGCGGCCGCCGGGCACCGGTGCCCGCGCCGGTCGCTCCCGTCGGTGCGCCCGCCGTGTTCACGCCGCACCCGTCCGCCTCGAAGGAGGCTCCGGCGGCCCGCGAGACGGTCGGCGCCGGCCGTACGCCCCGGACGCCGGCCCACCTCACCCCGGGCCGCCACACGGCCCGTCCGGAACGCACGCCGTCCACCCCGGCCGGCAGACGCCGGCCGCCGTACTCCGACCGGTCCCCGCGCGGCACGGCCTCGTCGGCCCGCCCACTGACCGGCAGTTGACGGACGGGACCGCCGCCGGGCCGGGAGCCGGCGCGGCGGTTCAGCCCTTCCAGGCGCGGGTCACCAGGCCGTTTCTGACCTCGAAGTTCATCCGGCCGACCCGGTACTCCAGGGTGATGATCGTGCCCGGCGGCAGTGACCGCACCGTGCTCCAGCCCCGTTCGCGCGCGAGCCGCTCGGCCTGCCCGGCCTCGAGGCCGACGTACGCGTCCGGACTGTCCTGGGGCTCCGTCGGCGGAGTGGGAGTCGATGCCATACCGCCACGCTAGGCCCTGGCCCGCGGCCGGGGAAGCCCGCCCCGGCACCCGAGTCACACATACCTCTGCTGTCACACTTCCGTCACAGAAGCATGACTTCGGATCGGCCGAACTCCTTCACACGTACGGGCGATTCCGGACCCCTTCCGC
Source organism: Streptomyces sp. NTH33 (assembly GCF_003236365.1). Classification (GTDB taxonomy): domain Bacteria; phylum Actinomycetota; class Actinomycetes; order Streptomycetales; family Streptomycetaceae; genus Streptomyces. The sequence goes on from NZ_POTZ01000152.1 coordinate 4,492, forward strand.
AATCATCCGAACGCAATTCCCGGCGACCGGTACGGCAGCCGGAAAAGCCCGGCGGAATGCCCCGCGAGAAGCCTCCCCGCCCCGCCCCGGGGCGCCCTCGTATTCCGTGCCCGGACCGGCTCGCGGAAGCTGACACCCCATAGGAAATTCACCGTTCCGGCACAGAACATCCGCACCCCCCTGTCGCGGCGCGCGGTCACGCGCGCATCATGACAGGAGCCCCCGGCCGGCCGGCCGCGGGCCGCGGCGGACCCGGGCTCGAGGAGCGGAGGGCGAGCAAGCTATGGAGAACCAGACCACGGCGACGGCAGGACCGGCACCCGGCACGCGGCCCGGCAGGCTGGTGGTCGACTGGCTGACCACCACCGACCACAAGAAGATCGGCCACCTCTACCTGATCACGTCGTTCGTGTTCTTCCTGGTCGGCGGGGTGATGGCGCTGCTGATGCGCGCCGAACTCGCCCGCCCCGGGCTGCAGCTCATGAGCAACCAGCAGTACAACCAGCTGTTCACCATGCACGGCACGATCATGCTGCTGCTGTTCGCGACCCCGACCTTCGCCGGCTTCGCCAACGAGCTGATGCCGCTGCAGATCGGCGCCCCGGACGTCGCCTTCCCCCGGCTGAACATGCTGTCGTACTGGCTGTTCCTGTTCGGCGGGCTGACCGTGCTCGGCTCGCTGCTCGTGCCCGACGGGCCGGCCGCCTTCGGCTGGTTCGCCTACGCCCCGCTCAACGACACGGCGCACTCCCCCGGCCTCGGCCCGGACCTGTGGATCATGGGCCTCGCGCTGGCCGGCTTCGGGACGATCCTCGGCGCGGTCAACTTCCTGACCACGATCATCGGCATGCGCGCGCCCGGCATGACGATGTTCCGGATGCCGATCTTCACCTGGAACACGCTGTTCACCTCGATCCTGATCCTCCTGGCGTTCCCGGTGCTGGCGGCCGCGCTGCTGGTGCTGGAGGCGGACCGCAGGTTCGGCGCACAGGTCTTCGAGGCGGCGAACGGCGGGGCGCTGCTGTGGCAGCACCTGTTCTGGTTCTTCGGCCATCCGGAGGTGTACATCATCGCGCTGCCGTTCTTCGGCATCATCACCGAGATCATCCCGGTGTTCTCCCGCAAGCCGATCTTCGGCTATCTGACGCTGGTCGGCGCGACCATGGCGATCACCGGCCTGTCGGTGGTGGTGTGGGCGCACCACATGTTCGCCACCGGCGCGGTGCTGCTGCCGTTCTTCTCCTTCATGAGCTTCCTGATCGCCGTGCCGACGGGTGTGAAGTTCTTCAACTGGACCGGCACGATGCTCAAGGGCTCGCTGTCCTTCGAGACGCCGATGCTGTGGGCGATCGGCTTCCTGGTGTCGTTCCTGTTCGGCGGCCTGACCGGGGTGATCCTCGCCTCGCCGCCGCTGGACTTCCACGTCACGGACAGCTACTTCGTGGTCGCCCACTTCCACTACGTCGTCTTCGGCACGGTCGTCTTCGCGACCTTCGGCGGCTTCTACTTCTGGTGGCCGAAGTTCACCGGGAAACTGCTCGACGAACGCATCGGCAAGATCCACTTCTGGACGCTGTTCGTCGGCTTCCACACCACGTTCCTGGTGCAGCACTGGCTGGGCGCGGAGGGCATGCCCCGGCGGTACGCCGATTATCTCGCCGCTGACGGCTTCACCGCTTTGAACACCGTGTCGACGATCGGCGCGTTCCTGCTCGGTCTGTCGACGCTGCCGTTCGTCTACAACGTGTGGAAGACGGCCAAGTACGGCAAGAAGGTCGAGGTCGACGACCCCTGGGGCTACGGCCGCTCCCTGGAGTGGGCGACCTCCTGCCCGCCGCCCCGGCACAACTTCGTCACCCTTCCCCGGATCCGCTCGGAGTCCCCGGCGTTCGACCTGCACCACCCCGAGTACGCCGGCCAGGCTCCGCAGCCCGAGCCGGAGCGGCATCAAGCCGGTCACTAGTGCCCCGTCCGGTCGGGCGACCGGACGGGGCCTGGTGTGGTGGCCCGGGCACGAGGGGAACGGCTCAGAGCGCGAGGCGCTGCCCGGGCACGATCAGGTCGGGGTCACCGCCGATGACGGACTTGTTGGCGGCGTACAGCCGCTGCCAGGTGGTCCCGTGCCGGGCGGCGATGCCGCTCAGCGTGTCGCCCGCGCGGACGGTGCAGTCACCGCGGGAGGCACTGCGGTCGGTGTGGCCGTTCTCGCGCACCGGCGTCTTCGACGGCCGCTGCGACGGCGCTGCCTGTGCCTTCCGCGTCTTCTGCCGGACGGACTTGTTGACGGACTTGTTGACGGACGTGACGGACTTGTGCGTCGACTCGGTCCTGACCGGGCCCGTTCCGGTCCCGGGTGCGCTGCCGGAGGCCCCCGCCCGGGCCGAGCAGACCGGCCACGCCCCCCAGCCCTGGGCCTGCTGGACCCTGGTGGCGACGGCGATCTGCTGGGCCCTGGAGGCCCGGTCGGCGGTGGGCGCGTAGGCCGTGCCGCCGTAGGCGCGCCAGGTGCCGGCGGCGAACTGCAGCCCGCCGTAGTAGCCGTTGCCGGTGTTGATGTGCCAGTTGCCGCCGCTCTCGCACTGGGCGATGCGGTCCCACACTCCGCCGTCCGCCGCGTGGGCGTTGCCGGTCGCGGCCAGCAGCCCGAGCGGGGCGAGCAGCACCGCCCCGGCGAGAGCCGCCGTCGTCGTCCGCGTCCTGCGGGCGTTGTCGCGCGTGGTGTCGTGGCTCTTGTCGGCACATTCGGTCATGTAAATCCCTCTCGAAGGACTCGGGATCCCCCAAGGCGGGGCGCACCCGCCGCGCAGGAGCGCGGTCGGCACGCTCGCCCCGTCCGCCGGAAGAGACCGGGCCGAGTGGTGTCGGTCCGGTGCGGTCGGCGGACGTACCCGAGCGGTGCTCGTTGCACACGGCCGAGGACTGTAAGGAGCGGACGGCGCTCGGGGCAACCAACGCCCCGTCCGAGCAGGCCAGTTGACGGTTACCAGCGGTAGCGATCTTTTTCGGCCACCCGTTTCATTCGCTGATTTCCTGATTTTTCGACCACTCGCGCAGGCGATCTGTGACCCACTTCACCCCATCAAGCCCCTTGATTTTTCGGGGAGTTGACGATGAGTGCCCGGTTCCGGACCTGGCGTGACCCTGTGCGCAGGATGGTTCGATTCCGTTCGGCGGAGGGCGTGACTCCCGCCACAGATCGTCCGTTGTCTTCTTCATGAGCCGGGGGCCCACCCGGTTCATGGGCCGGGAGCCGCCCGGCCCCGCCACGCACCCGCATCCCGAGGGAGCCAACCGTGCCGCGCATGCTCGACGTCAGCGACGCCGTACGCGCCGAGATCGGCGACGAAGAAGCCGACCGGCTGCTCGCCGGAGAGAACGCCCCGGGCAGTTACGACTGCACGTCCTGCCGCACCCCGGGCGACTGCGAACAGGAACGCACCAGTACCGTCCTGTTCATCGGGGACGAGACCGCCGTCCTCGCCTTCGCCCACGCCACCTGCCTGCCCTCGCAGGTCGTCCAGGTCACCGAGGAGGAGCTGCGCGGCGCGGTCCGCTCCATCAACGCCGAGGCGGGCAGGGTGCCCGAGCAGGTCCCGCCGCAGCAGGCCGTGCCCGGGCACGGCCTGCCCGGGCAGGCCGTGCCGCAGAAGGTCGTACCGGAGCAGGCCGTGCTCGGTGTGACCAGTGGACTCGTCCTCATCGCCGGGGAGTTGCACCCCGCCCTGGTCGTGGAGCCGACCGCGCCCATCGCGCGCCCGGGCTCGCTGGGCGCCGACGACGAGTTCCTGCCGCTGCTCGTCGAGCAGGGCTTCCTGCCGGTGACCGAGATCGCCTCCGTACCGCCCGTGCTGCACGGCTGGTCGGTGCTGCTCGCCGTGGGCCAACTGCACGCCGTGCTCCAGCCGGGCGCGGGCGGCGGCGGGCCGGTGGCCTGGTGGCAGGCGCACCAGCCGCTCCAGGTCACCGACGGCTGGCGGGCGGCGGCCAGCAAGCACCAGCAGGTGCTGATGTTCGCGGCGCCGGTCGGCTCCATCGGCCGCCAGCCGCGCGAGGACCTGCTGCGGGACGCGCTGGACAAGGCGGCGGCCGGCGGAAGGCTGGTCGCGGCGGCGCTGCCGCTCGCCGGAACCTAGAGCCTGCCGGCCCTGGCCGCATCCCTTCCGGTCCGGGGTCGTTTGGACATACGTGCACGCATATGACGTTTCCCGCCGCCAGTCCTACCCGCCGATTCCTTCGCCGAGCTCCCGACTGCGCTCGTCGAGCCGGGAGCTCTCCCCGTCGCGGCCGGCCCAGGACCTTCACGGCGGCCCCTCGGCCACGCCGATCTACGACGCGCTCTACGCCGAGTACGTCAAGTCCTTCCGGACCCTGCCGGGCGACCGCAGCGGCGAGGAGGACCTGGGCTTCGTCGCGTTCGGGAACCTCCCGCACGGTACGGGCTCGAACGCGTACGGCGCCTACGGCGCGGGCGCGTACAGCACCCGCCACGGCACCGGCCGCCAGCAGGCTCAGTGGCAGCGCGTCGGGACGATCGGGCGGCAGGACACCGGAACCCCGCACGTTCCGGCGGCGCTGCCGCCCGGTCCACGCCGCGGACTCTGACGTTCCGGCAAGCGGAAGGGCGGCCCCTGGCTCAGGAGGCCGCCCTTCCGCTTCGGCTACTTCTTCTTCGGCTACTTCTTCTTCGCGCCGCGCTTCTCGCGGACCCGCACCGAGATGTGGATCGGCGTCCCCTCGAAGCCGAACTCCTCGCGCAGCCGGCGCTCGATGAAGCGCCGGTAGCCCGCCTCGATGAAGCCGGAGGCGAACAGCACGAACCGCGGCGGCTTGGTGCCGGCCTGGGTGCCGAACAGGATGCGCGGCTGCTTGCCGCCCCGGACCGGGTGCGGGTGGGCGGCGACGAGCTCGCCGAGGAAGGCGTTGAGGCGGCCGGTGGGCACCCGGGTCTCCCAGCCGGCCAGCGCCGTCTCGATCGCCGGGACCAGCTTCTCCATGTGCCGTCCGGTGCGCGCCGAGACGTTGACGCGCGGGGCCCAGGAGATCTGCGCGAGGTCGGTCTCGATCTCCCGCTCCAGGTAGTAGCGGCGCTCCTCGTCGAGGGTGTCCCACTTGTTGTAGGCGACGACGAGCGCGCGGCCCGCCTCGACGGCCATGGTGATGATCCGCTGGTCCTGCACCGAGACGGTCTCGGAGGCGTCGATCAGGACGACGGCGACCTCGGCCTTCTCCACCGCGGCCGCGGTGCGCAGCGAGGCGTAGTAGTCGGCGCCCTGCTGGAGGTGGACGCGCTTGCGGATGCCGGCGGTGTCGACGAACTTCCAGGTCTTGCCGCCCAGTTCGATCAGCTCGTCGACCGGGTCGCGGGTGGTGCCCGCCAGCTCGTTGACGACGACGCGCTCCTCTCCGGCCACCTTGTTCAGCAGGGAGGACTTGCCGACGTTCGGCCGGCCGATCAGGGCCACCCGGCGCGGGCCGCCGATGCCGGCCTGGCCGAAGGTCTCGCGCGGCGCCTCGGGCAGCACCTCGAGGACGCGGTCGAGCATGTCGCCGGTGCCGCGGCCGTGCAGCGCCGAGACCGGGTACGGCTCGCCGAGGCCCAGGGACCACAGGTAGGCCGCGTCGGCCTCGCCGCTCGGGCCGTCGACCTTGTTGGCGCACAGCACCACCGGCTTGCCCGCCTTGCGCAGCAGCCGGACGACCGCCTCGTCGGTGTCGGTGGCGCCGACCTTGGCGTCGACGACGAACACGACCGCGTCGGCGGCCTCGATGGCGTACTCGGCCTGGGCGGCGACGGAGGCGTCGATGCCGAGGACGTCCTGCTCCCAGCCGCCGGTGTCGACCACCTTGAAGCGGCGGCCCGCCCACTCGGCCTCGTAGGTCACGCGGTCGCGGGTCACGCCCGGCTTGTCCTCGACGACCGCCTCGCGGCGGCCGATGATGCGGTTCACCAGAGTCGACTTGCCGACATTGGGACGGCCGACGACGGCGAGCACGGGCAGCGGGCCGTGTCCGGCCGCCTCGATGGCGCCCTCGACGTCCTGGAGGTCGAAGCCCTCTTCCGCGGCGAGCTCCATGAACTCCGCGTACTCGGCGTCGCCGAGCGCCCCGTGCTCGTACTCGTGCTCGGCCGAGCCGTCGGGCTGGATGTGGTCGTTCATGAAGTCCGTACCTCGTCGTTCATCGTGGTGGTCGGTGGAGCCCCGCCGGTGGGCGGCGGTCCACTACTCGAGTGTCGCCGGGCGCCCGGTCAGACGCCTGGCGTTTTCCAGGTGGGCGGTGAGCTGCTTCTGGATGCGCTCGGTCGCCTCGTCCAGCGCCCGCCGCGTACGCCGCCCGCTGCCGTCGCCCGCCTCGAACGGGTCGCCGAAGACGACGTCGACGCGGGAGCGCAGCGGAGGCAGCCCCTTTATCAACCGTCCGCGCCGCTCGGAACTTCCCAGCACCGCCACCGGCACGATCGGCGCTCCGCTGCGGACCGCGAAGTAGGCGAGCCCGGCGCGCAGGGAGGCGAAGTCGCCCTCACCACGGGTGCCCTCGGGGAAGATGCCGAGGACGCCGCCGCCGTCCAGGACGCCGAGGGCACGGGTGATCGCCGTACGGTCGGTGGTGTGGCGGTCCACCTTCAGCTGGCCGATGCCGGTCAGGAAGGGGTCCAGCGGGCCGACGAACGCCTCCTTCTTGATCAGGAAGTGCACCGGGCGGGGTGCGACGCCCATGACCATCGGGCCGTCGACGTTGTGCGAGTGGTTGACGGCGAGGATCGCCGGGCCGGTCGCGGGCACCCTCCAGGCGCCGAGCACACGCGGGCGCCACAGGCCGTACATCAGCCCGACGCCGATGCGCCGGCCGACGTCGGCACCGCGCTCGGACGGAGGACCCTCCGCACGCTCCGGCGGACGGCTCACTTCGCGGCCCGCTTCTCCTCGACGAGGGTGACGACGCACTCGATGACCTGCGCCAGCGTCAGGTCGGTGGTGTCCACCTCGACCGCGTCGCCGGCCTTGGCCAGCGGCGAGGTCTTGCGGCTGGAGTCGGCGGCGTCCCGCTTGATCAGGGCCTCGCGGGTGGCGTGCACGTCCGCGCCCTTCAGCTCGCCGCTGCGGCGGGCGGCACGGGCCTCCGGGGAGGCGGTGAGGAAGATCTTCAGGTCGGCGTCCGGCAGCACGGTGGTGCCGATGTCACGGCCCTCGACGACGATGCCGGCCTCGGCGGAGGTGGCCAGCGAGCGCTGCAGCTCGGTGATCCGGGCCCGCACCTCCGGTACGGCGCTGACGGCGCTGACCTTGGAGGTGACCTCCTGGGTGCGGATCGGGCCGGCCACGTCCACACCGTCGACGGTGATCGTCGGGTGGGCCGGGTCGGTGCCGGAGACGATCTCGGGCTTGCCGGCCACGGCGGCGATCGCGGAGGGGTCTTCTATGTCGATCCCGTTGGTCACCATCCACCAGGTGATCGCCCGGTACTGGGCGCCGGTGTCCAGGTAGCTCAGGCCGAGCTGCGTGGCGACGGCTTTCGACGTGCTCGACTTGCCCGTGCCGGAGGGGCCGTCGATGGCGACAATCACGGGCTGGGCGATCCGGGCGGCGCCGTTTTCCACAGCGGGGCACCTTCCTGCTGAAGGGTGGTGGACGAGGGTGCGGGACGCCAGGTCGTAGGCGCCCCGCACAAGGTTACTGGCTTCCCGGAGCCCCTCTTACTGGCGGATGGACCAGCCCCGTTCCCGCAGGGCCGCCGTCAGGAGGGGCGCCGCCTTCGGCTCGACCATCAGCTGCACCAGGCCGGCCTGCTGTCCGGTCGCGTGCTCGATCCGTACGTCCTCGATGTTGACCCCGGCCGTCCCCGCGTCCGCGAAGATGCGGGCCAGCTGGCCGGGCTGGTCGTCGATGAGGACGGCGACGACCTCGTACACGTGCGGCGCGGCCCCGTGCTTGCCGGGCACCCGGTCCTGACCGGCGTTGCCCCGCCGCAGCACGTCCTCGATGCCGGCGCTGCCCTCGCGGCGCTTGGCCTCGTCGGAGGACTGCAGGGCGCGCAGGGCCCGGACGGCCTCGTCCAGGTCGGCGGCGACGTCGGAGAGCAGGTCGGCGACCGGTCCGGGGTTGGCGGACAGGATGTCGATCCACATCCGCGGGTCGGAGGCGGCGATCCGGGTCACGTCCCGGATGCCCTGCCCGCACAGCCGTACGGCCGTCTCCTCGGCGTTCTCCAGGCGCGCGGCGACCATGCTGGAGACCAGGTGGGGCATGTGGGAGACGAGGGCCACGGCGCGGTCGTGGGCGCCGGCGTCCATCACGATCGGAACCGCACGGCAGTGCGAGACCAGTTCCAGGGCGAGGTTGAGCACCTCGGTGTCGGTGTCCCGGGTGGGGGTGAGCACCCAGGGGCGGCCCTCGAAGAGGTCGGCGGTCGCGGCCAGCGGGCCGGACTTCTCGCGGCCCGACATGGGGTGGGTGCCGATGTAGGCGGTCAGGTCCAGGCCGAGCGACTCCAGTTCGCGGCGCGGGCCGCCCTTGACGCTGGCCACGTCCAGGTAGCCGTGGGCCAGGCCCCGGCGCATGGCGTCGGCGAGCACCCCGGCCACATGGGCCGGAGGTGCGGCGACGATCGCGAGGTCGACGGGCCCGTCCGGGGCCTCGTCCGTGCCGGCGCCGAGCGCGGCGGCCGTACGGGCCTGCTCCGGGTCGTGGTCGGCGAGGTGCACGACCACCCCGCGCCGGGCGAGGGCCAGGGCGGCGGAGGTGCCGATGAGCCCGGTGCCGATGACGAGGGCGGTTCTCATTGGGCGATGTCCTTGCGCAGGGCGGCCGCCGCACCGAGGTAGACATGGGCGATCCCGGCGCGCGGCCGGTCGGACTCGATGTGCGCGAGGACGCGGACGATCCGGGGCATGGCGCCCTCGATGTCCAGTTCCTGGGCGCAGATCAGCGGCACGTCGGTGATGCCGAGCTTGCGGGCCGCGGCGGCCGGGAAGTCGCTGTGCAGGTCGGGGGTGGCCGTGAACCAGATGCTGATCAGGTCGTCGGCGGTCAGGCCGTTCCGCTCCAGGATGGCGGTGAGCAGGGCTCCGACCTGCTCGTCCATGTGACCGGCCTCGTCCCGCTCCAGCTGGACGGCCCCCCGGACCGCTCGTACCGCCACGGCGCTGCTCCTTGCTGACGTGCGTATCGGCTGACGTGTGTATCGGCTCTCGGACATCCAGCCTAGACAGACCGCGTGATCCGGGCGGGCGCCGCCCGCCCGCTGAGACAGCGGTAAGACAGCAGAGGAAGAGGTGACTTCACAACACCCGACACTTTTGCGGCACTCCGTCCTGATTTGCTTCGTCTTTGCCGCATTCGATGCGAGGATGCTGCTGCTCCGCTCGGCTGATCCTCGACCGGGAACCGGACCTGGAGGTGGTCGCCGAGGCCGGTGACGGCGCGGAGGCCATCGAGATGGCCCGCACCCACGACGTGGACCTCGCGGTGCTGGACATCGCGATGCCCCGCC
>NZ_POTZ01000153.1 GCF_003236365.1 Streptomyces sp. NTH33
GGCGTAGAGCGCGGCGGGGGCGGTGGACGGGCCGGCCAGGGCGGCCCCGGTGAGGGGTCCGCAGACGGCCGTGGCCGTAAGGCCGAGGGTCACTGCCCAGCGCGCGGTGTTCCGCATCGTGTGCTTCCTTCCGCTGGATGTCGTCGGGTGCCGGCGCCCGGCTCGGTCGGTGCCGGACCGGCGTGCGGGAGTCTGCCGAGTCCGCCGCCGAAACTCACATCGAACCCACGGGTTTCGGTAACCTTGCGTATTGAATCAGTGGCGTGAAGTCACGGAACGCGAACGGCACAACCCCCATTCCACGGGCCCGTCGATCATCGGATCCGGCCGGATGGCCGGATTCCCCGCGTTCGTCAATCGTCCTGAAAGACTCCGCTTCCGCTCTCGGCGCACTTCCCCGTGACCCCTTGTGTTCATGTTCGAGGCGAGTAATCGTCATTACATGATTACGACAGAGCAACGGGAGAAGCTGCGCGGCTGGTTCGCCGGCCGCCTGCCGGACGATCTGTTCGAGGAACTGGTCGAGGTGACGGTCGACCGCGAGGAGATCACCGTCATCGGCCGCATCCCCGCGCCACGGCTGGCCGAGGACGTCTCGCCCGCGGAGCGGGAGGCGGCCGTGGAGGGCCGGGCGCAGGAGTTCCGGGAGCGCACCCGCCAGGACCGGATGGCGGTGGCGCGCGAGGCCGAGCACCGGTTCCGCCGGAAGGTCTCCTGGGGCGTGGAGTGCGCCGGCGAACGCACCCTGTTCACGCACGTCGCCGCGCCCGTGATGACCCGGCTGCGCCAGCCCGAGCGGCAGGTCCTCGACACCCTGATCGCGGGCGGTGTCGCCCGCAGCCGCAGCGACGCCCTCGCCTGGTGCGTACGCCTGGTGCAGCGGCACACCGACGACTGGCTCACCGAGCTGCGGGAGTCCCTGGAGCACGTGCAGCGGGTCAGGGCCCAGGGCCCCGACACCCGGCCGGAGGACGCCCACGGCGTGGACACCGCGGGTCAGGAGGGCTGACGAAAGAGCGGGGGTTCTGTCCACCGGCGTCGGCATCGGCCTGCCGCCGGCGCCGGTGGCGGCCGCCGTACCGTCGGTGTCCCGGTGTCCCGGTGGCCGTGGCGTGGCCCGTGTCAACAACCCCAGAGGGAAAGGCCGTTGTCAGACCCACCGGATACGTTGGCGGGCATGACTCACTTCGTACTGGTGGCAGGCGCGTGGCTCGGTGCGTGGGCGTGGGACGAGGTGGCGCCCGGTCTGCGGGAGGCCGGGCACGAGGTCCACGCCGTCACGCTCTCCGGCCTCGCCGAGAAGAAGGACGTGCCGGCCGGACTGCGGACCCACGTCCAGGACATCGTCGACCACGTCGAGCGTCACGATCTGCGGGACGTCGTCCTGGTCGGGCACAGCTACGCGGGCATCCCGGTCGGCCAGGCCGCCGAACGCATCGGCGACCGGCTGCGGCGCGTGGTGTTCGTCGACTCGGGCGTCCCGGTCGACGGGCAGTCGTTCCTCTCGAGCTTCGACAGCGCCCCCGTCCGGCAGGCGCTCGACGCCCACGGCGGGCTCTGGCCGCCCCTCCCGGCGTCCGAGTACGCCGGCCAGGAGCTGACCGACGAGCAGATCGACCGCATCGTCACCGAGGGCACACCGCACCCCGGCGCCTCGCTCACCGAGCCGGCCGTGCTGGAGCGCCCGCTGGGCGAGCTGCCGACGACGTACGTCAAGTGCCTGCTGGACGGAACCGAGCCGATACCTCCCGTGGCCGAACTGCTGAAGAGCGAGTGCTGGGAGCTGGTCGAGATGGACACCGGCCACTGGCCCATGTTCTCCCGGCCCCGCGAACTGGCCCGTGTGCTGGCCGAGTCGGCGGCCGGGGACTGAGGGGCGGCCCGGCGCCGGTATCGTCGGGCGCGGCGCGTGGTCGGCGGCTTCGGGCGGGAGGGACGGATGGCGAAGCACTGGGCGGACTTCCAGTACGAGATCTATCTCCACGGGATGACGGGCGCGGTGCCCCGGCTGCCCACCGATCTGACCCGCCTGGAGGAGCTGACCGAGCGGCGGCTGGGTCCCGGTCCGGTGGGCTATGTGGCGGGCAGCGCGGGCAACGGCAGTACGGCACGCGCCAACCGGGCGGCCCTCGAACGCCGCCGGATCGTGCCGCGCATGCTGCGGGACGTCCACGAGCGGGACCTGTCGGTGGAGGTGCTGGGCCGGGCCCTGCCGGCTCCGCTGGCGCTGGCGCCGGTCGGCGTGCTGTCGATCATGCATCCGGACGCCGAGCCGGCGGCGGCCCGGGCGGCGGCCGCGCAGGGCGTGCCGTTCGTCCTGTCGTCGGCCTCCAGTACGGCCATGGAGCAGGTCGCCGAGACGATGGGCGACGCCGAGCGCTGGTTCCAGTTGTACTGGGCCAAGGACCGCGAGGTGACCCGGAGTTTCCTGAACCGGGCCAAGGCGTCCGGGTTCGGTGTCCTGGTGGTCACCCTGGACACTCCGCTGCTGGCCTGGCGGCCCCGCGACCTGGACCAGGCGTACCTGCCGTTCCTGCACGGGGTGGGCACCGCCAACTACTTCTCCGACCCGGCCTTCCGCGCGGGCCTGGCCAAGCCGGTGCACGAGGACCCGAACGCGGCGGTGCTGCACTTCGTGGGCATGTTCGCCGACCCCGGCAAGACCTGGCCGGACCTGGCGTTCCTGCGGGAGAACTGGGACGGCCCGATCGTCCTGAAGGGCATCCTGCACCCCGACGACGCCCGTCTGGCCGCCGACGCCGGGATGGACGGCGTGATCGTGTCCAACCACGGCGGCCGCCAGGTGGCCGGCTCCGTCGCCGCCGCCGACGCGCTGCCGCGGGTGGCCCGGGCGGTGGGCGACCGGCTGACGGTGCTGTTCGACAGCGGCGTGCGCACCGGCGACGACGTCTTCAAGGCGCTCGCGCTCGGCGCGCGGGCGGTGCTGGTGGGCCGGCCGTACGCGTACGGGCTCGGGCTGGACGGCCAGGCGGGCGTCGAGCACGTCATCCGCTGTCTGCTCGCGGAGTTCGACCTCACCCTCGCCCTGACGGGCCACGCCACGCCGGGCACGGTCGGCGCGGCCGACCTCGTGGAGGACCCTGCCCGGCCTGCCTGACGCCCGCCGCGAGGCGGCCGCTCACGTGCTGCTGTCCGGCAGTTCCGCCTGCCGGACGGGCGGGGTGTGCGTCCCGGCGATCGACAGGGAGCCGGCCGCCCAGCGCTGGGCCGTCGAGCCGTCGCGGGCCTTGACGACCACGTCGGCGCCCACCTGCGGCGAGGCGGGGGCGAGGGCGAGACCTTTCTCCCGGCGGGGCAGCAACTCCCCCTGCGGGCCGCTGTCGTAGCGCACATCGGGGCCGCGCCCGGTGCCGGGTTCCGCACAGGTGCCGAGGACGACCACGCCCGCGTCGGCGTGCGAGTCCAGGCACAGGCCGGGATCGGCGACGCTGCGCAGCAGACCGTCCTCCTCCAGGGACCACTGCTGGCTCCAGGCCGAGGAGCACTCGGCGAGTTCGGCGGCCGCCCCGGCCTTCGGCTCGCCCCGGACGGCGAGGCACAGGCCGACCGAGACGTTGCGCAGCCGGGTCTGCCCGGTCGCCGGGGGCAGCCCGGCGGTTCCGGGCGTCGCCGAAGCGGCGGGCGGAGTCGGGGAGTCGGTGCCGGGGGCCGTGTCCGGCGCGCCGGTCACACTGGTGGACGCGGCCGGAGCGGTGCCGCCGCCCGACCACAGACTGACGCCGAGCACGGTGGCGAGCAGTCCGGCGGAGGCCAGCCCGAGGCCGGTGCGCAGCGCCCGGGACGGCCGCGGGAGGCCGGGCACACGGCGGTCGGACGCCGGAGTCCGGGACAGCGGCCGGCGCCGGCCGCCACCGGCCGGCCGCCCGCCGCCGTGCCGGCCGGAGCCCCTGGTGCGCGGGGCCTGCTGGGCACGGTCCGGGCGCGATGCGAGGTAGCGGTCGGCGCCCCAGCCGAGCACCGCCTCGGCGAGCTGTTCGCCCAGTCCGCTTTCCACCAGGCCGAGTTGCCCGGCGGCGTCCCGGCAGTAGCGGCAGTCGTCCAGATGCTGCCGGACATCGGGCAGCAGGTCGCCGCCGCGGCGGATCGGGACGTCGAGCAGCCGGTTGTAGAAGCGGCAGCCGTCGGTCGGCGCGAGTTCCCGGTGGGCGCGCACACAGCCCTCGCGGAACTTCTCCCGCGCCTGCTCCAGGGTGAGCGCCGCCGTCTCGAGGTCCACGCCCAGCAGTCCGGCCGGGACGCCGAGGGGCTCGGCCTCCACCTCGGTGTGCCACAGCAGGCACCGGGCCGCCGGGAAGAGCCCCTCGAAGGACCGCTGGGCGAGCCGGCGGTTCTCCGGGGTCAGGGTCACGGCGTTCCGCATCCCCCGGCCCCCGGCGGGTTTCCGCAGCTCCGGGAGAACGCCGGACACCCGGTCCTCCGCGGCCCACAGCCGGACGGTGTCCCGCACCGTCACCAGCAGCCGGGGGCGCAGCGCCGCACCCGGCTCGCCCAGGGTCAGCCGGTCGAAGACCTGGTGGAAGGCGGCCGAGGTGACCATGGACGCGATCGGCGCCGAGGAGGCGAGGCAGATCACCGCGTACTCGTGGACCGGTTGCCAGTGCCGGGCGATCAACAGGGCCACGCATGGGCGACTTCGGCGTCCGAGCTGCCGGCGAGCCGTGCGGCGAGGGACTCGTCGGACTCTCCGGAGGCACCGTCGGGCGACGGGTAGAGAGGACGAGCGGGGTGGGGGGTGGGCACGAAGCGGCTTCCTTTGGTACGTACCTGAGTGGTGCGGGCGCGTGAGTCCGGCGTACGGCCGGCGGTGGATCGGCTCGACTCCTCAACTGTCCCATCGGAATCGGCTCTTGCCCACGCACGGGCCGTTCAGCTTTGCACAACTCAATGGCGCCCAACAAGGCATGCGGGCAAGGCCCGCATCGTTGACAGGAAGTCAGGAGGCCGGGCGTCACCGGGCGTCGTGTCCGCCCGCTTCGTTCCCTGCTCCCCGTGGGGAACACGCGCACACACCGGTGCCGCGCTCCGGCCCCGCTCCTCCCGCCCGCGGTCGGCGGCCCCGAGGGTACGGTACGGGCGGAGCGGCGGTCAGATCTCCCAGGAGCGGAGCCGGTCGGCGGCTCCGTAGACGTCGGTCTTGCCGGACATCAGGTCACGGGCGAGGTCGACGAGGGCGCCGTAGGGCGGGTCGATGCCGACACCGCTGACGAACATGTACGAGACGGCCGTCGCGCAGGCGAAGCGTGCGTTGGCCGACGGCAGGGGCTTGAGCACGGCGAGGGTGTGCAGCAGGGCGGCGGCCCGCCAGGCCGGGTCGGAGTCCACGCCGAGACGCGGCGGGTCGACACGATGGCGGGCGACGGCGGCCACCAGGGCCGAGAAGTCGTCGACCGTGGGCTGGTCCGGCAGGACCTCCTCGTGGCGCTGCAGCAGCCAGGGCACGTCGATATGGATGACTGGGGTCATCGGTCAGGCGGCCCGCCCCTCGCCTTTCGAGGGCGACTCGTCCTCGGGGAAGGCCTCGGCGAACTCGTCGGCGTGCGCGGTGAAGAACCTGCGGAAGGCCTCGGCGCCCTCCTGCAGGGCCCGGTGCCGGGCTATGTCGGCGGCGGCCGCCTCGCGCACCAGCGCCTTCATCGACGTACCGCGTTCCTTGGCGATCTGGCGCAGGTCCTCAAGCTCGCGATCGCTGAACTCCACATTGAGAGCTGGCATGCCCCACACGGTACCGCGCGGGTACTCACCCGTAAATATCCGCAGGTCACAGCAGTGAGACAACGGTACCGAGGAGCGACCCACGGAACCTGGAACCGAGCCGCCGCCGCGTCGGCGACGATGCGGCGGCGGCCCTGTCCGTCCGGTGGCTCACCCGCGTCCGGGGTGAGCGGCCGGCCCGGCCTGCCGGCCCTGGTCCGCCACGTAGGAGGCCATCCAGGCCAGCGCCGCGTTCCAGTTGACGGCCGTCTCGTTCGTCGACCAGGACTCGATGTCGTCGATGTAGCAGAACTGGCCCACGCAGCCCTGGAGTCTGCTCTGCGCGTAGGGGTCCTGGATGCTGGAGTTGGCGCCTCCGGCGACGGTGCCCTTCGGCGGGTTCGGCAGGCCCGGCTCGAGTTCGTGGGCGTACCAGCGGCTGTGCTGGTTGTGGGAGCTGACGGTGCCGTAGCCGGTGACGTAGGAGATGTTGAGGGCGTTGCGGCCCAGGACGTAGTCCATGCTCTGCACCGCGCCGTCGCGGTACTTCGCGGCGCCGGTGAGGTCGTGGGCGGTGGCGATGACGCGGGCGTTGTTGAGGATCTGGCTGTTGGAGCCCCAGTCGTACATGTTGTCCGCGGGGGCGTACGGCATGCCGTAGGGCTGCGACTTCAGCGTGGCCAGGTACGTGTCCGCGCCCTTGATCACCGACTGGCGCACCTTCTCCCGGCCGGGGAGCCCGCTCGGGACGGTGGCGAGGTCGAGGCGGGCGGGTACCGCGGTACTGGCCCAGTCGAAGCTGACGCTGCCGAAGAGGTCGGCCGTGTGCAGCGGGGACTTGGTCACGTGATCGGCGAACTGCCGCTCCCCGGTGGTGAGGTACAGCTCGGCGGCCGCCCAGTAGAACTCGTCGGCGGCGTTGTCGTCGGGGTAGGCGCCGCCGCCGATGCCGTCGTCCGGATCCGGGTGGAGCGCGGGATGGGCGAGCGCCGCGGTCCAGGCCGTCCGCGCGGCCCGCAGGGCCTTCGCCGCGAAGGCCTTGTCGTAGGGCCCGTAGAGGCGGGCCGCCTGCGCGGCCGCCGCCGCCAGGTTCAGGGTCGCCTGGGTCGTCGGCCGGTGCAGCTCGCGCTTCTGCGGGTCCTGGTGGGGCAGCAGCGGCAGCCCCGTCCACTGCTCGTCGTGGATCTTGCTGTGCGCCATGCCGGCCAGCGGCTTCCCGGCCGGCACCTGCATCTTCAGCAGGAACTCCAGCTCCCAGCGGGCCTCGTCCAGGATGTCGGGCACTTTGTTGCCGCTCTCCGGGACGGCGAGCGTCCTGTCACCGAGGCTCGAGGGCCGGCCGGTGCGCGCGTGCAGGGAGCGCTCGTAGGTGCTCAGCAGTCCCCAGGTGGTGATGCCGCCGTTGACGACGTACTTGCCGTGGTCGCCCGCGTCGTACCAGCCGCCGGTGACGTCCAGTGTGTAGTCGCACAGGCCGGGCCGGCAGGGCACCTTGGCGTCGCCCTGGTTGGGGGCGGCGTTCAGGTGGCCGGCGGGGCGGGCGTAGCCGGGGCGCAGGTCCTCGCGGATCGCGATCCCGCTGCGCTGCGTGTAGTAGTACTTGAGGGAGTCCAGGCGGAGCTGTTCGTAGGCCTCCGCGCCGATGTCGAAGGGGCGGCTCGTCTCGCCGTCGGCGGTCAGGGTGAAGCCCTTGCCGCGTCCCCGGTAGGAGCCGAAGTCGATCGACTGCACGTTCTGCCCGGAGGAGATGTCCTTGCCCCGTGGCACCGTCCAGCCCTGGGCCACGACGGCCCCCTTGGTGTTGCGCAGCCGCCAGGGCAGCTTCGAGGCGGCGTCGGTGACCAGCGTGGCGTTCTTGGGCCCGTCCGGCAGGTAGGCGACCTGGTTGACGCGGACCCGTGGCCCGGTGTCGGGCTCGTACACCTCCGGCGGCACCCCGCCCAGCAGTGACACGTCGTCCAGGCAGAAGCGCCAGGGATCCGCGGCGCCGCCGAGCTGGAAGGCGACCTGGCCCTGGGCGGTGTCGACGGGGGAGGTGAAGGTGTAGGAGTAGGCGTTCCCCGAGACGCTCAGCTGCGGGCTCACCTCGAACCAGGTGTCGTACGGCGCCACCGACAGCCCCACGAGCGCCCGGGCCACGTGCCCGTCGGGCGTGCCGGACGCCGAGAACGACAGCCGGTAGGTCTCGCCCTTCACCAGGGTGATGTCGTTCTGTCCCACGGCGGCGTCCCAGCGGTTGGCGGTGCCCCCGGGCACGTTCGCGCACAGCCGGCCGTCGGACAGGCCCGCGGTGACGTTGCTCGTCGTCCACCACGGTTCGGTGGTGGTGTCGAAGGTTCCGTTCCTGATCTGCTCGGCCTCGTCGGCCCGGGCCTGCGGGGCGGCGGGCAGGGTGGTGAACGCCGCCGCGAGCAGGGCGAGCACGGACAACAGGGTGGTTCTGCGTCGTTTCACGTCTGGGCTCCTCGAGAGGGAGGTACGGGCGGCACTCCCGTGGGAGCGCTCCCAAGAGACGGACCCCGCCATGTTTGTTGCAGCCATGACATCCCGTCAAGGGTGTGGCGGCGCGTTCCCGCCCCCGCTGCCGCGACGACCGGGCGTCCCCTTGACGCGTCCGCCGCACGGCAGGGGGCCGCCGTCCGCGCGACGCCGTTACGGACTAGGGTGGAACGCAAGTGACGCACCTGTTCACTGTGAGTGTGCGCGATGGAGTGGCGACGATGAGCCCGGTGTACCCGTTCGACGACGCGGCCACGGCACGGGCCGTCGTCGACGACCACGGCGTCCTCGTCGAGTGGAACGAGGGCGCGCACCGGCTGCTCGGCTGGGCGCCCGAGGAGGTCCTGGGCAGGAAGGCGGCGCACCTGCTGGCCGGCGGCCCGCGGCCGGTCCTTCCCGGGGGGCCGCGCTGGAGCGGCACGCTCGCCCTGCGGCACCGGGACGGGCACGCCGTGACCGTCTGGGTACTGGTCAACCGCCGGGCCCCGGAGGACGGCGGCGGCCTGCTCCTGGTCACTCCCCTGGAGGACGGCGGGCCGAAGGCCCCGGACGACCCGCTGTCCCGGATCGCGCTCATGCAGTCCCCCTGCGCCATGGCCGTCTACGACGAGCGGCTGCGCCTGCGCGGGATGAATCCCGCCATGGCGGAGGTGTTCGGCGGGGTGCCGGCCGAGCGGCTGCGGGGTCTGCGCCACTCCGAGATCGGCGGCCACCGGCAGAGCGAGGACTTCGAGCGGCACATGCACCGGGTCCTGACCACCGGCCGGGAGGACGACGCGCGGACGTACGCGCCGATGGGCGTCGACGGCCGGTCGAACGTCTGGCTGGCCCGTGTGTCCCCGGTCACCGACCCTCGGGGACGGGTGTGCGGGGTGAGTGTCGCCGCGCACGACTTCACCGAGCAGTACCGGGCGCGCGAGCGGCTGCAACTGATGAACGAGGCGAGCGTGCGCATCGGCACCACCCTCGACGTCACCCGGACGGCGCAGGAGCTCGCCGACGTCTGTGTCCCGGCCCTCGCCGACTTCGTCGGCGTCGACCTGCTGGACGCGGCCGAGGACGGCGGCAAGCCGCTCACCGGCCCGCCGAACATGCCGGTCGCCCTGCGCCGGGCCGCCCACAGCTCCGTCAGTCCGGGCGCGCCGGAGGCCGTCGCCGTGGCCGGGAGGGCCGAGGTCTACCCGGCCACCTCTCCGCAGGGCGTCTGCCTGGTGACGGGTCACTCGGTGGTGCTCACCGAGGAGGCGGGCGACCTGGAGAAGTGGCTGTCCTGGGACCCGGTGCGCAGCACGCGCGTCCGGGAGCTGGGCGTCCACTCCACGATGTCCGTGCCGATCCGGGCCCGGGGGGTGACCCTCGGAGTCGCCGTCTTCACCCGGTTCGAGCAGCCCGCCCCGTTCATGCCCGACGACGTGCTGCTCGCCGAGGAGGTCACGGCCCGCGCCGCCGTCTGCATCGACAACGCCCGGCGCTACTCCCGGGAGCGGGAGACCGCCCTCGCCCTGCAGCACAGCCTGCTGCCGCGCACCCTGCCGCACACCGCCGCCGTGGAGGCGGCCTCCCGCTACCTGCCGGCGGCCCGGGACGGGCTGGGCGGCGACTGGTTCGACGTGATCCCGCTGTCCGGGATGCGGGTCGCCCTGGTCGTCGGGGACGTCCTCGGGCACGGCGTGCAGGCCTCGGCCACCATGGGTCGGCTGCGCACCGCCGTACGCACCCTCGCCGACATCGACCTCTCCCCGGACGAGCTGCTCACCCACCTCGACGACGTGGTGGCCCGGATGTCCGCCGAGGCCGGCACCGAGGGCGGCCCCGGCGAGGCCGGCGCGAGCTGTCTGTACGCGGTCTACGACCCGGTCTCCCGCCGCTGCACGCTCGCCCGTGCCGGGCACCCGCCGCCGGTCCTGGTCCCGCCGGACGGCCCGCCGCGCCGGGTGGAGCTGCCGTGGGGTCCGCCGCTGGGCGTGGGCGGGCTGCCGTTCGAGAGCGTCGAACTCGACCTGCGGGAGGGCAGCGTGCTGTCCTTCTTCACCGACGGGCTGGTCGAGGGCCGCGGACGGGACGCCGACGCCGGCCACCGGCTGCTGTGCGAGGCGCTGGCCGCCCGGACCGGCTCCCTGGAGGAGACCTGCGACCGCGTCCTGCACGCCCTGCTGCCGGCGGGCAACGCCTGCGACGACGTGGCCCTGCTGCTGGCCCGCACCCGGGGCCTGCCGTCCTCCCAGGTGGCCACCTGGGACATCCCGCCCGATCCCTCGCTGGTCGCCCCGGTCCGCAAACGGGTCGTCGAGCAGCTCGACGGCTGGGGGCTCGGCGAGGCGGCGTTCACCACCGAACTGGTGGTCAGCGAGCTGGTCACCAACGCGCTGCGGTACGGCACTCCGCCGATCAGGCTGCGGCTGATCCACAGCGGGGCGCACCTGATCTGCGAGGTGTACGACACCACCCACGCCGCCCCGCACCTGCGCCGCGCCAAGACCTGGGACGAGGGCGGCCGCGGTCTGCTGCTGGTCGCCCAGCTCACCCGGCGGTGGGGCAGCAGGCACACCGCCGAGGGCAAGACCATCTGGGCGGAGCTGAGCCTGGACGACGAGTGACGCCGACGGGTCGGGGCGCCGGCCCGAGGCTCAGGAGGCGTCGGTCAGCCACGGCCTGACCCGGCGGCGCGCCTCGTGCAGCCGCGACTTGAGCGTGCCCAGCGGAATGCCGGCCCGCTCGGCGGCCTCCGCGTACTCCAGTTGGCAGATGTCCCGGTAGACCAGCGGCGCCACCAGGTGGGGATGCTCCCGCTCCAGCCGGTCCAGCGCCTCCAGCAGGTCGACGCGGGAGCCCGCGATGACACCGGTGGTGCGCGGGTCGGCGTACCGCGCGGGCTCGATCACCGCGGGCTGCTCGGCGGCACGGCGCCTGCCCGCCGGGCACGAGCCGGGCCTCGCCGTCGCCGACGACCTGTCCCGGTGGCAGGACCTCGGGGCGGACGTGCGCGGGGTGTTCGTCGGCCTGGGCGAGCACGGCGACGTCACCGCACGGGTGAACGCGCTGGGCCACCCGGGCTGCCACTACGACGGCGGCCGCTCCTGCACCGGCGGACGGTGGCACGGCCGGATCCGGACCTGGAGCGCCTGCCCGGACGGCGGGCGGCTCACGGAGACCGCGCTCGCCCCGGCCGGCGGCGGCCGGCCCCGGGTGTACGTGCAGATCCGGCAGCGCGGCGACGGCGACGCGACCGGACGCGTACTCCGCTCCCTGCGGGTCACCTGACCTCGTACGGGTGAACTCCGCGCGGCACGCGGCGGGAAGGAGTTCCGGAGGAAGGTGAGGAATGTGCGGTCGGCCGCGAACTTTCCGTCCGGTTCGCGCATCGGACACCCATGACGGCGCACGAGGCGCCGGACGCACGCGGCCACCGCGTGCGGCGAACCTCCAGGAGTGTGGAACATGACGCACACGTCCCCGTCCGTCCACCGAGCGGCCCTGCTGGCGAGCGCGGTCGCCGTACTGGGTCTGCTGACCGCCTGCGGCAGCGGCGGCGGCACGAGCGGCGCTCCGCGGCAGGTGTCGGGCACCGCCGCGCCCGCGACCGGCGACACCACGGCCGGCGGCACCGTGACCGGTACGACACCCGGCACGGACTCCGCCACGAGCAGCGGCGCCACACCCCCGAGCAGCGCGGCCACCGGCTCCGCCCACGGCACGGGCGGCACCCGCGCCGCCGCCACGAGCACCCGCTGCCACACCTCCGAACTGAAGGCCTCGGTGGGCCGCAACGACCCCGGCGCCGGGCAGGAGAACTTCCCGGTGGTCCTGACCAACACCTCCGGCCGTACCTGCACCGTGCGCGGCTATCCCGGCGCCGCGTTCGTGGACGCCGCGGGCCGGCAGCTGGGCCCGGAGCCGAAGCGGTCCGCGGGCACGCCCACCACGGTGACGCTGAGGCCGGGGAGCAGCGCCTGGGCGGGGCTGACGTTCTCCAACCCCGGAGTGAGCGGGGCGAGGACGGCGACGCCCGCAGCGCTGATCGTCACGCCGCCGGACGAACGCGACCACCTCACGGTGAGGTGGACGGCCGGCCAGGTCCCCGTGGGCGGCAACGCCTCCTCGGTGTTCCTGACGGTCCTCGGCCCCGGCACGGCTCCCTGAGCGGACACCGCCGACCGCATTCGGGAGGACCCCGCCCTGAACACCGCGCTCGCCGAGAGTCTCTCGGTCGCCCTGCTCGTCGCCGTGCTCGCCTGGGCCGTCGTCCGCCCGTTCGGCTGGCCGGAGGCGGTCATGGCCGTGCCCGCCGCCGGTGTCGTCGTCGCGACGGGCGCGATCCCGCTCGACCACGCCCGGGCCGAGGCGGAGCGGCTGGGGCCGGTGGTCGGGTTCCTGGCGGCGGTGCTGGTGCTCGCCCACTTCTGCGACGCCGAGGGGCTGTTCCGGGCGTGCGGGGCGTGGATGGCCCGCTGGGCGCGGGGCCGCCCGGTGCGGCTGCTGACGGCGGTGTTCGCGCTGGCCTCCGCCATCACCGCGGTGCTCAGCCTGGACGCCACGGTCGTGCTGCTCACGCCGGTGGTGTTCGCCACCGCCGCCCGCACCGGCGTACGGCCCAAACCGCACGTGTACGCGTGCACGCACCTGTCCAACACCGCGTCGCTGCTGCTGCCGGTCTCCAACCTCACCAACCTGCTGGCGTTCGCGGCGAGCGGGCTGAGCTTCACCCGGTTCGCGGCGCTGATGACGCTGCCGTGGCTGGTCGCGATCGGCGCCGAGTACGTGGTCTTCCGCCGCTTCTTCGTCCGCGACCTGGCGGCCGCGGCACCCTCGCCGCGCATCGGGGAGCCGGCCGGGCTGCCGCTGTTCGCGCTGGTCACCGTGGCCTGCACGCTCGCCGGCTTCGTGGTGGCGTCCACATTCGGCGTCGAACCGGTGTGGGCGGCGCTGGCCGGGGCGCTGGTGCTCGCCGGGCGCGCGCTGGTGCGGCGGACGGCGACCCCGCCGACGGTGGTGCGGGCCGCGGCGCCGGCCTTCCTGGCGTTCGTCCTGGCCCTCGGCATCGTGGTGCGCGCGGTGGTGGACAACGGCCTCGCCGGCGCGCTCGGACACGTCCTGCCCGGCGGCACGGGACTGCCGGCGCTGCTCGCCGTCGCCGCGCCGGCCGCCGTCCTCGCCAACCTGATCAACAACCTGCCGGCGGTGCTGGTCCTGCTGCCGCTGACCGCGCCGGCCGGGCCGGGGGCGGTCCTCGCGGTGCTGCTCGGGGTGAACATCGGCCCGAACCTCACCTACGCCGGCTCCCTCGCGACCCTGCTGTGGCGGCGGATCGTGCACCAGCACGAACACGGCGTGGACCTCAAGGAGTTCACCCGGCTCGGTCTGCTGACCGTGCCGTCCGCGCTGGTGCCCGCGGTGGTGGCATTGTGGGGAGCGCTCCAGGTTCTCTGAAGGCGGAGGAGGCCGACCGGATGCGTGTGATCGCCTGGCTGGTGGAGGGCACCTGGCCCGCCTGCGTGGACGCCGTACGCACCTACGCGCCGCACGCGTCCGGGGTGGTCCTGCTGCACGTCAGCGGGGAGGACGTGCCCGGCGTGGCGCACGGGGCGTTCGCCGGGCTGCTCGGGCGTGGGCACCCTGAGAGGGATCCGGGGGATCTGCTGGCGGACCTCGGCGGTACGTCGGCGGCCGAGCTGCTGGACGCGGCGGCGGCGCGGCTCGGGCGGCCGTGCACGCGGCTGGAGCGCGGCGGGCGGGTGGAGCG
>NZ_POTZ01000154.1 GCF_003236365.1 Streptomyces sp. NTH33
GCCCCGCGCCCCGCGCCGCTCGCCGCCGCCCCGGCGGCAGGCGCGCACGGGACGCCGGCGGCCGGGGCGGTGCCCTCCAGCGCCCCGGAGCCGATCGCGATCGTCGGCATGGCCGGCCGTTTCCCCGGCGCCCGCAACGCCGAGGAGCTGTGGGACCTGCTGATCGACGGACGGGACGGCGTGACCCGGGTGCCCCCCGGCCGCTGGGACCCCGACGCTCTCGCACCCGGGACCGTCACCACCGACCAGGGCGGATTCCTCGACGACATCGACCGCTTCGACGCCGGATTCTTCTCCGTGCCGGCGCGCGAGGCCGAGAACCTCGATCCCCAGCAGCGCACCCTCCTCGAATCGGCATGGCACGCCATGGAGGACGGCGGCATCGACCCGCGGTCGCTGCGCAACTCGCGTACCGGGGTCTTCGTCGGCATCAGCTACGGCGACTACGCCCGCCTGCTCGCCGCGGACGGACCCGACGCAGTCGACGCCTACTACAGCACCGGCACCGCGCTGAACGCGGCGGCCGGACGGATCGCCTACACCCTGGGCCTGAACGGCCCGGCCGTCGCCGTGGACACCGCGTGCTCCTCGTCGCTGGTCGCCCTGCACCTCGCCGTCGGCTCACTGCGCTCCGGCGAGAGCGACGCCGTGCTCGCCGGCGGTGTCAACGTCATGCTCGATCCTGCCTCCTGGGCCGCCGTCAGCCAGGCGCACATGCTCTCGCCCGACGGACGGTGCCGCACCTTCTCGGCCGACGCCAACGGCTTCGTCCGCTCGGAGGGCTGCGGTGTCGTGGTGCTCAAGCGGCACGGCGACGCCCGCCGCGACGGCGACCGGGTGCTCGCGGTCATCCGCGGCAGCGCCGTCAACCAGGACGGAGCGTCCTCCGGACTGACCGTGCCCAGCGGCCTGGCCCAGGAGACCATGCTCCGGACCGCGCTGGCCCAGGCGGGCGTCGAGGGCGGCGACGTTTCCTACCTGGAGGCGCACGGCACCGGCACCGCCCTCGGCGACCCGGTCGAGCTCGCCGCCGCCTGGCGGGTGCTCGGCCCGGGACGGAAGCCCGGCCGCCCGCTGCACGTGGGCTCGGTCAAGAGCAACATCGGCCACTGCGAGTCCGCCGCCGGCATGGCCGCCCTCTTCAAGACGGTGCTCGCGCTGCGCCACGACGTGATCCCCGCCAACCTCCACTTCACCGAGCCCAATCCGCACGTCGACTGGTCCGGCATGAACATGCGGGTCGTCGACACCGCCACCGTGTGGCGCCGCGGCGACGGGCCCCGTGTCGCCGGTGTGTCCGGGTTCGGCTTCACCGGCACCAACGCGCACCTGGTCGTCGCCGACGCTCCCGAAGAGGTGCCCGTGACGGCACCCGCACCGCAGGAGCCCCCGTCCCGTCCGGTCACCCGGCTGATCCCGCTGTCCGCCCCCGACCCGGACGGCCTCGACCGCCTCAGCGCCGCCTGGGCGGTGCGCCTCGGCGACGCCGCCGACGAGGAGCTGGACGCGCTCGCCGCACAGGCCGGAGCGGGCCGCGCCCACTTCCGGTACCGGCGCGCCCTGCTCGGTACGACCGCCGAGCAGCTCGCCGAGCAGCTGAGCGCCCCGGCCGGCTCCGCCGCCGGTGCCCCGCGCATCGCGTTCCTCTTCTCCGGACAGGGCAGCCAGTACTTCGGCATGGGCCGCGAACTGTACGAGAGCGAACCGGTGTTCCGGGAGACGTTCGACGCCTGCGACCGGGTCCTGGCGCCCGCGCTCGGCGCCCGTCTGGCCGACCTCCTGTACTACGGCGACGACCGGGACGCGGTCAACGAGACCTGGGTCACCCAGCCCGCGCTGGTGACCCTGGAGCTCTCCCTCGCCGCGCTGTGGGAGGCCCGGGGCGTGCGGCCCGCCGTCGTCATGGGACACAGCGTCGGCGAAATCTCCGCCGCGATCACGGCCGGTGTGATGGACCTGTCCACCGGACTGGAGCTGATCGCCCACCGCGCCCGGCTGATGCAGGGCACGGAACGCGGCGCGATGCTCGCCGTCGTCGCCACCGAGGAGCAGGTCACCGAGTGGACGGCGGCGACGGATCTCGACGTCGCGGCCGTCAACGGACCGCGGTCCGTGGTGGTGTCCGGCTCCGTCGACGCCGTCGAGGCGCTCGCCGCCCGGCTGAAGGAGGACGGCGTACGGGCCCGCAGGCTCGGGGTGTCGCACGCCTTCCACTCCCGGCTGCTCGAGCCCGCCCTCGCCGAGTTCGACGAGGTCCTCGCCCCGCTCGCGTTCCGTGAGCCGACGCTGTCCATCGTCTCCAACGTGACCGGTCGGCTCGCCGGCACCGGCGAGTACGACGCTGCGTACTGGCGCCGTCATGCGCGCCTGCCCGTGCGGTTCCACGACGGGGCGCGCAGCCTCGCCGGGCTGGGGATCGACATCTGCCTGGAGATCGGTCCCGACCGCACCCTGGCCAACCTGGTCGCCGGCGCGGAGCTCTACCCCGCGCCCGCCACCGTCTCGTCGCTGCGCCGGGGCACCGGCGACGGCGCGGCGCTGCTCGCGGCGACCAAGGCGCTGTACCTGGGCGGCCAGGACATCGACTGGTCGCGCACCTCCCCGCGGCGCGCCGCCGCTGGCACGCCCGCGCCGCGCTACCCGTTCGCCCGGACCCGGCACTGGACCGCCGCGGGCGGCGGCGCCGCCCCGGCCGTGCGGCGACCCGACCCGCAGGCGCCCGCCTGGGGAAGCCCGCTGCGCTCGCCCGCGCTCGGCGGCCGTGTCTGGACCACCGTGCGCAGCACCGAGTACCCGGCCCACCTCACCGACCACCGCCTCTTCGGCGTCGTCTCGGTGCCCGGCGCCTCCCAGACCGCGACCGTCCTGTCCGCACTCGGCAGTGGGGGAGCGCCGGTCGTCCTGGAGGACCTCCACTTCCCGCGCGCCCTGGTGCTGCGGGACGGCGAGCACTACGACCTCCAGATCGTCGAGGAGACCCACGAGGGCCGCTCCCGCGGCATCAGCGTCCACAGCCTGCTCGACCCGGAGCGCGGGCGCTGGCAGCAGCACCTGGCCGCACGGATCGGCGAACCGCCCGGCCCGGCCGCGGTGGACGCGCGCCGCGCCGCGCCACCGGACCCGGCGTCCTTCGCCGCCGGCGCCGACCGGC
This sequence comes from Streptomyces sp. NTH33, assembly GCF_003236365.1. Taxonomy (GTDB): domain Bacteria; phylum Actinomycetota; class Actinomycetes; order Streptomycetales; family Streptomycetaceae; genus Streptomyces. The sequence goes on from NZ_POTZ01000154.1 coordinate 3,152, forward strand.
ATCTGACGGGCGACGCCTTCTACGCCCACCTGCGGGCCCTCGGCTACCACCTCGGGCCGTCCTTCCGCTGGATCGGGGAGGCCTGGATCCGCGGCCAGGAGGCGCTCATCCGTTTCGTCGAACCGGCGGAGATGAACGAGTCCCCCGACGGCTGGGAGATCCACCCCGGCCTGCTCGACTCCTGCCTGCAGAGCGCGGTGGCCTTCGCCATCACCGGCGACGAGGTGTCCGAGGACGACGGCCTGGCGATCCCGTTCGCCGTCGCCCGCCTCTCGTTCCCCCGCCGACCCGTGCCCGGACAGGACCTGTGGGGCCATGTCCGGGCGGTGGTCGAGGGCGGGACGGACGACGGCCTGCTCCAGGTCAAGGCCGCCGACCTGCACATGTTCGACGGCAGCGGCGCCACCGTCCTCGCCGTGGACGACTTCCGCTTCCGGCGCGCGCCGCGCGCCGTCCTGGAACGCTCGCTGCGCGACGGCGCCCTGCACACCTACGACCTGAGGTGGACGCCGCAGCACGCCCCGGTGGCGGACGACACCGGGACGCGGGCCCTGCGGATCGCCCTGCTCGGCGACACGACACCGGTCGGCTGGGCCCTGCACGCGGCGCTCGCCGCGCAGGGCCACCGGGTCGAGGCCGTGACCGGCACCGGCGACGGCCCCCGGCCGGACCTCGTCCTGGACGCCCGCTTCACCGAGGAGCGGGGCGGCGGGCGGACCGGTCCCGAGGCCGCCCGCGCCGCGGCCCTCGAACTCGCCGCCGCCCTGCAGGCGTCGGAGCGCACCGTCCCCTACGCGGTGCTCGCCGCGACGGACGCCGCCGCCGCACCGGTCCGCGAGACCCTGTGGGGCATGCTCGCCTCGCTGGAGGCCGAGCAGACCGACCGGCTGCTGCTGCGGGTCGGCCTCGGCTCCGGCTGGGAGGCCGCCCCGCTCGCCGCCGCCGTGACCCGGGCCGTCACGGCCGGCGTCCCGGACCCGTGGCTCTCCGTCGGCGGGGACGGCGTCTCGGTGGCCCGGCTGGTCCCGCACGACGGGGAGACTGCACGGGACGACGGCACGGGCACCGGCCTGTCCGGGCGCGGCGGCGCCGCGCTGATCACCGGTGGACTCGGCGCCCTCGGGCTGAGCAGCGCCGGGTTCCTCGCCCGGGCCGGCATCACCGCCCTCACCCTCATGGGCAGGTCCGCGCCGGACGCCACCGCCCGCACGGTCATCGACGAACTCACCGCACGGGGCGTGCGGGTGACGGTCGTGGCCGGTGACGTCACCGACCCCGAGGCGTGCCGCGCGGCCGTGGCGGCGGCCGGCCGGGAGGCCCCGCTGCGCACCGTGCTGCACCTCGCGGGCGTCAGCGACGACCGGGCCTTCGAACGGCTCGACGAGGACGCCTTCGCCACCGTCTTCGCCGCCAAGGCCGAGGGCGCCGCGAACCTGGTGGAGGCACTGGACGGCCAGGACCTGGACGCCCTGGTCCTGTACTCGTCCGCCTCGGCCGTCCTCGGCTCCGCCGGCCAGGCCAACTACGCCGCGGCCAACGGATACCTGGACGGACTCGCGGCACTGCTGCGGGCCCGCGGAGTACCCGCTACCAGCGTCGACTGGGGCCCCTGGGCGCCGAAGGCCCGGGGCGGCATGGCCGCCTCCGCGGCCACCGGACGGGCCATGGAACGGCGCGGTCTGCGGCCCCTCACCGACGAGGAGGCGGAGGAGACGCTGACCACGGTCCTGGCCGGCGGCACCGGAAGCCGGCTCGTCGTGGTGGCCATGGACCGCGACGGCTACGCGGGACAGCTGGACGGCCACCCCCGTGGCGCGCTGGTGCGCCAGCTCGTCTCCCGCCCGGCCCGGGCCGCCGCGGCCCAGCCGCGCCGGGGCCGGCTGGCGGAGGAGCTCGCCGGTCTGGACGCGGAGGAGCGCGGCGAGCGCCTGTACCGGGAGATCCGCGCCCTGGCGGGCGAGGTGCTCGGTGACCCGGGCGCCATCGCCGACGACATCGGATTCACCGAGACCGGCCTGGACTCGATCATGGTGATCGACCTCCGCACACGGCTGTCGGACGCGCTCGGCGTCGACCTGCCAGCGACGGTGGCGCTGGACCACCCCACCGTCTCCCAGCTGGTGGCCTACGTCACCGCCCTGCTGTTCACGGCGGAACCCGCCGCCGCGCCGGCGCCGTCCGGCGAAGAAGCCGCCCCGGTACGGCCCGCGCCCCCCGGGGCGTACACCGCCCCCGCGTCCGCCGCGGAGGACATCGCACCCGAAGCGGACCCGGCGGAACTGTCGTTCGACGAACTCGTCCAAGCCGTACAGGCAGATGTGGGGACAGAGATATGAGCGCCCGAAGCATGGAACCCGCGCAGATCCGGCAGTTGATGGAGGAGCAGCTCAAGCACTCCCGGCGGCTCCAGGCACGCATCCGGGAGCTGGAGGACCGCCGGCACGCCCCCCTGGCGGTGGTCGGGATGAGCCTGCGGCTGCCCGGCGGCCTCGACACCCCCGAGGCCTACTGGGACTGGCTCCGCGCCGAGGGCACAGCGGACTCGGAGATCCCGGCCGAGCGCCCGGGACTGCGGGCCGTCTACGACCCGGTGCCCGGCCGGCCCGGCCACTCCTACGTCGAGCGGGCCGGCTTCCTCTCCGACATCTCCCACTTCGACGCCGACTTCTTCGGCATCTCGCAGCGCGAGGCGAAGCTGCTCGACCCGCAGCAGCGCATGCTGCTGGAGACCGCCTGGGAGGCCCTGGAGCGTGCGGGCATCGCCGTCCGCCGCTCCGACCGGCTCGACGTCGGGGTGTTCCTCGGCATGATGGCCTCCGAGTACAACGAACGCCTCGAGGACCGCACCGACATGACGCGGATCGACCCGTACTACACCACCGGTGGCGGGCTCTGCTTCGGCGCGGGCCGCATCAGCCATGTGATGGGCTTCCGCGGGCCGGTGCTGAGCGTCGACACGGCGTGCTCGTCCTCGCTGTCCGCGCTGCACCTCGCCGTCCGCGCGCTGCGCAACGAGGAGTGCCGCTACGCACTGGTGTGCGGGTCCAACCTGCTGCTGTCGGCGAGCCTGATGGTGTCGCTCTGCCAGACCCGCGCCGTGTCGCCGGACGGCCGGTCGAAGTCCTTCCTCGCCACCGCCGACGGCTACGGCCGGAGCGAGGGCGTCGGCGTCCTGGTCCTGATGCGCCAGGACGACGCCGAGGCGGAGGGGCGGCAGGTGCTGGCCACCGTCCGCGGCTCCGCGGTCAACCACGACGGCGCCGCCTCCGGCCTCACCGCCCCCAACGGGCCCGCGCAGCAGGAAGTGTTCAGGGAGGCCCTCGCCGACGCCCGGGTCACCGCCGGCGAGCTGGGATATGTCGAGGCGCACGGCACCGGCACCCCCCTGGGCGACCCGATTGAGGTCGGCGCCCTGGACGCCGTCGTCGGCGACGCCGTCCGCGAACGGGGCACGCCGCTGCCCATCGGCAGTGTCAAGGCCCGCCTCGGGCACCTGGAGGCGGCGTCCGGCATCGCCGCCGTCATCAAGACCGTCCTGATGCTCCGGAACCGCGAGATCCCCGCCGCACTGCCCGACGACGGGTCGGCGCTCAACCCCCACATCCCGTGGGACCGGCTCTCCGTCACGGTGCCGCGCCGCAACCGGCCGTGGCCGCCCGGGCCCAGGGTGGCCGGTGTCAACTCGTTCGGCATGAGCGGCACGAACGCCCATGTCGTCCTCCAGGGCTACGACGCCCCGGAGCCGGCCGTCCCCGGCGACGCCCGGACCGAGCTGCTGACGCTTTCCGCGAAGGACCCGGTCGCCCTGGAGGAACTGACCGGTGCCGTACGGGCCGCCCTGAAGCAGACCGAACCGGCACAGCTGCCGTCGGTCTGCCACACGCTGCGCGCCGGCCGCACCCCGTTCGCCCACCGCGTCGCCGTCACCGGCACCACCGCCGGTGAACTCGCCGAAGCGCTCGGTGCCGCCCTCGATCTGCGGACCGGGCCCGTGGACGCCCGGGTGCCCGCCGCGCCCCGCACGGCCGTGCTGCGGATCTCCGGTGACGAGGAGCGGCTCGCCGCAGGGCTCGCCGCCCTCACCACGGCGTATCCCGCGGCGGCCGGCGGCGCCGAGGGTGCGGGCACCCCGGCCGCGCGCCTGGTCGGCCTGCTGGGCACCTTCGGCGTCCGGGTCCGCCCGCAGCTCGACGCGGACCTCGGCGACGCGGCCCGGCTGGAGTGGGAGGCGGGCGGCGCCACCCACGCGGCGCCCCTCGTCGGCGACGACCCGGACGAGGCGCCCGCACTGCTGTCCGCCGCGCTCGGCGGGCTCTTCACGGCGGGGGCCGACCTCCGGCTCGACGCGCTGCGCGCACCGGGAGCCCGGTTCACCGGCGACCTGCCGACCTACCCGTTCCAGCGCAAGCGCTTCTGGATCGAGGAGCCGCTCGTCGGGGCGGGCGGCGGCGACGCCGCCGCGACGGCTGCCGGGCACAAGCGCCGTGCGCCCGACCCGGCGGACCGGGAGGCCGTGCGCGCCTATCTGCTGGCCGAGCTCACCGAGGCGCTGCACGCGTCCGAGGAGCCCGACACCACACTGTCGTTCCTCGACTCCGGCGGCGACTCGTTCCTGTCGGTCCTGTTCATCACCAAGGTCGAGGAGAACTACCGGCTCCGGCTGACCGCCGAGGAACTGCCGCTGGACCTGCCCCTCGGGGAGCTCTTCGCGAAGCTCGCTGACGACATCGCGGAGACGGCTGCCGCCGGGAACGCACAGGGGCGGGACGCATGAGCAACTTCGTGCGCCCGCGCAGGCTCGACGATCCCGCCGTCCGCCTGGTGGCCTTCCACCACGCGGGCGGCTCGGCCGCGTCCTGGTTCCCGCTGACCCGTCACGTCCCCGCCGACTGGGACGTGCTCCTGCTGGATCTCCCGGGACGAGGCAAGCGCCACACCGAACCGGCCCTGGAGTCCATGGACGAGATCGTGGCGACGGCCACCGAGGACGTCCTGCCCTGGGCCGAGGGGGCGCCCCTGGTCCTCTTCGGGCACAGCCTCGGCGCGATCGTCGCGCACGAGACGGCGCGGGCGCTCGAGAAGCTGGGCGTCCGCCCCCGCTGGGTCGGGGTTTCGGGCAGAGGGGCGCCCGGCCACGAGGTGCTGACCCGGCTGCCCGATCCCGACAGCCCGGACGAGGAACTGCTGGCACGGTTGCGGGAGATGGGCGGCATGCCGCAGCAGTTGGACGCCGTGCCCGACTTCCGCGACCGTTTCCTGCGGCTCGTCCGCAGCGACCTGCGGGCCGTCGCCGGCTACCGGCCCGACGCCCACCGCACGCCGATGGCCGCCCCCGTCACCGTCTTCGCGGCGACGCACGACGCCTGGGCGCCGATGGTAGAGATGGCGTCCTGGGCACGGCAGACCCGGTCCCGTTTCACCGAACGCGTCTACCCCGGTGGGCACTTCCACTTCCTGGGCGACGCGTTCGGCGGCTTCGCCAGGGACCTGGCCGAGGAGGTCAGGGCCGCGCTCCCGCATGCTTCCCCCGATCTCGTCCGCACGTCCACGTGAGACCCCGCAGGAGGCCGACATCATGACGCCGGAAACCGATCAGCCCGACATCCGCCCACTCATGGCGGGGTTCCCCACCGGGGTCTCGGTGATCACCGCGATCGCGCCCGACGGGGAGCCGTGGGGGATGACCTGTACCTCGCTGTGCAGCGTGGCGCTGAATCCGCCGACCCTGCTGGTCTGCCTGCGCCAGGGCAGCCCGACGCTCCACGCGGTACAGGGCAGCGGCGCGTTCGCGGTGAACCTGCTGCACAGCCAGGCTCGGGCGACCGCCGAGCTCTTCGCGTCCGGCGTACGGGAACGCTTCGACAAGGTTGCCTGGCGCACCGTGGGCGACATCGGCGGTCCGCACCTGCACGAGGCGGCGCACACCGTCGCCGACTGCGCGGTTCACGAGATCCAGAAGGTCGGCGACCACGCCGTGGTGATGGGGCGCGTCGCCGCCATCACCCAGCTCCAGCTCCAGCTTCCGCTGATGTACGGGATGCGCCGCTACGGCTTCTGGACGGACACGGACGAGGACAGGCACCTGGACTACGACTTCATGTCCTGACACCCGCGACGCGCCTCCGGGCCCGGGAGCCCCGCTCCCGGGCCCGGAGGCGCACCGGGGCGCGGGCCGGCGCACTGCGGGCGCTCAGAGGCTGCGGTCCACCGGCCCGCGCCCGGCCCACGACAGTGCGGCGGCCACGGCGAAGGCGGCCGTCACCAGGGTCCAGCCGGCGTTCCAGCCGCCGGCCGAGTCGACGAGCAGGCCGAAGGCCGGCGGGCCGGCCACGAAGCCGGCGAAGAAGCCGAGGGAGACCAGCGCCGAGGCGTGGCCGGTCCGGCCGAAACCGCTGCCCTTGGTCACCGCGACCATGGTGATCGCGTTCGCCGCCGCGGCCGATCCACCGAGCCCCACGGCTCCGGCCCACACCAGCCAGGTCATCGCCCCGGCGGCGGGCAGCAGCAGGGCCGACGCCACCGCGACGACCGCGAGGACGAGCAGTGAGCGGGATACGTCGAGCCGGTCGCTGTACTTCGACCACAGCAGCCTCGCGGCGATGCCGGACACGCCGACGGCGGAGATCAGCGCGCCCGCGCCGCGTTCGCCCAGGGAGAGCCGTTCATGGGCGTAGAGCGGCAAGTACGTGGTGAGGGAGGCGAGGCCGCAGCCGATGAAGAACGAGACGCCCATCAGCCAGCGGGTGGGCGTGTTCGGCGGTGACGGCAGCGACAGGGCCGCCCCGGCCGGCGGCGGGCCGTCCGCCGGCAGCAGCAGCGCCGCCCCGGCCGCGGCCAGCGCGAGCGGCACCACCAGCGCCAGCGCCGTGCGCCACGAGGTGGCCTGCGCCAGGGAGGGCAGGACCAGCCCGGCGGTGAATGCGGCGAGCGGGACGCCCGACTGCTTCACGCCGACCGCCATCGCCCGTCGCGAAGGCGGTACATGAGCGGATATCAGCTTGTTGGTCGCCGGGTTGGCGAGCGACTGGGCCGCACCGCCGAGGACCAGCGCGGCGAGCAGCAGCCCGTAGGTGTGCGACGTGGTCAGTGCGGCGAAGGCGCAGGCGACGAGGGCCAGCAGCAGCGCCAGCGCCCGCCGTCCGCCGACGAGGTCGGCGACATGGCCCGCGTACAGCGACAGCAGGGCCGCCGTGCCGAAGGTCACCGCGGTGAGCAGGCCGAGACGCGGGCCCGACAGTTCCAGGTCGGCGACGAGGAACGGCCCGAGCGCACCGATGGCGTAGAGGACGAACATCGACAGGCCCATGCCGCCCGTGAGGAGGGCGAGGAGGGCCGAGGGAGGACGTGTGGTGCGCAGCGGAGTCTTTTCACCGGGATCAGCCATCACGCTTGCACCCCTGGTCCGTCGATGTGAATATATGGAGACTCTAGACGGCTACTATAGCAAGAGGAGTTCCGGTGCTGCCCCCGAAGAGACCGGAAGTCAAACGGATGCGGGCCCAGCTGACACGTCAACGCATTCTCGACGCCGCCATGCAGCTCTTCTCCGACCGCGGCTACGTCGCCACGACCATCGAGGCCATCGCCCGCCATGCGGGTGTGGCCGTGCAGACGGTCTACTTCTCCTTCGGCAACAAGCAACGCCTGCTGGGCCACCTGATCAGCCTTCATCTGCCGTGCACCGAGGGCCCCGAGGGTTTCACCTCCTTCGCCCGGGTGTCCGAGGCGCTCGCCGTCCGCGACCCCCGCCAGCAAATGCGGCACCTGGCACAGCTCATGAGCACGGTCAACGCGCAGGCGGCGCCGCTGCTGGAGGTACTCCGCAACGTCGCCGTCACCTACGGGGACGGGATGGACGAGTGGCAGGTCAACCGGAGCCGCCGGCGCGCGCTGCACGGCCACTTCGTCGACTCCCTCGCCGAGCGCAGGGTCCTGCGTGAAGGACTCGGACACGAGCGGGCCCTCGACATCTGCGGTGCCCTGCTCGGCCCGGAGCTCTACCACCTGCTCGCCACGGAGCGGAACTGGACCCGGGAGCAGTGGGAGGACTGGGCCTACGACAGCCTGTGCTGCCACCTGATCCAGGGCGCCTGACGGCCCCAGGCCGCTCCCGCCGCACCCGTACTCCGTCGGGGCGGCGCCTGTAGAGGTTATGCAGATCGCCTTCAGACGATGCGCTGCAGACTGCTGAACGGGCACAGCGCCCTGCGCGTCGACGGGGGAGTGGCAAGGGTGGACAGCGGCAGCGACAGCGACAAACGGCCGAGGTTCCTCGTCGTAACGGTGGGTGGCGGCACCGCGTTCCACGCGGCGGTCGCCGGCGCGCTGAGCGGCCTGGCGGATCCTCAGGAGTCCGGCCTCGAGGATCCGCGAGCAGGCCGCCGGCTCGTCACCGGCGTCCCGGAACCCGTGCCGGAACCGCCCGGTCACATCGGCTGGCGCGCCGTCGTCTACCGCGCCCGCAGATACTTGGACCGGGTGGTGCCCGACGCCGAGATCCGCCACCTCACTGCCGGGACCTTCCCGGCCGCCGCCCGGGCGCTGGCCGGCGCGCGGGCCGAGGAGCGCGACGGCGACGACCTGCTCGCCCTCGTCCTCGTCGGGACGGACGGCCCGGACCGGCAGTCGGACGAGGCCGTCGCCGCCGGACTGGCCCTGCTCGGCCCGGCGCTGGACGGTGTGCGCCACACCTTCACCTCCCGGACCGTCCTCGTCTACGACCGGGCCCCGCTCGGCCGGACCCTCCTCGCGGGCCCGTACGGCCGCCGCCGGCTTCCGGACCGGGACTGGGTGCTCGCTTCCGACGTGGTCGTCGCCTTCACCGACTGGGTCCAGCTCGACTACGCCTCCCCGGCGCTGCGCGGCTTGTCGGCCACCGGCCCGTCCCTGCTCGGCGAGGAGCTCGCCGCCTTCCTCCACGCACGCGCCGGCTCCCGCTGGGGCCTGCACTACTACACGGGCTCCGTGGTCTCGGGACTGATCGGCGACCTGGAGGAGCACGCCGCCCGGAGCGGCAACCCCGTGCTGCGCGGCCCCAGTGAGCACAGCCTCGCCTGCGGTGCGCTGGCCCGCTGGCAGCTCGACGAGGCGCCGTTCTTGATCGTGGTCACCAGCGGCATGGTCGACGAGTTCCGCGGTACCCTGGCCAACCTCCGGGAGTCCCGTGCCCGCGGGTTCATCGTCTGCGCCGACTCGCCCACGGACGCCTGGTTCCCCTTCCAGGGCACGGTGCACGCCGCCGAGGACTCCCGCGCGGTGCTGCGCGCCCGGGACATCCCCTTCCACCATCTCGACGACCCGGCCCGCCTGGACGAGCGGCTGCGTGAAGCGTACGCGTCGTACGAGGAGGACCGCGGCCCCGTCGTCCTGCTCGCCACACCGGCGGTGCTGCGCGCTCCGGCGCACGCCGGGAACCGCCGGCCCGTGCCGCCCGTGCGTCCCCGGCCCGTCATGACCGTCCGCGAGGACGAGCTGGCCCCCGTCGTGGAGATCGTCAACGGCGGCCCCGACCGGGTGCTCTGGCAGTGCGGCCGGCTCGACGCGGAGGAGGAGGGCCTGGTCCACGACATCGCGTCACGCGCCGGCATCGCCCTGGCCGACTCGCTCACCCGCCCCGGCACCGTCGCCCGGTTCCGGGACGGCCGTCCTGTGCCGTACTACCTCGGCACGCTCGGGTTGTCCGGTTACTCGGACCGCGTCCACGACTTCCTGCACCGCGGGGGCGGCCTGCGCCCCCGCGACGAGCAGTGCCTCTTCTTCCTCAAGAGCCGTATCCCGGAGGCCGCCACCCCGTTCTCGCCGCGTGCCCTGGCCCGGTCCCTGCGCATCGTGCAGGTGACCCGGGAACGCAGGCACCTGGCGCCCTTCGCGGACCACCCGCTGCAGTGCGACGCCGACGCGTTCCTACGGGCAGTCCGCGCACGGCTCGACGTGCCGGCCGAGCTGCGCGCCCGGCGCGCGCGGGCCATCGCGGAGAGCCGCGAGAGCGCCTCCGACGTGGTGCACACCCTGCCGGTGCGGCCGATGAGCGCCAACTACTTCTTCGCCCGCCTCGGCGGGGTGCTCGAGACCCTTGTCCGCCACCACGGATACACCTGGACCGGCGTCTTCGACGTCGGCCGCGGAGGGCTGTCCGCGATCCGCAACCTGCCCCGCACGGGCGTCGGTTTCTCCGGCTGGTACGGCAGGGCCCTCATGGGCGACTCCCTCCAGGCGGTGCCGGCGCTGGCACTGACCCGGGACGACAACGTCCTGGCGTTCGTCGGTGACGGGGCCGCCGCGCTGGTGCCGGACATCGTGCCCACCCTGGTGCAGGAGGTGACCGTCAACGGACACCGTCTCGCGGGCAACCTCAGCGTCTTCCGGCTGGTCGACGGCGGCCACTCGGTGATCCGCACGTACCGCGAGGGGCGGCAGGCCGGACCCGCCGGGCGCCAGACCCAGGTACTGCACTTGCTGGAGGGCGAAGGGGAGGTCGACTACGGCGGACTGACCGTCGCCCGGCGCCGCCTCGACGACGTCGACCACGACGAACTCGTCGCCCGCCTGCGCAGACCTGGAGCGGTCGACCTCTACACGGTGCCGCTGGAGCACAACAACGAGGGTGACGGCCTGAGTCTGCTCTCCTCGCTCGGCTGGCAGCGCGACCGCCTCACGGACCTGACCTTCACCATGGCCCGGCGGCCGGGCCCGCGCCCCGCCCGCTGACCCGGCCTTTCCGGACCTGTGCGCCGCCGCCCCGTTCCGGGC
>NZ_POTZ01000155.1 GCF_003236365.1 Streptomyces sp. NTH33
GTTCCCACCCGGGGGCGGGGCGCGTGCGGTGCTTCTGGGTGCGCAGGGACGCGATGCCGATGAAGACCATGGAGGAGACACCGGCCAGGGCGAAGGCGGTGAAGCCCCAGTCGCCGCGGTCGGCGGCGAGGAGCCGGCCGCCGAGCCAGGCGCCGTAGACCCCACCGAACAGCATCAGGGACGAGGTGTCGTGTCCGGACCGCCGGGGGACGGCCGCCGTGCTGTCGGCCATGGCCCGCTCTCTTCGCGGACGTACGGAGACGGTCCTCTCGACGATCACCCGGGCCGTCCGCCCCCGCCACTTCACCGCGGGCCGCGACGAAGTGTCCGTACGGCGGCGCCGATCCTCCACACTCTGTCGGCACTCCCGCGCCCTCGGCCCCGGCTAGGGTCGCCGTATGACGCACAGTTTCGCCCTGCACGTACCCGACGCCGACCTCACGCCCGAGCCGCTCGACCCGGAGCAGATCGTCTCCGGGGCGCCCGAGGTGACCGGGAAGGTGGTCTGGGAGTCGGCGGACGGCCGGCAGATCCGCGGAATCTGGCAGATCACCCCCGGGGTCGTCACCGACACCGAGGCGGACGAGCTGTTCGTGGTGCTCAGCGGCTCGGCGACCATCGAGGTCGAGGGCGGCCCGACCCTGAAGGTCGGCCCCGGCGACATGGCGGTGCTGCGCGAGGGCGACCGGACGACGTGGACGGTGCACGAGACGCTGCGCAAGGTGTACGCGATCAACCTCTGAGCCCGACCCGGCGGGTCAACCGGCCGCCCCCGCCGGCATGTTGTACGGGGTCACCACCTGGATCGCCGACGGCAGCGTCGGTCCGGCGGGCGGCAGGGCGCCGTGGGCGCGCATCACCAGGCGGCACGCCTCCCGCATGTCCTGGCGCAGGTCGTGGTGGAGCACGGCGGACAGTCGGTGTTCGCGCAGCAGGCGGGTGTTGTCCTGGTCGAGGTCGTGCGCGATGAACACCGCGCACTCGCGGCCCAGGTCCTGGAAGGCCCGCAGCGTGGCGATGTTGCCGCCGCCGATCGAGTACACCGCGCGGATCTCCGGGTCGCGCTCGAGGGCGGCCCGGACCAGGTCGTACTGCGTGGCGTCCAGGCCCTGTCCCTCGGCGATCTCCACCAGCGTCCGCCGCGGACGGCGGGCCCGCATGGCGCTGCGGAAACCCATCTCGCGCTCCTCCTCGTTGCGGAAGAAGCCGCTGCTGAGGCTGGTGAGCACGTTGCCGGGCCGGTCGCCCAGCCACTGGCCCATCAGGTACGCGGCCGTGGCGCCCGCCGCCCGGTTGTCGCTGCCGACGTAGGCGAGGCGGGCGCTGGCGGGCAGGTCGGTGACCAGGGTGACCACCGGGATGCCAGCCGCCACCAGCCGGCCGACGGCCGCGGTGACCTCGGGGACGTCCGGGGCCTTGAGGATCACGCCCTGCGAGCCGCGCCGCGCGATCCGGTCCAGGACGGCGACCTGCTCGCGCACCGGGCCGGTCTCGCGGAAGTGGAAGCGGGAGCGCACCACGGCCGGGTGCAGGGACGGCAGTTCGGCCTCCAGGGCGGCCCGTACGGCGCTGCTGAACCGCTCGGGCGCCTGCATCACGATGTCGACCATGAACGTGCGGCCCACCAGCCGGACCTGGGTGCGCTGCCGGTCGAGGTCGGCGATGGCCCGGTGCACCTCCTGCGCGGTGCTCTCCCGCACCCCGGCGCGGCCGTTGAGCACCCGGTCGACGGTGGCCTCGCTCAGCCCGGCCTGACGTGCGATCTCACGGATCGGGAAAGGGTGGCCCACACACGCTCCTTGAGGGGTTTTTGATGGCAGGCTGCTGGTTGAGTGACGGCTTTGTACTGACAACAATGGCAGGACCGACCAGGACCGTACAGCCTCGTGACCTCGTGACGGAGTCCGCCGACGACCGTCCCGCGGCCCAGCCGCCCGACGACCGCTTTGCGGCCGAGTCGCCCGACGACCGAAAGGACGACGATGTCCTCCGCCCCCGCACACCGCCGTTCCTGGCTGTCCGAGCAGGACTGCGACCTCGACTCCTTCCGCGCGCTCGTCGAGCGCGACACCGATCTCGCCGACTATCCGCACGCCTCCTCCGTGGAGCGGAACGTCCTCCTCTACGACGCCGCACGGCTGCGCGAGGCCGGCGCCCGCCGGGCCGTGCAGGCCGAGCTGGCCCGCGCCCTGGAGGACGGCCCCGGCATCGTGGTGTTCCGCGGCGCCTTCCCCGACACCGCGGTGGTCGACCGGGCCACGGCCGTCTTCCACGCCCTGATCGCCGAGCAGCGCGCCTCGGGCGCCACCGCCGGGGACCACTTCGCCAGGCCCGGTGCCAACGACCGGGTGTGGAACGCCCTGGAGAAGGCGGCCCTGCACGATCCGGAGACGTTCGCCGACTACTACGCCAACGACGTCCTGGCGCTGGTCGGCGAGGCCTGGCTCGGCCCCGGCTACCAGGTCACCTCGCAGATCAACGTGGTCAACCCGGGCGGCGCGGCCCAGACCGTGCACCGCGACTACCACCTCGGCTTCCTCACCAACGAGGTCGCCGCCGCCTACCCGGCGCACGTCCACCGCCTCTCCCCCGCACTGACCCTCCAGGGCGCCGTCGCCCACTGCGACATGCCGGTGGAGTCCGGGCCGACGATGTACCTGCCGCACTCGCAGCGCTACGAACCGGGCTACCTGACCTGGCGACTGCCCGCGTTCCAGGAGTACTTCGAGGCCCACCACGTGCAACTGCCGCTGGCCAAGGGCGACGCCGTCTTCTTCAACCCGGCGCTCTTCCACGCCGCCGGGACGAACCGGTCGGCGGACATCCGGCGCATGGCCAACCTGCTCCAGGTCTCCTCCGCCTTCGGGCGCGCGATGGAGACCGTGGACCGCGAGGCCGTGGCGAACGCGGTCTTCCCGGTACTGCTCAAGCGCAGGGCCGAGGGGGCGGACGACGCGTGGCTGGACCGTGTGGTCGCCGCGAGCGCCGAGGGCTACCCCTTCCCCACCAACCTCGACGACGACCCGCCGGTCGACGGTCTGGCCCCGCCCTCCCAGGCGGATCTCGTACGGCGAGCAGTGCGCGAGGAGTGGACGCCGGACGCCCTCCGCGACGAGCTGCGGGCCGGCGCCGAGCGACGCGAGAGCTGAAGGCCGGGGGATCTCATGGGACTTCTCAAGGGACAGCCCGGCGGGCTGCTTCAGGACAAGGTCGTGCTGGTCAACGGCGGCAGCCAGGGCGTGGGGGCCGCGATCGCGCGGGCCGCCGTCCGCGAGGGCGCCGTGGTGGCCGTGACGGGCCGGCGGCCGGAGCCGGGCGGGGCCCTGGTGGCGGAGCTGACGGCCGCCGGGGGCAGGGCGGTGTTCGTACGGGCCGACCTCGCCGACGCCGAGCAGGCCAAGGGCTCGGTGGCCGAGGTGGTCTCCGCGTACGGCCGTGTCGACTGCCTGGTGAACTCCGCCGGGCTCACCTCGCGCGGCACGCTGCTGGACACCACCCCCGAACTGTTCGACGCGCACGTCGCGATCAACCTCAGGGGGCCGTTCTTCGCGATGCAGGCGGCGGTGGCGGACATGGTGGCCCGCAAGGCGCCCGGCACGATCGTCAACATCATCACCTCCTCGGCGCACGGCGGGCAGCCCTTCCTGGCGCCTTACGTCGCCGCCAAGGCCGGGCTCGTCGGCCTCACCCGCAACGCCGCGCACGCCCACCGCTTCGACCGGATCCGGATCAACGGCCTGAACATCGGCTGGACCGCGACCGAGGGCGAGGACGCCACCCAGCGCGCCTTCCACGGCGCCGGCGACGACTGGCGGGAGCAGGCCGCGGCACGGCTGCCGATGGGCAGGCTCGGCCGGCCGGACGAGATCGCCGACTTCGTCGTCCTCCTGCTGTCCGAGCGGTCGGGGGTGGTCACCGGTTCGGTGATCGACTGGGACCAGAACGTGCTCGGCGGACTGGACTGAGCGCGAGGGGACCGGCCCGTTCCAGGGCCCTCCCGCAACAACGGACAGCAGGCACCCACACACAAGGAGCAGCGGAGCACCATGCGCATCGGAATCCTCGGCCTCGGCCGTATCGGCGCCTTCCACGCCGAGACCCTGTCCAAGCTCGACGCGGTCGAGTCGCTGGTCGTCGCCGACCCGTTCGCGGACGCCGCCAGGGCCGCCGCCGAGCGGTTCGGGGCCCAGGTGGCCGACTCGCCCGAGGCGGTCCTGGCCGCCGGGGTGGACGGCATCGTCGTGGCCGCCGCGACCGACGCCCACCCGGCGCTGATCCTCGCCGCCGTGGAGGCGGGCGTGCCCGTCTTCTGCGAGAAACCGGTGGCCCGCACCATGGCGGAGGGCGTGGAGGTCCTCAAGGCGGTCCAGGCCGGCGACGTACCCGTGCAGATCGGCTACAACCGCCGCTTCGACACCGGTTTCGCCGCCGCCCGCGCCGCCGTCCGGGCCGGTGAGCTGGGCAAGCTGCACACCGTACGGTCGACCACGCTCGACCCGGCCCCGCCGCCGGCCGCGTACGTCGCCGCCTCCGGGGGCATCTTCCGGGACTGCTCGGTGCACGACTTCGACATCATCCGCTGGGTGACCGGGCGGGAGGTGACCGAGGTGTACGCCGTCGGCGGCAACCGGGGCGCCGACTACATCAGGGAGGCCGGCGACGCCGACACCACCGGCGCCGTCCTCACCCTGGACGACGGCACGATCGCGGTGGTCTCCAACAGCCGCCACAACGCCCGCGGTTATGACGTCCGCATGGAGCTGCACGGCTTCGAGGACTCCATCGCGGTCGGCCTGGACGACAAGCTGCCGCTGCGCTCGGTCGAGCCGGGCGTGACCTTCCCGGCCGGCACCCCGCACGACTTCTTCATGGACCGCTTCACCGACGCCTACCGCGCCGAACTCACCGCCTTCACCGAGGTCGTGGCCGGACGCCTGCCCTCGCCGTGCACCGTGGCGGACGCCCTGGAGGCCGGGTGGATCGCGGAGGCGTGCACGCTGTCGCTGCGGGAGCACCGGCCGGTGCGCGTCGAGGAGGTCCGGCTCGGCTGACCCCGGGGCGGGGCGGGGACGGGTCCGCACGGTCAGCCGCGCGGGCCCGCCCCCGCCAGCACGGCCCGCTCGCGGGCGGCGCGCACGGCCGCCGAGAGGGTGGCGACGTCGTAGGCGCCGTGGTGACGGCGGCCGTCGACGAAGAAGGTCGGGGTGCCGGAGACGTCGCTGAGGTCGGCCGACTCCACGTCGTCGGCCACCCGTTCCGCACCGGCCCGCTCACGCAGGTCCCGGCGGAAGCGGTCGCCGTCGAGCCCGGCCCGCTCGGCGTGGCGCAGAAGGTCGTCGGGGCGCAGGTCGCCCTGGTGGCTGATCAGGACGTCGTGCATCTGCCAGAAGCGGCCCTGGCGGGCGGCGGCCTCCGCGGCCTCGGCGGCGAGCTGCGCGCTCGGGTGGACGTCGGTGAGCGGCAGATGCCGCCAGACGTAGCGCACGTCGTCGCCGAACTCGGCGAGCAGTTCGCGTACGACCGGCTCGGCCAGGCCGCAGTACGGGCACTCGTAGTCGCCGTACTCGACCAGGGTCACCGGGGCGTCGAGCGGGCCGCGGACGTGGTCGCGTTCGGGGTCGACGGGTTCGCTGAGGTCGACGATGGCCTGGCCCCGACCGAGCAGCGCGCGGGCCCGGCGACGCGGGGGCAGCAGGGCGAGCCCCCTGGTCACCAGCCAGGTGACCAGGAAGGAGCACAGCGCGGCCGCCAGAATGCCGATCTTCGCCTCCTCCAGCCGGGCGCCGCGGAAGGCGAGCGTGGCGATCAGCAGGGACACGGTGAAGCCCACCCCGGCCAGCGTGCCGCCCGCGGCGACGGCACCCCAGCCGATCGGCGGGCGCAGCCGGCCCCGGCTCAGCCGCACCGCGAGCCAGGTGGAGCCGACGATGCCGATCGGCTTGCCCAGGACGTAGCCGAGCACGATGCCGACGGTGACCGGCGAGGTGAAGGCGTCCGCGATCCGGCCCGTCCCGAGCGGAACACCGGCGTTGGCCAGCGCGAACATCGGCACGATCAGATAGCTGGTCCAGGGGTGGAACATGCGCTGCAGCCGTTCGTTGGGCGACAGCGCGGTGGCCAGGCCCCGGCGCAGGGTGCGCTCCAGCTCCGGGGTGGGCTGCTCGCGGAAGCGGCGGAAGAGCCCACTGGCCCGTTCCAGGGCATGCCGCCGGGCCGGGTGGGCGTAGGTCAGCAGGCCCATGATCAGCCCGCTGACCACCGGGTCCACGCCGGAGCGCAGCAGCGCGCCCCACAGGACCAGGGCCGGCAGCACGTACACGACGGAGATCCGTACATCCGCCGCGCGCAGGACGATCAGGACGGCGAGGACGCCGAGCGCGGTGAGCAGCGCGGGCACGTAGACGGTCCCGCTGTAGGCGAAGGCGATGACGACGAGGGCGAGGAAGTCGTCGGCGACCGTCACACCCAGGACGAAGACCCGCAGGCCACCGGGCAGCCGGGAGCCGAACACGGCGAGGAGGCCGAGCGCGAAGGCCGTGTCGGTGGACATGGCCGCGCCCCAGCCCTGAGCGGTGCCGTGGCCCGCGTTGACGGCGAGGTAGAACGCCACGGGCACGGCCATGCCGCTGACCCCGGCGATCGCCGACAGCGCGAGCCGCCGGCGCTCTCTGAGCTCCCCGATGTCGAACTCCCGGCGGGCCTCCAGACCGACGACGAAGAAGAACAGCGCCATCAGCCCGCTGTTGACCCACTCCCGCAACTCCAGGGAGACCCCGGCCGAGCCGACGCTGAACGACATCCGGGTGCGCCAGAACGCCTCGTACGTGCCGGCCGCCCCATTGGCCCACACCAGCGCGGCGACCACGGCGGCGAACAGCACCGCGGCGCTGCCGGTCTCGGTCCGCAGGAAGGTCCACAGCGGGCTGCGGGCACCCGCGCCGCAGACGGTCTGCCCGGTCATGGGCGGCTGCGGCGACAGGGCGGTGGTGCGCTGCGCCCGGGACACGTCGTCAGCCTATGCGGTGACCGGGCAGCGGGCTCGGCCGGCAGGACGCACACGACCGGACCCGGATCGCCCCACAGCCCTCCGCGCGCCTCGGGACGTCTTGCGGTCCGCGCCTACGGATCTCCCTCGCTCCCAGCGGCGAAAAATGGTGCGCCCTCGGTGATCGTGGCCGTGCCGACGACCGGCCTCCTCTCGGGCATGGTGATCACGTCGCCGGGCTCGACACGACGCCACCGCTCGGGACCTGAGAGGGCTCTTCAGCCGGACTACGCCCCCCGCCACACGTTCGCGAACGCCGCCTCCTCGATGGCGCGGCGCTGGCGGACGGCCCCCAGTTCCATGACCGCTTCGTGGACGGCGGCGAGGACGGTGAGGACCGCGTCGTCCGTGACGCCGGGCTCCTCGCCGGCCGGCTCGTCGCGGATGCCGACGGCCGTCGCCAGGGTGAGGAGGACCGGTTCGTCGGCCGCCCAGCGGTAGGCGGCGCGGCGTCGGGCCTCGGTGTCGGTGAGGACCGGGTGGCCGCCGCGGAGGGGCAGCCAGCGGACGCGTGCCCAGGTGAGCTGGCCCTCCTGCTCCAGGTCGGCCAGGTACGCCGAGGTCAGGCCGCGGCCGCGGCGCCAGAGCCAGTCCTGGAGGGGTTCGTACGGCACCTGCCGCAGCAGGGAGGAGGCGGCCTCGTCCAGCAGGCGGTCGCCGAGTTCCGGTTGCAGCCCCGGGACGACGCGGTCGCCGTCCAGGGTCAGGACCTCGGCCCGCAGCAGGTCGTAGGCCTCGGCGCCGGCCAGGGCCAGCGAGAGGTCACCGCGCTCCAGTGGGCGGCTCGGTTTCACGTCCAGGGCGATGACCATCAGATCACGCGCTGTGCTCATGATGCGGCTCCTCGTCGAGGACGCGCCCGCCTGCCGACGCTCGTGCTTGCCGTACGGCCCCGACTTTAGCGCGGCTGCGGGCACATCACCCGTACAGCGTCGGGCGTTCCACCAGGTCCACCTCCACCCGGCCGCCCTCCGTCAGGGACCGTACGCCCGCTTCGCAGACGGCGGCTGCCGCGTAGCCGTCCCAGGCGGTGGGGCCGGTGACCCTGCCGCGGCGGGTGGCGTCGACCCAGGCCTGGACCTCGCGGTCGTAGGCGGCGGCGAAGCGTTCGAGGTAGTCCTGGGCGATGGTGCCGCCCCAGCGGCCGGCCATGTGGGTGACCATGGTGTGGCCGTCGCCGACGCGGGCCGTGCCGCGTTCGCAGACGACCTCGGCCCGGACCTGGTAGCCGAAG
Organism: Streptomyces sp. NTH33; assembly: GCF_003236365.1. Lineage (GTDB taxonomy): Bacteria > Actinomycetota > Actinomycetes > Streptomycetales > Streptomycetaceae > Streptomyces. Next base: position 8,280 of record NZ_POTZ01000155.1, read on the forward strand.
CCGCAGTTGACGAAGATCTCCACGTCGGCGATCGCCCCGCCGGCTGTTTCGAAGACGATGAACTGCGGGTCCTGGATGCCGCCCGGGGCGTTTCCGGACGGGGTGGGGCGCAGGACCGTCACCGCGGTGATCTCCTGGTCGAGCAGCCAGCGGGTCACGTCCATCTCGTGCGCGACCGAGTCCCTGATCAGCATGTCGCTGGTCCAGCCGGGTGGGCTCGCCACATTGCGGTGGCGGTGGTGCAGCAGCAGGGGGCGGCCCAGCCGGCCAGTCCGCAGCAGCTGCCGGAGCTGCATGTACTCGGCGTCGTAGCGCCGCATGAAGCCCACCTGGATGCGCCGCCGGCCCAGTCTCTGCTCGGCTTCGAGCACCCGCAGGGCGGAGGCGGCGTCCGGGGTGAGCGGCTTCTCGCACAGGACGGGCAGGTCGCGGGCGAGGGCCGCGAGCAGTGCGGCCTCGTGGGCCTCGCCCGGCGAGGCGATGAGCACCGCGTCGACGTCGGCGGCGGCCATCGCCGCGGCCGGGTCGGTGTGGGCGGTGCAGCCCTCGACGCGGGCCGCGACGTCCTTGGCGCGTTCCGCGTCGACGTCGACGACGGCGCTCACCCGGGCGCCGCTGATGACCTCGTGGATGCGGCGCACGTGGTCGGCGCCCATCCGGCCGGCGCCGATGACGGCGACGTTCAGGGGCGAGGACGGCGATGACGTCGGTGACGGCGATGACGTTGACGAGCGGGCCATGGTGATCCCCCCTCGGGTCGGTCAGGCCCCGCAGGACCTCAGGAACTTGCGGGTGCGCACCGCGATGGGCAGCGGCTTGTCCGGCTCGCACGGGTACATGTCCTGCTCGACGATCGCGAACAGGTCCACGCCGAGCTTCTGCGCGGCCTCGAGCACGGGCTCCAGGGCCGGTACGCCGCCGGGCGGCTCGCACATCACGCCGCGCTGGACCGCCGGCCCGAAAGGCACCTCGTTCGCCACCACCTCGGCGAGGATGTCCGGGTCGACCTGCTTGAGGTGCAGGTAGCCGATGCGTTCGCCGTAGGTCTCGATCAGCTTGACGCTGTCGCCGCCGCAGTAGGCGTAGTGCCCGGTGTCCAGGCACAGGTTGACCAGGCCGGAGTCGGTGGAGTCCAGGAAGCGTTCGACGTGGGGCTCGGTGTCGATGTGGGTGTCGGCGTGCGGGTGCACGACGATGTCGAGGCCGTACGTCTCCTTGACCTCGCGGCCGAGCCGTTCCATGCCCCGGGTCAGGTGCCCCCACTGCTCGGAGGTCAGCTCGGGCGCCTCCAGGATCTCGGCGGTCTTGTCGTCCCGCCAGAAGGAGGGGATGACGACCAGGTGCCCCGCGCCCATCGCCTGGGTGAGGGCGGCGACCTGGCTCACGTGTTCCCAGGTGGACTCCCACACCGACGGGCCGCGGTGCAGGCCGGTGAAGACCGTGCCCGCCGAGACCTTCAGGTTCCGCTTGTCCACCTCGTCGGTGAGCCGGGCCGGGTCGGTCGGCAGGTAGCCGTAGGGGCCGAGTTCGATCCAGGAGTAGCCGGCCTCGGCGACCTCGTCGAGGAAGCGCTGCCAGGGCACCTGCCGGGGGTCGTCGGGGAACCAGACGCCCCAGGAGTCGGGGGCGGAGCCGACCCGGATGCGGTCCAGCACGGGGGCCATGTCAGGACTTCCCTTCCGAAGATGCCGGCGCGGGTGCGGACGCGGTCGGCGCGGCGAGGTCCTCCGCCTCGGGGAGCTCCTCGACGTCGACGCCGCTGACCTGCGACAACTCGTGCTTGAGGGCGGCTAGTTCGGCGCCGCCGGCCATGTGGTTGGTCAGCTCCTCGAGGGTGACCTCGCTGCGTGCGGCGGAGAGTTCCAGGGTGCCCAGGCGCAGCACGCTGAAGTGGTCGCCGACCATGTAGGCGTGGTGGGGGTTGTGGGTGATGAAGATGACGCCGAGGCCGCGGTCGCGGGCTGCGGCGATGTACTTCAGGACGACTCCGGACTGCTTGACGCCGAGGGCGGCGGTGGGCTCGTCCAGGATGAGGACGCGGGCGCCGAAGTGGACGGCGCGGGCGATGGCCACGCACTGGCGCTGGCCGCCGGAGAGGGTGCCGATGGGCTGTTCCAGGTCGTCCAGGACGATGCCCATGTTGCGCAGTTCCTCGTCCGCGGTCTTCTTCATGCGGGCGATGTCGAGACGGCGTACGGGCCAGGGGCCCCGGGTCAGCTCGGAGCCGAGGAAGAAGTTGCGCCACACCGGCATGAGGGGGACGGTGGCGAGGTCCTGGTAGACGGTGGCGATGCCCTGGGCGAGGGCTTCGCGCGGGGTGGAGAAGCGGACCGGTTCGCCGTCGACGAGGAACTCGCCCTCGGTGTGCTGGTGCAGCCCGGAGATGATCTTGATGAGGGTGGACTTGCCGGCGCCGTTGTCGCCGAGCACGCAGGTGACCCTGCCGGGGTGGACGGCGAGGTCGACGCCGTGCAGGGCGCGGATGTTGCCGTAGGACTTGCCGGCGCCGCGGAGTTCGACGACGGGCCGGTCCCCCTCGGGCGGGGTGTCCTTCGGGGCGGCGCCGTGGGCCGCGGTGTTGTCGGTGGTCATGTCGGTCACCTCCGGGTCGCCGTGCGCTGGACCCACAGATTGATGAGGACGGCGCCGAGCAGCATCACGCCGAGGAAGGCCTTGAACCAGTCGGGGTTCCAGCCGGCGTAGACGATGCCCTGCTGCACCATGCCGAACATGAAGGCGCCGAAGACGGGGCCGATCGCGGAGCCGTAGCCGCCGGTGAGCAGGCAGCCGCCGATGACGGCCGCGGCGATGTAGATGAGCTCCTGGCCGACGCCCTCGCCGGACTGCACGGTGTTGAAGGAGAACAGCTGGTGCATGCCGACGAACCAGGCGCCGAGGCCGACCAGCATGAACAGGCTGATCTTGGTGAAGGTGACGGGGACGCCGACCGCGCGGGCGGACTCCTTGTTGCCGCCGACCGCGAAGATCCAGTTGCCGTACTTGGTGCGCAGCAGCACCCAGGTGGCCAGGGCCGCGAAGACCAGCCACCACACGACGGTGATCTTCACCGTCACGCCGCCGACCTCGAAGGACGACGCGAAGATCGCCTTGGCCTGGGCGAAGCCGTCCATGTCGCTGACGTCGTCGGTGGCGACGTTGCCGGTGACCAGCCTGGTCACGGCGAGGTTCACGCCCTGGAGGATCAGGAAGGTGCCCAGGGTGACGAGGAAGCTCGGCAGTCCGGTCCTGACCAGCATCCAGCCGTTGAACAGGCCGACCGCGAGCGAGACGATCAGGGCGACGATCACCCCGACCCAGATGTTCATCGTCAGCTGGTAGCTGAGCATGCTGGCGGTGAGCGCGGAGGTGATCACGGCGACGCCGGCGGACAGGTCGAACTCGCCGCCGATCATCAGCAGGGCCACCGGGAGCGCCATGATCCCGATGGTCGAGGACTGGTACAGGATGTTCGCCATCGAGCCGCCGTCGCGCACCGGTGGCGCCATGGCGAGGAAGAAGACGAACACGGCGACGGCGCCGAGGAAGACGCCCACCTCGGGGCGGGCGAGCAGCCGCAGCGCCAGCGGACGCCGCACGGTGCGGCCGTCTGTCTGCCGGGAGCCGGGAGCCGGCGGTGTGGCCACCGCCGGCGCGGCCTGCTGGGTCATGTCGCTCACCGAGTGCCCTTCGCGGCGAACGCGGCGACCTTGTCGACGTTGGCCTTGTCGACGAAGGCGGGGCCGGTCAGCACCGGCTGCTCGCCGCCGCCGCTGTAGTTGCCGTTGTTCTTGAACAGCCACAGGGAGTCGACCGCGAGGTAGCCCTGCAGGTAGGGCTGCTGGTCGACGGCGAACTCGATGGTGCCCTTCTGGATGGCGCCGGTGAGGTCCTTGTTGAGGTCGAAGGTGGCGATCTTCGCCTTGCTGCCGGCGTCGCCCACCGACTGCACCGCGGTCATGGCGATGGGGGCACCCAGGGTGGCCACGTAGTCGATGCCGCTGTCCTGCTTGAGCTTGGCGGTGATGGTCGACTTCACCGACGGCATGTCGGTGCCGTTGACGTACAGGATCTGAGTGGAGCCCTTGAACGTCTTCTTCAGGCCGTCGCAGCGCTGGGTCAGGCCGACGTTGCCCTGCTCGTGGATGACGCAGACGGTCTTCTTGGCGCCGACCTCGTTGAGCTTCTTGCCGAACGCCTCGCCCGACACGGACTCGTCCTGGCCGAAGAACGACATCAGGCCGAGCTTCTGCCAGTCGCCCATGCCGGAGTTGAGGCCCACCACGGGTATGCCGCTGCTCTCGGCCTTGGCCAGGACGCTCTTCATCGCGTCCGGCTTGGCGAGGGTGACGGCGATGCCGTCGACCTTCTGGTCGATCGCGTTCTGCACCTGGCTGGCCTGGTTGCCGGCGTTGGGGTCGGCGGAGTAGATGAGCTTGATGTTGTCCTTGGCGGCGGCGGCCTCGGCGCCCTTGCGGACGATGTCCCAGAAGGTGTCGCCGGGGCCCTGGTGGGTGACCAGCGCGACCGTCATCCGGGGGGTGGTGGCCTTGCCCGCCGAGGCGGCGCTCCCGCCCTCCTCGGACTTCTTCCCCCCCGAGCCGCTGGAGCAGCCGGCGAGGGTCAGGGCTGCTGCCGCGGCCACGGCCACGGCGGGAGCAAGTCTGCGGGAGCGAGAAGAGCGGCGGTCCATCTGTCCTGCACCTCATTGTGTTACGGGGAAGGAAGGAATCGGGACGTTCCGGTGGCCCGGAGCCGGTGAGGACGGATCCGGGCCGTGTGCCGCTTGCGCGGCTGTTGCGTTGGGACCGGATCCAATCCGCTGGCGCGTCCACTGTCAATACTTTGTCAAGACATCAGTTCAGGAGCTAGTCCGAATGTAAGTACAAACTATTGACAGTGTGGCCCTCGGAGACCTACATCTGGGAGACGACAGGCCCCGGGATCCGCGTCCGCACCGTCGCGAGGCCCCCTGGGAACCGCACCCAGCCCAGCTCAAGGAGCTTCGCACATGGCCGAGTCGGCTCAGCCTTTCGATTTGATCACGATGGGACGCATCGGCGTCGACCTCTACCCCCTGCAGTCCGGCGTACCCCTGGCGCGGGTGGAGACCTTCGGCAAGTTCCTGGGCGGTTCGGCCGCCAACGTGGCCGTCGCCGCGGCCCGGCTCGGCCGCTCCTCCGCGGTGATCACCCGCACCGGCGACGACCCCTTCGGCGCCTATCTGCACGAGGCGCTGAAGGACTTCGGCGTCGACGACCGCTGGGTCACGCCGGTCGCGCAGTACCCGACCCCGGTGACCTTCTGCGAGATCTTCCCGCCGGACGACTTCCCGCTGTACTTCTACCGCCGGCCCAAGGCCCCGGACCTGGAGATCCACACCGACGAGCTGGACCTCTCCGCCGTCCGGGCGGCCCGGATCTTCTGGATCACCGGCACCGGACTGAGCGAGGAGCCCAGCCGCTCCGCCACGCTGGCCGCGCTTCGGGCGCGCGACAAGGCGGGCACCACGGTGTTCGACCTCGACTGGCGCCCCATGTTCTGGCGCGACCCCGCCCAGGCC
>NZ_POTZ01000156.1 GCF_003236365.1 Streptomyces sp. NTH33
GGGGAGGGTAGGGAAAACCCTTCGGCCCGGCCCGGAACCGACACGGGGCGGCCGGTTCGCACTACCTTGCTGCGGACGCACGCACCCGGAGCGCACCGAGAGGCCGTGACCGAATGGCTTGGTTCCGGCGCCCGTTGACGGAAACGGGACGGCGGGTGCACGGTGTGCGCGGCGTCGCGTGCGCGCCTGCGACACCTCACGAGGGCCACGGTAGACCGCAACCGGTTTTTCTCCGCCAAGTGTCCGTTATTCGGACACTCGGCACCGATAGATGTGTAACAAGTCCGTTTCGCAGGGGTCTTTCGCCAAACCCTTTGTCCGGATTTTGGAAGAAGTGAGAAACAGGTGTGATCGAACCGAGACCTCAGGGGTGTGGTCGGCCCGTGGTCGATAGCAGATAGTTAGGCGCGTAGAGCTCGGATGAGCGAGTCACCCTGTCAGTGGCAGCGGACGACGGCGTACGAGCGTGCGGGGGCACCCGATCTTCTCCGGTTGACAAGTCGGCGGAGTGTCGTGTGCCCACTCTTGCGGTGAACAACAGGACTCATGAGGAGGAACCCATGCGTGGTGCCAGGAGCGCCAAGTGGGTCGCGGGGGCAATCGTCGTCGCGCTGGCCGCGACTGCCTGTGGCGGCGGCGGCAGTGACAAGGGCGATTCGCCGAAGAAGAAGGGCGCGCTCGCTGGTTACGTGTCCATCGACGTCGGCGAGCCGCAGAAGCCGCTGATGCCGGCCGACACCAACGAGAGCAACGGCGCCTACGTCATCCGAGCCCTGTTCACGCAGCTGCTGGACTTCGACGACAAGGGCGAGATCGTCTACACCAACGCCGAGTCCGTGGACACCAAGGACTCGAAGCTCTGGACGGTCAAGCTCAAGGACGGCTGGAAGTTCCACAACGGCGAGCCCGTCACCGCGCAGTCGTACGTCGACGCCTGGAACTGGTACGCGAACTCCAAGAACAACCAGCAGAACTCCTTCTGGTTCTCGGACATCGCCGGCTACGACGACGTCCACCCGGAGAAGGGCGACCCGAAGTCCGACAAGATGTCGGGTCTGAAGGTCGTGGACGACCACACCTTCACCATCCAGCTGACGGACCGCGTCCCCTACTTCAACTACAAGCTGGGCTACTCCACCTTCGCCCCGATGCCGAAGGTCTTCTTCGACGACCCGAAGGCGTTCGGCCAGAAGCCGGTCGGCAACGGCCCGTACGAGTTCGAGAAGTGGACCCACAAGAAGCTGATCCAGGTCAAGGCCTGGGACGGCTACAAGGGCCCGAACAAGGCCGAGAACAAGGGCATCCAGTTCAAGCACTACACCACCGTCGAGGCGGCGTACCAGGATGTCGTCTCCGGCAACCTGGACATCATCAAGCAGGTCGGTCCGACGGACCTGCCGAAGTACAAGCAGGACCTCGGTGACGGCGCCATCGAGCAGCCGTACGCGGCCATCCAGACGCTGACCCCGGCCTTCTACTCCAAGACGTTCAAGGGCGTCAACCCGAAGGTCCTCCAGGGTCTGTCCATGGCGATCGACCGTGACACGATCACCAAGACCGTCCTGAACGGCACCCGTACGCCGGCGACGAGCTTCACCCCGCCGCAGGTCAAGGGCAACCAGGACCTGAACACGGACGTGTTCAAGTACAACCCGACCAAGGCCAAGGCTCTCGTCAAGGAGGGCGGCGGCGTCCCGGGCAACAAGCTCTGGATCCAGTACAACTCCGACGGTGGCCACAAGGAGTGGGTGACCGCGGTCTGCGAGTCGATCCGCAACGCCACCGGCATCGACTGCGTCGGCGACCCGAAGCCGGACTTCGCCACCGACCTCGAGGCGCGTGACAACAACGAGGTCAAGTCGATGTACCGCGGTGGCTGGGTGGCCGACTACCCGGTCAACGTCAACTTCATCAAGGAGCTGTACCACACCAAGGCCGAGTCCAACAACGGTCATTTCTCCGACAAGGAGATCGACGGGCTGATGGCGAAGGGCGACAAGGCGGAGTCCATGGAGGAGGCGGTCAAGGCCTACCAGCAGGTCGAGAAGAAGCTCCTCGAGAAGATGCCGTCCATCCCGCTGTGGTACTACCAGATCAACGGTGGCCACGGTAAGAACGTCGAGAACGTCAACATCGACTACCGCGGTGACGTCGAGCTGAACAAGGTCACCGTCAAGTAAGCGAGCCTGCGGGCCACTTCCCCCTCGGCCGTCAGTCCGTCGCCGCCGGTCGCCCGACCGGCGGCGACGGAGGCCGCAGGGTCGTCCTCCCCCCCCCGCCCCTCCTTGGCCTTCGGCTTCCGCGAAGGTGCGGAGAACTGCACGGAGGGTTCCTCTTCCGGACGGCCGCGGCTGCAGTTATCCCACACGGAGGCACCCCATGGGGCGTTATGTCGCACGACGACTGCTCCAGATGATCCCGGTATTCCTCGGGTCAACTTTCCTGATCTTCATGATGATGTACGTCCTGCCCGGTGACCCCGTGAGGGCGCTCATGGGAGAGCAGGCGTTCGACCCGACCGTGGTCGCGAACATCAAACATGACCTCGGACTCGACCGGCCCTGGTGGTGGCAGTACGGCCATTACCTGGGCGGCCTGTTCCAGGGGGACTTCGGCACCGAGATCGCGAGCAAGCGCGAGGTCGCGGACATCATCGCCGACGCGTTCCCGGTGACCATCCGCCTCACCCTGTTCGCGTTCGTCTTCATGGTGGTCGTCGGCATCGGCCTCGGTGTCATCGCCGGGCTCCGCCCGGACTCCGTCCGGGACCGCGGGCTGCTGACCCTCACGCTGATCCTGATCTCGATGCCCTCCTTCGTGCTGGGCTACCTGATGCAGTACGTCTTCGCGTTCCAGCTCCAGCTGATCACCCCGACCGTGCAGGACTCCGAGAACTTCGGCGACCTCTTCCTGCCCGCGCTCGTCCTGGGGTCCCTCTCCCTGGCGTACGTGGCCCGGCTGACCCGTACGTCGATGGCGGAGAACCTGCGGGCCGACTACATGCGCACCGCCGTGGCCAAGGGACTGCCGCGCCGCAGGGTCGTCGGCGTGCACCTCATGCGCAACTCCCTGATCCCCGTGGTCACCTTCCTCGGCACCGACATCGGCAACCTGATGACCGGCGCCATCGTGACCGAGGGCATCTTCAACGTGCAGGGTGTCGGCAACGCCATCTTCGAAGCCCTCACCCGCAGGGAGGGCGCCACGGTCGTGGGCATCGCCACGCTGATCGTGGTCGTCTACCTGATCACCAGCCTGCTCGTCGACCTGCTCTACGCGGTCCTGGACCCGAGGATCCGGTATGCCTGAGAAGACCGCTGACAAGGTCGAACTGCCCGAGGCGACCAGTACGGCGTCCGAGGCCACCGCTCCCGAGAGCGGGGCGCCCGCTTCGGCGAAGGCGCGCAGCCTCTGGTCCGACGCCTGGCACGACCTGCGCCGGAACCCGCTCTTCCTGGTCTCGGCCGTACTGATCCTGCTGCTGCTCGTGATGGCGGCCGCGCCGTCGCTGTTCACCAGCGCCTCTCCGCGCGACGCCGATCTGGCCAAGCACTACCTCCAGCACCCCAACTGGGGCCACTTCTTCGCGCCCGACTGGTTCGGGTACGAAGGCCAGGGACGTTCCATCTACGCCCGGGTCATCTACGGGGCCCGCGCCTCGATCCTGGTGGGCGTCGGTGTGACCGTGGCGGTGACCATCCTCGGCACCCTGGTCGGCATGATCGCCGGCTACTTCGGGGGCTGGCTCGACAGCCTGCTCTCCCGGATCACCGACGTCTTCATGGGCATCCCGTACCTGCTCGGCGCCCTGGTCATCCTCACCACCTTCGCCGAGCGCAAGATCTGGGTCGTCATCCTGGCCATAGCCTTCCTCGGCTGGACGACGATCGCCCGTGTCGCCCGCGGTGCCGTGGTCACCATCAAGCAGGCCGACTACGTCGTCGCGGCCAGGGCGCTCGGCGCCTCCACCTCGCGCATCCTGCTCAGGCACATCCTGCCCAACGCGCTCGCCCCCATCATCGTCGTGGCGACCATCGCGCTGGGCGGCTACATCGCGGCCGAGGCCACGCTGTCCTTCCTCGGTGTCGGTCTCGCCGAGCCCACGGTGTCCTGGGGTGTGGACGTGGCCAACGGGCGGCAGCAGCTGCGCAACGCGCCGTACGTCCTGATCATTCCCTCGGTCATGGTCTCGGTCACGGTGCTCTCGTTCCTCATGTTCGGCGATGCGGTACGCAACGCCCTCGACCCCAAGCTGCGCTGAGGGAGGCGTACGTGACCATCATCGACAAGCCGGCGGACGTTCCCGCACCCCGGCCGGCCACCGACTCCGGTACCCCGCTTCTCGAAGTCCGCGACCTGCACGTGGAGTTCAAGACCAGGGACGGCGTCGCCAAGGCCGTCAACGGTGTCAACTACACGGTCAGCGCCGGTGAGACGCTCGCCGTGCTCGGCGAGTCCGGCTCCGGCAAGTCCGTGACCGCGCAGGCGATCATGGGCATCCTCGACATGCCGCCCGGGCGGATCCCCCAGGGGGAGATCCTCTTCCGCGGCGAGGACATGCTGAAGATGTCCGAGGAGGAGCGGCGGAAGATCCGCGGCCGGAAGATCGCCATGATCTTCCAGGACGCGCTGTCCTCGCTGAACCCGGTGCTCTCCGTGGGCTACCAGCTCGGCGAGATGTTCCGGGTCCACCTGGGCCTGTCCAAGAAGGACGCCAAGGCCAGGGCCATCGAGCTGATGGACCGGGTCAAGATCCCCGCGGCGGCGGCACGGGTGGGGGACTACCCGCACCAGTTCTCCGGCGGTATGCGTCAGCGCATCATGATCGCCATGGCGCTGGCCCTGGAGCCGGACCTGATCATCGCCGACGAGCCCACCACGGCGCTCGACGTGACGGTGCAGGCCCAGGTCATGGACCTGCTCGCGGAATTGCAGCGCGAGTACAACATGGGCCTGATCCTGATCACCCACGACCTGGGCGTGGTCGCGGACGTCGCCGACAAGATCGCGGTGATGTACGCCGGCCGCATCGTCGAGACCGCCCCCGTGCACGAGCTGTACAAGCGGCCCGCGCACCCCTACACGCAGGGCCTGCTCGACTCGATCCCGCGCCTGGACCAGAAGGGCCAGGAGCTCTACGCGATCAAGGGCCTGCCGCCCAACCTCACCCGTATCCCGTCCGGCTGCGCCTTCAACCCGCGCTGCCCCAAGGCGCAGGACATCTGCCGTACGGAGATCCCGGCCCTGCACCCGGTCACCGAGCAGGACGGCACCGAACTGCCCGGGCGGGGTTCGGCGTGCCACTTCTGGAAGGAGACGATCCATGGCTGAGCCCACGAAGCTCGCGAAGGACGACGAGCCGCAGGACGACGCCACGCCGAACGTCTCCGAGGTGGAAACCGTCGACGTGGCCACCGAGGAGGAGGCGGTCGCCGCCCTCGACGCGACCGTCGAGCGCGGCGAGCCCATCCTCCAGGTGCGCAACCTGGTCAAGCACTTCCCGCTGACCCAGGGCATCCTGTTCAAGAAGCAGATCGGCGCGGTCAAGGCGGTCGACGGGATCTCCTTCGACCTGTACCAGGGCGAGACCCTCGGCATCGTGGGCGAGTCCGGCTGCGGCAAGTCCACCGTCGCCAAGCTGCTGATGAACCTGGAGCAGGCGACCGCCGGCGAGATCTTCTACAAGGGCCAGGACATCACCCGGCTGTCCGGGCGCGCGCTGAAGGCGGTGCGCCGCAACATCCAGATGGTGTTCCAGGACCCGTACACCTCGCTCAACCCCCGTATGACGGTGGGCGACATCATCGGCGAGCCCTTCGACATCCACCCCGAGGTGGCCCCGAAGGGCGACCGGCGCCGCAAGGTGCAGGAGCTGCTGGACGTCGTCGGCCTCAACCCGGAGTACATCAACCGCTACCCGCACCAGTTCTCCGGCGGTCAGCGCCAGCGCATCGGCATCGCCCGCGGCCTCGCGCTCAACCCCGAGATCATCATCTGCGACGAGCCGGTCTCGGCGCTGGACGTGTCCGTCCAGGCGCAGGTCATCAACCTGATGGAGCGGCTGCAGGACGAGTTCAACCTGTCCTACCTCTTCATCGCGCACGACCTGTCGATCGTCCGGCACATCTCGGACCGCGTGGGCGTGATGTACCTCGGTCAGATGGCCGAGATCGGCACGGACGAGCAGATCTACGACCACCCGACGCACCCCTACACCCAGGCGCTGCTGTCGGCGGTCCCCGTGCCGGACCCGGAGGCCCGCGAGGGCCGCGAGCGGATCATCCTCACCGGCGACGTGCCGTCCCCGGCCAACCCGCCCTCGGGCTGCCGCTTCCGCACCCGCTGCTGGAAGGCCCAGGACAAGTGCGCCGAGGAGGTCCCGCTCCTCGCCGTTCCCGAGCGCTTCCAGGGCACGGACACCCCGGCGGCCCACGAGTCGGCCTGCCACTTCGCCGAGGAGAAGGACGTCGTCCACGCGGCGTGACCTCCCCAGAGCGTGTTCCCGGTTCCCGGCGTCCCCCCAGGGGCGCCGGGAACCGGTGCTTCAGGGCGAGTGAGGGACGCCGCGGCCACGACCGGACGCGCCCCGGAGTCCATCACTGAGCCGGACGGCCGTCCCGGGCCCGCGGTGGGGTGCGGCCGTCCGGCTGGACCGGGGTGCCCGGCGGTGCGGCAGGTGTGCGATATGCGGATAATGTGCTGGTATGTCCTCAGGTCACCGCACCCCGAGGAGGCACACCCATGCGTGGAGTCGCACGCGCCCGGTGGGCCGCGGGTGCGGCGGTGGTCCTGCTCGCCCTCGCCGCCTGCGGAGGCGGGGCGAGCGGTAGTGGCGGCAGGGTGCTCAGCTCCTCCTGGGGCGACCCGCAGAACCCGCTGGAGCCGTCCAACACCAACGAGGTGCAGGGCGGCAAGGTCCTCGACATGATCTTTCGGGGGCTGAAGCGGTACGACCCGAAGACCGGCAAGGCCGAGAACATGCTCGCCGAGCGGATCGACACCACCGATTCCCGGCACTTCACCATCACCGTCACAAACGGCTGGAAGTTCAGCAACGGCGAGCCGGTCACCGCCAGGTCCTTCGTGGACGCCTGGAACTACGGCGCGAGCCTGAGGAACAACCAGAAGAACGCGTACTTCTTCGGCTACATCCAGGGCTACGACAAGGTCCACCCCGAAACCGGCACCCAGACCGCCGACACCCTCTCCGGGCTGAAGGTCACCGGCCCGCGCACCTTCACCGTCACCCTCGGCCAGAAGTTCTCCACCTTCCCCGACACCCTCGGCTACGCCGCCTTCGCCCCGCTGCCCCGCGCCTTCTTCACCCACCACTCCGCCTGGCTGGACAAGCCCGTCGGCAACGGCCCGTACACCATCGAGTCGTACACCAAGGGCGCCCAGATGACCCTGCGGAAGTGGGACGCCTACCCCGGCCCCGACAAGGCCCGCAACGACGGCGTGACCCTGGTCGTCTACACCGACAGCAACACCGCGTACACCGACGTCCTGGCCGGCAACCTCGACCTCGTCGACGACATCCCCGCCAGCCAGCTCAAGAACGTCAGGACCGACCTGAGCGGCCGCTACATCAACACCCCGGCCGGCATCCTGCAGACCCTCGCCTTCCCGTTCTACGACCCGAAGTGGAACACCGGCGGGGCCAGGAAGGTCCGCACCGGCCTGTCCATGGCCATCAACCGCGAGCAGATCACCCGGACCATCTTCCGCGGCACCCGCACCCCCGCCACCGACTGGACATCCCCGGTCCTCGGCACCGACGGCGGCTACAAGCCGGGCCTGTGCGGCAGGGCCTGCCAGTACGACCCCGCGGCGGCCAGGAAACTGATCCAGGAGGGCGGAGGGATCCCCGGCGGCCAGCTGAGGATCACGTACAACGCGGACACGGGCTCGCACAAGCAGTGGGTGGACGCCGTGTGCAACTCCATCAACAACGTGCTCGGCAACGACAAGGCGTGCGTCGGCAACCCGGTCGGCACCTTCGCCGACTTCCGCAACCAGATCGGCCGGCACCGGATGACCGGCCCCTTCCGCGCCGGCTGGCAGATGGACTACCCGCTCATCCAGGACTTCCTCCAGCCGCTCTACTACACGAACGCCTCCTCCAACGACGGCAAGTGGTCCGACAAGCGGTTCGACCACCTCGTCGACCAGGCCAACGCCGAGAGCGACAGGACCAGGGCGATCCGGCTCTTCCAGCAGGCCGAGGGCGTCGTACGGGACAACATGGCCGCCATCCCGCTCTGGTACCAGAACGGCAGCGCCGGCTACACCGACCGGCTGCACGGCGTGGCGCTCAACCCCTTCAGCGTCCCCGTCTACGACGAGATCAAGGTCGGCTGATCCGCCATGGGACGCTACGTCGCGCGCCGGCTGCTCCAGATGATCCCCGTCTTCTTCGGGGCCACCCTGCTGATCTTCCTCATGGTCAACGTCATGGGCGACCCCATCGCCGGACTGTGCGGCCAGCGCGCCTGCGACACCGCCACCGCCGCCCAGCTCAGGCGGCAGTTCGGCCTCGACATGCCGCTGTGGCAGCAATACACGACCTACATGGGCAACGTCTTCACCGGCGACTTCGGATCGGCGTTCAACGGCCAGCCCGTCACCCAGCTGATGGCGTCGGCGTTCCCCGTCACCATCCGGCTGACCGTCGTCGCGATCCTCTTCGAGATCGTCATCGGCATCGCGCTCGGCGTGGTGACCGGACTGCGCCGCGGCCGGCCCGTGGACACCTCGGTCCTCGTCCTCACCCTCGTCGTCATCTCCGTCCCCACCTTCGTCACCGGCCTGCTCCTGCAACTGCTCCTCGGCGTCCAGTGGGCCTGGATCAAACCGTCGGTCTCCCCGGAGGCGGCCTTCGGCGAGCTGATCGTGCCCGGCCTAGTCCTCGCCTCCGTCTCCCTCGCCTACGTCACCCGCCTGACCCGCACCTCCCTCGCCGAGAACCGGCGCTCCGACTACGTCCGCACGGCCGTCGCCAAAGGCCTGCCCCGCCGCCGGATCGTCGTCCGGCACCTGCTGCGCAACTCGCTCATCCCGGTGGTCACCTTCATCGGCACCGACATCGGCGCCCTGATGGGCGGCGCCATCGTCACCGAGCGCATCTTCAACATCCACGGCGTCGGCTACCAGCTCTACCAGGGCATCCTGCGCCAGAACACCCAGACCGTCGTCGGTTTCGTGACGGTGCTCGTCCTGGTCTTCCTCGTCGCCAACCTGCTCGTGGACCTGCTGTACGCCGTACTCGACCCGAGGATCCGCTATGCCTGAGCAGCCGTACGAGCCCGAGCGCGCCGTCGCCGGCACCGGCATGGGCGGCGCGATGGACCTCGGGGCGAGCGAGGCGAGCACCCTGGAGGGGGCGCCCGGCGGCCCGCGGGGCACGGGCCCGGTGGCGCCGCGTCCATCAGCCGCCTCCGGCGGACGGGCCCGCTCCCTGTGGTCCGACGCCTGGCGCGACCTGCGCCGCAACCCCGTCTTCCTCGTCTCCGCGCTGGTGATCTGCTTCCTGGTCGTCATCGCGGTCCGGCCGTCCCTGATCGCCTCGGGCAACCCGCTCGCCTGCGACCTGGCCAGGGCCCAGGACGGCTCCTCGCCCGGCCACCCCTTCGGCTTCGACGGCCAGGGCTGCGACGTCTACACGCGCACGGTCTACGGCGCCCGCGCCTCCGTCACGGTCGGCGTGTGCGCCACGCTCGGGGTCGCGGTCCTCGGCTCGGTGCTGGGCGGTCTCGCCGGGTTCTTCGGCGGGGCCTGGGACGCCGTCCTGTCCCGGATCACCGACATCTTCTTCGCCATCCCGGTCGTCCTCGGCGGTCTCGTCCTGCTGTCCGTCGTCCCCGGCAACACCGTCTGGCCGGTCGTCGGGTTCATCGTGCTGCTGGGCTGGCCGCAGATCTACCGCATCGCGCGCGGCTCGGTCCTCACCGCCAAACAGCAGGACTACGTCCAGGCCGCCCGCGCCCTCGGCGCCTCCAACTCCCGCATCCTGCTGCGCCACATCGCGCCCAACTCCGTCGCCCCGGTGATCGTCGTCGCCACCATCGCGCTCGGCACGTACATCGCGCTGGAGGCCACCCTGTCCTACCTCGGCGTCGGGCTGAAACCGCCCAGCGTGTCCTGGGGCATCGACATCTCCACCGCCTCCCCCTACATCCGCAACGCCCCGCACGCGCTGCTGTGGCCGGCCGGAGCCCTGGCGATCACGGTCCTGGCCTTCATCATGCTCGGCGACGCCGTGCGCGACGCCCTCGACCCGAGGCTGAGGTGAGGGTGCCATGCTGCTCGAAGTCCGTGATCTGCACGTGGAGTTCCGCACCCGGGACGGGGTGGTCCACGCCGTCAACGGGGTCACGTGCGGGGTGGACGCGGGCGAGACGCTCGCCGTGCTCGGGGAGTCCGGCTGCGGCAAGTCCGTCACCGCGCAGGCCGTCATGGGCATCCTGGACATCCCGCCCGGCCGGATCGGCGGTGGGCAGGTCCTCTTCCGCGGCACGGACCTGCTGACCCTGAAGGAGGAGGAGCGGCGGAGGATCCGGGGCGCCGAGATGGCGATGATCTTCCAGGACGCGCTGTCCGCCCTGAACCCCGTCATGACGGTCGGCGACCAGCTCGGCGAGATGTTCACCGTGCACCGGGGCATGTCCCGCAAGGCCGCCCGCGCCAAGGCGGTCGAGCTGATGGACCGGGTCCGTATCCCGGCCGCCTCCCAGCGGGTGCGCGACTACCCCCACCAGTTCTCCGGCGGCATGCGCCAGCGCATCATGATCGCCATGGCGCTGGCCCTGGAACCGGCGCTCATCATCGCCGACGAGCCGACCACCGCCCTCGACGTCACCGTCCAGGCCCAGGTGATGGACCTGCTCGCCGAACTCCAGCGCGAGTACCGTATGGGCCTCGTCCTCATCACCCACGACCTGGGCGTGGTCGCCGACGTCGCCGACCGGATCGCGGTGATGTACGCGGGCCGGATCGTGGAGTCGGCGCCGGTGCACGACATCTACAAGGCGCCCGCGCATCCCTACACCCGCGGCCTGCTGGACTCGATCCCGCGCCTGGACCGCAAGGGGCGGGAGCTCTACGCCATCAAGGGCCTGCCGCCCAACCTCCGGGCCGTCCCGCCGGGCTGCGCCTTCCACCCGCGCTGCCCCCTGGCCCGTGACGTGTGCCGGACGGACGTACCGCCCCCGTACGAGGTCTCCGGAACCCGCACGAGCGCCTGCCACTTCTGGAGGGAGTGCCTGGATGGCCGAGCCGATTCTTGAGGTGCGCGGGCTCGTCAAGCACTACCCGCTGACCCGGGGCGTGCTGTTCAGGAAGCAGATCGGCACGGTCAGGGCGGTCGACGGCGTCGACTTCACCCTCGCCAAAGGCGAAACGCTCGGCATCGTCGGCGAGTCCGGCTGCGGCAAGTCGACGGTCGCGAAGATGCTGTGCAACCTCGAACGGCCCACGGCGGGCGAGATCCGCTACCGCGGCGAGGACATCACCCGGCTGTCCGGCAAGGCGCTGAAGGCGGTCCGCCGCAACATCCAGATGGTCTTCCAGGACCCGTACACCTCCCTCAACCCCCGTATGACGGTGGGCGACATCATCCAGGAGCCGTACGAGATCCATCCCGAGGTGGCCCCCAAGGGCGACCGGCGAAGGAGGGTGCGGGAACTGCTGGACGTGGTCGGCCTCGACCCGGAGTACGCCAACCGCTACCCGCACCAGTTCTCCGGCGGCCAGCGCCAGCGCATCGGCATCGCACGGGGTCTCGCCCTGCGCCCGGAGATCATCGTCGCCGACGAGCCGGTCTCCGCCCTGGACGTGTCCGTGCAGGCCCAGGTGATCAACCTGATGGAGCGGCTCCAGGCGGAGTTCGAGCTGTCCTACGTCTTCATCGCGCACGACCTGTCGATCGTGCGGCACATCTCCGACCGGGTGGGGGTCATGTACCTCGGGAGGATCGTCGAGATCGGCACCGACGAGCAGATCTACGACCATCCCACGCATCCCTACACCCAGGCGCTGCTGTCCGCCGTACCCGTCCCGGACCCGGACGTCCGGGAGCGCCGGGAGCGGATCATCCTCTCGGGTGACGTGCCGTCCCCGGCGAACGTCCCCTCCGGCTGCCGCTTCCGCACCCGCTGCTGGAAGGCGCGGGAGCGCTGCGCGCTGGAGGTGCCGCCGCTGGCGGTGCCCGCGGAGTTCCGCCACGGCACCGGGCCGCAGGCGCACGACTCGGCGTGCCACTTCGCGGCGGAGCGGCAGGTGGTGCCGCCCGGGGAGCGGGACGTCGACGGGGACAGCAGCACGAGAACTCATTGAGCGGACGCTCGGGGACTCATCGAGCGGACGCTCGGGGACTCATCGAGCGGACGCTCGGCCGAGTCCCAGGGAGCGCTTGAGGAAGTCCACCTGGAGCAGGAGCAGGTTCTCGGCGACCTGCTCCTGCGGAGTCATGTGAGTGACCCCGGACAGCGGCAGCACCTCGTGCGGGCGGCCGGCGGCGAGCAGGGCGGAGGACAGCCGCAGGGCGTGGGCGACCACCACGTTGTCGTCGGCCAGGCCGTGCACGATCATCAGCGGCCGGTGCCGGTCGGCGGGCGCGGACAGCCCGTCGTCGGTGACCAGGGAGCTGTGGGCGTACACCCCCGGGTGCGCGGCCGGGTCGCCCAGGTACCGCTCGGTGTAGTGCGTGTCGTACAGCCGCCAGTCGGTGACCGGGGCGCCCGCGATGCCCGCGTGGAAGACGTCCGGGCGGCGCAGCACGGCCAGGGCGGACAGGTAGCCGCCGTAGGACCAGCCCCGGATCGCCACCCGGTCGAGGTCGAGCGGGTGGGTCTTCGCGAGGTCGTGCAGGGCCTCGATCTGGTCGTCGAGGGTGACCGTGAAGTCGTGGTGGACGGCCTTCTCCCAGGCGGGGGAGCGGCCCGGGGTGCCCCGGCCGTCGGCGACCACCACCGCGAAGCCCTGGTCGGCGAACCACTGGGAGGTGAGGTGCGCGTTGTGCGCGGCGACCACGCGGGAGGCGTGCGGACCGCCGTACGGGTCCAGGAGCACGGGGAGGAGAGTGTCACCGGGGTAGTCCGTAGGCATAAGCACGGCGCACGGAATTCGGCGTGCGCCCCCCTGGGTGAGGGTCACCCGCGGGGACAAACCAGGATCTTCGGCGTGGGACCGGACCGTGGCGACGGTCTTGCCCTCGCGCAGTACCCGCACCCGGGCGCCCGGCCGGTCGAGCGTGACGGACACGAGCACGGTCACGCCCCCGGCGCGCACGGCGGAGTGCACGCCGGGCTCCTGGCTCACGCGCTCCACGCCGAGTTCGTTGACCCGGTAGACGTGCACCTCGCCGATCTCGGGCGCGGCGGCCTCCTCCCCGGCCGAGGCCGAGACCAGCACGTCGTCCTCCGACACGTCCAGCACGGCCCGCACGTGCAACTGCGCTCCGGTGAGCGGCCGTTCGCCCACCGCCAGCACCCGGGCGCCGCCCTCGTCCTCGATCCGTACGAGCTGTCCGGAGGGGGACCAGCACGGAACCCCGGGGAAAAGATCAAGCCAATTCTGATCTTCGTCGGCGTGCACCATGCGGGTGGCCCCGGTGTCGGGGTCCACGGCCAGGTACACCTGACTGCGCTGGTCGCGCGCCTGTACGAGCAGCAGCGGCGCCCCCGCCTCTGACCAGTGCACATGAGCCAGATACGGATAGCGGGCGCGGTCCCAGACGACCTCCGTACGGCTCCCGTCGAGCCCGAGCACGAACAGCCGTACGTCCGCGTTGGCGGTACCGGCGGCCG
>NZ_POTZ01000157.1 GCF_003236365.1 Streptomyces sp. NTH33
CTATTCGTCGGCAGCGTCAGATGTGTATAAGAGACAGGGCCAGGCGGTTCGGCGCCCGGCGGCCGGGCGGCCGGCCGCCGGGCGGATTCGGCTCGGCAGCCCTCGGCCGCGGTTGCGGCTGGTCGGGTTCGCACTGACCCTGGTGCTGCTCGTCTTCACCGTGCGGTTGCTGCAGGTGCAGGCCGTCGACGCGAGCGCGTACGCCGCCAAGGCCTACGAGAACCGGTACGTCGTGCACACGCTGGCCGCCGAGCGGGGCGGCATCACCGACCGCAACGGGGTCGCGCTGGCGACCAGTGTGGACGCCGACGACATCACCGCCGACCCCACGATGTTCACCCGGGACCAGTTGAAGATCGGCGACGGGCCCGAGCAGGCGGCCGCCCTCCTCGCCCCGATCCTCGGCCAGGACCAGGCCGTGATCGCCAAGAAGCTCCGTACCCCGAACACCCGGTACGTGCTGCTCGCCCGCCGCCAGACCCCGCAGGTCTGGAAGCAGATCAAGGACCTGAAGACCGCGCTCGCGAAGAAGGCGCAGGCGGACCGGACCAAGACCACCGTCAATGTCCTGGCCGGTGTCTTCTCCGACCCCAGCAGCAAGCGCGTGTACCCCAACGGCGACCTCGCCGCCGGGCTGCTGGGCTGGGTCAACGCCGAGGGCAGGGGCGGCGGCGGCCTCGAGCAGCAGCTGAACGAGCAGCTGGCCGGCAAGCCGGGCAAGGTCCGCTACGCCCAGTCCGGCGGCCGCGAGGTGCCCACCGCCGGCTCCACCGAGACGCCCGCGGTGCCTGGCTCCGACGTGGAGCTCACCATCGACCGCGACGTCCAGTGGGCCGCCCAGAACGCCATCGCCGAGCAGGTGAAGAAGTCCGGGGCGGACCGCGGCTACGTCATCGTGCAGGACATCCGCACCGGCGAGATCCTCGCCATGGCCAACTCGCCCGGCTTCGACCCGGGCGACCTGTCCCACGCCGACCCCGCCGCCCTCGGCAACGCCGCCGTCCAGGACGCCTTCGAGCCGGGCTCCACCGCCAAGGTCATGTCCATGGCCGCCGTACTGGAGGAGGACGCGGCCACGCCGCTCACCCACGTCGTCGTACCCAACCGGCTGCACCGCGGCGACCGGCTCTTCCAGGACGACGTGGACCACGAGACCTGGTACCTCACGCTGAACGGCGTGCTCGCCAAGTCCAGCAACATCGGCACCATCCTGGCCACCGGCCAGCTCGGGAAGACCCAGCAGGAGGCCAACAAGGTCCTCTACTCCTACCTGCGCAAGTTCGGCATCGGCCAACCGACCGGCCTCGGTTTCCCCGGCGAGACCAAGGGCATCCTCGCCCCGTCCGACAAGTGGTCCACCTCACAGCAGTACACGATTCCTTTCGGCCAGGGCGTCTCCGTCAACGCCCTGCAGGCCGCGTCCGTCTACTCGACCATCGCCAACGGCGGGGTCCGCGTCCAGCCGACCCTGGTGCGCGGCACCAAGGGCGCCGACGGCCGCTTCACACCGGCCCCCGAGCCCGCGAGGACGCGGGTCGTGAGCGGGAAGACGGCCAGGGAACTCGCGCAGATGCTGGAGTCCGTGGTGGACGACGAGCAGGGCACCGGTGTCAAGGCGCGCATCCCCGGCTACCGCGTCGCGGGCAAGACCGGTACGGCCAACCGCGTGGACCCGGACACCGGCAGGTACCGCGGCTACACGTCCTCCTTCGCCGGGTTCGCCCCCGCCGACAACCCCCGTGTCACCGTCTACTGCGCGATCCAGAACGCCACCACGGGCAGCTACTTCGGCGGCCAGATCTGCGGCCCGGTCTACAAGCAAGTCATGGAGTTCGCGCTGAAGACGCTCCAGGTGCCGCCGACCGGGGCCAAGCCCGCGAACCTGCCCGTCGCCTTCAAGCCGTGACCGGCGCCCACCACTCCCGCACACCCTTCCCGCACACCCTCCACGCCCGGCATCACCCGAACGGAACAACCAGGTACCAGCCCGTGACAACGATCACTCCAGGCCCCGGCGACAGCCTCCCTCCCCGGCCCTCGCTTCGCTCCGAAGCGGGTACGCCGGGTACGCTCACGGCCGTGCCACACGCTGATCAGTCCCAGACCACCGAGACGGGCGCTTCCGTGACGTATCCGGGACCGCCGAGACCGGCCCGGGTCTTCGCCACCCCCCTCGCGGAGCTCGCCGGCCAGCTGGAGGTCACCGCTCCGGACGGCGCCGCCGAGGTCACGGGCATCACCCATGACTCGCGCGCCGTGCGCCCCGGCGACCTGTACGCCGCCCTGCCCGGCGCCCGCGCGCACGGCGCCGACTTCGTCACCCAGGCGGCGAGCCTGGGCGCGGCCGCCGTGCTCACCGACCCGTCCGGCGCCGAGCGCGCCGCCGCGACCGGCCTGCCGGTCCTGGTCGTGGACGACCCGCGCGGGCGGATGGGCGAGCTGGCGGCCACGATCTACGGCCGGCCGGGCCGCGACCTGCTCCAGATCGGCATCACCGGCACCTCCGGCAAGACCACCACCGCCTACCTCGTCGAGGGCGGCCTGAAGACCGTGAAGTCCACCGGACTGATCGGCACGGTCGAGATGCGCATCGGTGAGGAGCGCATCAGGTCCGAGCGCACCACCCCCGAGGCCACCGACCTCCAGGCCCTGTTCGCGGTCATGCGCGAGCGCGGCGTCGAGGCGGTCGCCATGGAGGTCTCCAGCCACGCCCTGGTGCTCGGCCGGGTCGACGGCTGCGTCTTCGACATCGGTGTCTTCACCAACCTCAGCCCGGAGCACATGGAGTTCCACTCCGACATGGAGGACTACTTCCGGGCCAAGGCGCAGCTGTTCACCCCCGAGCGCAGCCGGTTCGGCGTGATCAACCACGACGACGAGTACGGGCGCCGGCTCGCCAAGGAGGCCACCGTCCCGGTCGTCACCTTCTCCGCCGAGGGCCACCCCGACGCCGACTGGCGCGCCGAGGACGTCCGGGTCGGCCCGGTCGACTCCACGTTCACCGTGGTCGGCCCCGACGGCCGGCGGATCGCCGCCCGCTCGCCGCTGCCGGGTCCCTTCAACGTGGCCAACACCCTCGCCGCCGTCGTGGCGCTGGCCGCCGCGGGCCTGGACGCGCAGGCCGCCGCCGACGGCATCGCCGCCGTACCGGGCGTGCCGGGCCGCCTGGAGCGCGTGGACGCCGGGCAGCCGTACCTCGCGGTCGTCGACTACGCGCACAAGACGGACGCCGTCGAGTCGGTCCTCAGAGCCCTGCGCAAGGTCACCGAGGGCCGGGTGCACCTCGTGCTCGGCTGCGGCGGGGACCGCGACCGGACCAAGCGCGCGCCGATGGGCGCCGCCGCGGCCCGGCTCGCCGACACCGCCGTGCTGACCTCCGACAACCCTCGCTCCGAGGACCCCCTCGCCATCCTCGCCACCATGCTCGAGGGCGCCGCCTCGGTGCCCGCGCACGAGCGCGGGGAGGTGCTCCTGTTCGAGGACCGGGCCGCCGCCATCGCCGCCGCGGTCGGCCGGGCCCGGCCCGGCGACACCGTGCTGGTCGCCGGCAAGGGCCACGAGCAGGGCCAGGACATCGCCGGAGTGGTCCGTCCCTTCGACGACCGCCAGGTGCTTCGCGAAGCCATCCAGAACACCCAGGGATGAACGTCCGCCACCACCCGGGGACGAGAATCCTGAAGGCCCAGGGATGAAAATCCAGAAGACCAGGGGATGAACTTGTGATCGCCCTCTCCCTCGCCGAGATCGCAGAAGCCGTCGGCGGGCAGACGCACGACATACCGGATCCGTCCGTGAAAGTGACCGGACCCGTCGTCCGGGACTCCCGCGAGGCGGTGCCCGGCAGCCTCTTCGTCGCCTTCGTCGGCGAGCGCGTGGACGGCCACGACTTCGCCGCCGCCGTCGTCGAGGCGGGCGCGGCCGCCGTACTGGCCTCCCGGCCCGTCGGCGTGCCCGCGATCGTGGTCGAGGACGTGCAGGCCGCCCTCGGCGCCCTCGCCCGCCATGTCGTACGCCGGCTCGGCGCGACCCTCGTGGCGCTGACCGGCTCCGCGGGCAAGACCAGCACCAAGGACCTCATCGCCCAGGTGCTCCAGCGCAAGGCGCCGACCGTGTTCACGCCCGGCTCGCTCAACAACGAGATCGGGCTGCCGCTGACCGCGCTGAGCGCCACCGAGGAGACGAGGTTCCTCGTGCTGGAGATGGGCGCCCGCGGCCTCGGCCACATCCGCTACCTCACCGAGCTGACCCCGCCGAAGGTGGGCGTCGTGCTCAACGTCGGCAGCGCCCACATCGGCGAGTTCGGCGGCCGCGAGCAGATCGCCCGGGCGAAGGGCGAGTTGGTGGAGAGCCTGCCCCCCGCCGAGGAGGGCGGCACCGCGGTCCTCAACGCCGACGACCCCTTGGTCCGGGCCATGGCCTCCCGTACGAAGGCGAAGGTGGTCCTTTTCGGAGAGTCCGGCGAAGCGGACGTACGCGCCGAGAACGTGAGACTCACGGACAGCGGACAGCCCGCCTTCAGGCTTCACACACCCTCCGGTGCATGTGATGTGACCATGCGCCTGTACGGTGAGCACCACGTGTCGAACGCGCTCGCCGCGGCCGCCGTCGCCCATGAGCTGGGCATGTCCGCGGAAGAGATCGCCACCGCGCTCTCCGAGGCGGGCTCCCTCTCCCGCTGGCGGATGGAGGTCACCGAGCGCCCGGACGGCGTGACCGTCGTCAACGACGCCTACAACGCCAACCCGGAGTCCATGCGGGCCGCCCTGCGCGCGCTCGTGGCGATGGGCCGGGGACGGCGGACCTGGGCGGTGCTCGGCAAGATGGCCGAGCTCGGGGACGAGGCGCTCGCCGAGCACGACGCGGTCGGACGGCTCGCCGTCCGGCTCAACGTCAGCAAGCTCGTCGCGGTCGGGGGCAGGGAAGCGTCCTGGCTGCAACTGGGCGCATATAACGAGGGTTCGTGGGGTGAGGAGTCGGTGCACGTGTCCGACGCACAGGCGGCGATCGACCTGTTGCGCAGCGAGTTGCGCCCGGGGGACGTCGTGCTCGTGAAGGCGTCCCGTTCGGTCGGTCTGGAGAGCGTCGCCCAGTCGCTGCTCGAGACCGGTACCGAGGGTGAGGTTGCCGCCCGATGATGAAGCAGATCCTGTTCGCGGGTGTCATTGGCCTCTTCCTGACCCTGATCGGCACCCCGCTGCTGATCAAGCTCCTGGCCCGCAAGGGCTACGGCCAGTACATCCGCGACGACGGCCCGCGCGAGCACGCCAGCAAACGCGGTACGCCGACCATGGGCGGCATCGCCTTCATCCTGGCGACGGTCGCCGCCTACTTCCTCAGCAAGGTGATCACCGGCAAGCCGCCGACGTACTCCGGCCTGCTGGTGCTGGGCCTGATGGTCGGCATGGGCATGGTCGGCTTCCTGGACGACTACATCAAGATCGTCAAGCGGCGTTCGCTGGGTCTGCGCGCCAAGGCGAAGATGGCCGGCCAGCTGATCGTCGGCATCGCCTTCGCGGTGCTCTCCCTGCAGTTCGCGGACTCCCGCGGCCAGACCCCGGCCTCCACGAAGCTGTCGTTCATCACGGACTTCGGCTGGACCATCGGCCCGGTGCTGTTCGTCGTCTGGGCGCTGTTCATGATCCTCGCGATGTCGAACGGCGTGAACCTCACCGACGGTCTGGACGGTCTCGCCACCGGCGCCTCCGTCCTCGTCTTCGGCGCCTACACCTTCATCGGCGTCTGGCAGTACCAGGAGTCCTGCGCCAACGGCGAGACGCTGACCAACCCCAACGCCTGTTACGAGGTGCGCGACCCGCTCGACCTCGCCGTCGTCTCCGCCGCGCTGATGGGCGCCTGCCTCGGCTTCCTGTGGTGGAACACCTCTCCCGCCAAGATCTTCATGGGCGACACCGGCTCGCTCGCGCTCGGCGGTGTGCTCGCGGGTCTCGCGATCTGCTCGCGCACCGAGCTGCTGCTCGCGCTGCTGGGCGGCCTGTTCGTCCTGATCACCATGTCGGTGATCATCCAGGTCGGCTCCTTCCGGCTCACCGGCAAGCGCGTCTTCAGAATGGCGCCACTCCAGCACCACTTCGAACTCAAGGGCTGGTCCGAAGTGCTGGTCGTGGTCCGTTTCTGGATCATTCAGGGCATCTGTGTCATTGTCGGACTCGGTATCTTCTACGCGGGATGGGCAGCGGACAAGTGACCGACTGGCAGGGGAAGAACGTCACCGTCGCCGGACTCGGCGTCTCCGGGGTTCCGGCGGCCAAGGTCCTCAGCGGCCTCGGCGCGAAGGTCACCGTCGTCAACGACGGCGACGACGAGCGGGCCCGGACACAGGCCGCCGAGCTGGAGGCGCTGGGCGTCACCGTGCGCCTCGGTGACGGGGACACCCTGCCCGACGGCACCGAGCTGATCGTCACCGCGCCCGGCTGGAAGCCGGACAAGCCGCTCTTCCGCGCCGCCGAGCGGGCCGGCGTCCCCGTCTGGGGCGACGTCGAACTCGCCTGGCGGCTGCGCGGCCTGGACGGCAGGGAAGCCGCCCCCTGGCTCGCCGTCACCGGCACCAACGGCAAGACCACGACCGTGCAGATGCTCGCCTCCATCCTGAGGGCGGCGGGCCTGCGCACGGCGGCCGTCGGCAACATCGGCGTCTCGCTGCTGGACGCCGTCCTCGGCGAGGAGCGGTACGACGTCCTGGCGGTGGAGCTGTCGAGCTACCAGCTGCACTGGGCGCCCTCCCTGCGCGCCCACTCCGCCGCCGTCCTCAACCTCGCCCCGGACCACCTGGACTGGCACGGCTCCATGGAGGCCTACGCCGCCGACAAGGGCCGCATCTACGAGGGCAACCGCGTCGCCTGCGTCTACAACGCCGCCGACAGGGCCACCGAGGACCTGGTGCGCGAGGCGGACGTCGAGGAGGGCTGCCGGGCCGTCGGCTTCACCCTGGGCACGCCCGGCCCCTCCCAACTCGGCGTCGTGGACGGCATCCTGGTCGACCGCGCCTTCGTCGAGGACCGGCAGCGCAACGCCCAGGAGCTGGCGGAGGTCTCTGACATCGGCCCGCCCGTCGCCCGCCACCACCCTTCCAGGGAAGGCGCTTCGCGCCCCCATTTCGTTGCCCCGCACAACATCGCCAACGCCCTTGCCGCGGCGGCCCTGGCCCGTGCCTACGGCGTGCCGGCGCAGGCGGTCCGGGACGGCCTGCGGGCCTTCACCCCCGACGCCCACCGCATCGCGCACGTGGCCGACGTGGACGGCGTGGCCTACGTCGACGACTCCAAGGCCACCAACACCCACGCCGCCGAGGCCTCGTTGGCGGCGTACGAGTCGATCGTATGGATCGCGGGCGGTCTGGCGAAGGGCGCGACCTTCGACGAACTGGCCGCGGGAGCGGCGAAGCGGCTGCGCGGCGTCGTCCTCATCGGCGCCGACCGCGCCCTGATCCGCGACGCCCTCGCGCGACACGCCCCGGAAGTACCCGTCGTCGACCTCGACCGGACCGACACTGGGGCGATGCTCCAGGCCGTCCAGGAGGCGCGGCGGCTCGCACGGCCGGGCGACACGGTACTGCTGGCTCCGGCCTGCGCCTCCATGGACATGTTCGCCAACTACAACAGGCGCGGCGAGGCGTTCGCCCAGGCCGTGGCCGAACTCGGCGCCTGACCCCGGCCGCCTGCGCTGCCGGGCGACCTCGGGAGGGAGGCGTGGGACCCGTGAGCCGAGCCGGACTTGCGCGGCCGACGTACAGCGGAGGCTCAGATGCCCGGTAGCCCCGGCAGCCGTATCGGCCGCCCGCCCGCGCAGCGGACCCCCGAGCGGCCCGCCGCCCGGCCGACGCGCGAGAACACCCCGCGGAACCTGATCGTCCGCGCGCGCAGGGCCTGGGACCGGCCGCTCACCGCCTACTACCTGATCCTCGGCGGCAGTCTGCTGATCACCGTGCTGGGTCTGGTGATGGTCTACTCGGCCTCCCAGATCACCGCGCTGCAGAAGGCGCTGCCGGGCTCGTACTTCTTCCGCAAGCAGCTGCTCGCCGCCGTGATCGGCACCGGGCTGCTGCTGGCCGCCGCCCGGATGCCGGTCAAGCTGCACCGGGCGCTGGCCTATCCGATCCTGGCCGGCGCGGTGTTCCTGATGGCGCTGGTGCAGGTGCCGGGGATAGGGATGGCGGTCAACGGCAACCAGAACTG
The DNA here is from genome assembly GCF_003236365.1 of Streptomyces sp. NTH33. GTDB lineage: Bacteria > Actinomycetota > Actinomycetes > Streptomycetales > Streptomycetaceae > Streptomyces. The sequence continues at coordinate 8,193 of NZ_POTZ01000157.1, forward strand.
GATCTCGCTGGGCGGCTCCTTCCAGATCCAGCCCAGCGAGATCGGCAAGCTGGCCCTGGTGCTGTGGGGCGCCGACCTGATCGCGCGCAAACAGGACAGGCGGCTGCTGGCCCAGTGGAAGCACATGCTGGTGCCGCTCGTCCCGGTCGCCTTCATGCTGCTCGGCCTGATCATGCTGGGCGGCGACATGGGTACGGCGATCATCCTCACCGCGATCCTGTTCGGCCTGCTGTGGCTGGCGGGCGCGCCCACCCGGCTGTTCGTGGGCGTGCTGTCGTTCGCCGCCGTGATCGGCGCCATCCTGATCCAGACCAGCCCCAACCGGCTCGACCGGTTCGCCTGCGTCGGCTCCACCGACACGGACAAGTGCTGGCAGGCGGTGCACGGCATCTACGCCCTCGCCTCCGGCGGGCTGTTCGGCTCCGGGCTCGGTGCCAGCGTGGAGAAGTGGGGTCAACTCCCGGAGGCCCACACCGACTTCATCTTCGCCGTCACCGGTGAGGAACTGGGTCTGGCGGGCACACTGTCGGTGCTCGCCCTGTTCGCGGCTCTAGGCTATGCGGGCATCCGCGTGGCCGGACGCACGGAGGACCCCTTCGTGAGGTACGCCGCGGGAGGCGTGACCACCTGGATCACCGCTCAGGCGGTGATCAACATCGGTGCGGTGCTCGGTCTGCTGCCGATCGCCGGCGTCCCGCTCCCGCTGTTCTCCTACGGAGGATCCGCCCTGCTGCCGACCATGTTCGCCGTCGGGCTGCTGATCGCGTTCGCGCGTGACGAGCCCGCCGCGCGGGCGGCGCTTGCCATGCGGCAACCTCGCTTTGGTAGAAAGCGGGCAGGAGGCTTGGCGTCCGGCCGGACACACGACCGCGCATCCGGTCGCGAGCCTCGGAGATGGAACACGATGCGACGGCGTGCCTCGGCGGCGCGTTCGTCCGGAGAGCGGTGAATTTCGGTGCATGTCGTACTCGCCGGCGGAGGTACCGCGGGCCACATCGAGCCCGCGCTCGCCCTCGCGGACGCCCTGCGCAGGCAGGACCCGACCGTGGGGATCACGGCCCTGGGCACGGAGCGCGGCCTGGAGACGCGGCTCGTGCCCGAGCGGGGCTACGAGCTCGCGCTGATCCCGGCGGTGCCGCTGCCACGCAAGCCCACCCCCGAGCTGATCACCGTCCCGGGCCGGCTGCGCGGCACGATCAAGGCGGCCGAGCAGATTCTGGAGCGCACCAAAGCCGACGCCGTGGTCGGCTTCGGCGGTTATGTCGCCCTGCCCGGCTATCTGGCCGCCAAGCGGCTCGGCGTGCCCATCGTCATCCACGAGGCCAACGCCCGCCCGGGCCTGGCCAACAAGATCGGCTCGCGCTACGCCGCCCAGGTCGCCGTCTCCACCCCCGACAGCAAGCTGCGGGGCGCCCGCTACATCGGCATCCCGCTGCGCCGTTCCATCGCCACCCTGGACCGGGCGGCCATGCGCCCCGAGGCCCGCGCGGCGTTCGGGCTCGACCCCAACCTGCCCACGCTGCTGGTCTCCGGCGGCTCGCAGGGCGCCCGCCGACTCAACGAGGTCGTCCAGCAGGTCGCGCCCCGGCTCCAGCAGGCGGGCATCCAGATCCTGCACGCGGTCGGCCCGAAGAACGAACTGCCGCAGGTGCAGCAGATGCCGGGAATGCCTCCCTACATCCCGGTAAGTTACCTTGATCGTATGGACCTCGCGTACGCCGCGGCCGACGTGATGCTCTGCCGCGCCGGCGCGATGACCGTCGCCGAACTCTCCGCCGTCGGGCTCCCGGCCGTCTACGTCCCGCTGCCCATCGGCAACGGCGAACAGCGGCTGAACGCCCAGCCGGTGGTCAAGGCCGGTGGCGGGCTGCTGGTCGACGACGCGGAACTCACCCCGGAGTGGGTGCAGCAGAACGTCCTGCCCGTGCTCGCCGATCCGCACCGGCTGTACCAGATGTCCCGCGCCGCCAGTGAGTTCGGCCGCCGGGACGCCGACGAGCTGCTCGTCGGCATGGTGTACGAGGCGATCGCCTCGCGCCATTAGGGCCGTATGGACCGTATGCACGAAAGGGCTTGAGAGCGTGGCCGGACCGACCACCGCCGAACGCGGTGAACGCCAGCAGGAGTCGTCCGGCCCGCCTCCGGCCCCCCGGTTCGGGCGGATGCGTCCTCGTACGATCGTCGTCCTTTCGCTGACCGTGCTGCTCCTCAATGCCGGTTCGCTGTGGGTGCTGTACGGCTCCGAGTGGACGCACGTGAAGCGCGTGTCCGTCTCCGGGACGCGGTTCCTGACCCCGGAGGAGGTGCGCGCCGTCGCGCAGGTGCGGTTGGGAAGCCCGTTGATTTCGGTCGACACCGACGCGGTCGCGGTCCGGCTGCGCAGTGAATTGCCCCGAATTGACTCGGTTGACGTCGAGCGCTCATGGCCCGACGGAATCGAGCTGAAAGTGGTCGAGCGCACTCCGGTCATGGTGGAGGAAAAGGGCGGAAAGTTCGTCGAAGTGGACCGCGAGGGTGTCCGGTTCGCCACGGTTTCCCAGGCGCCGAAAGGTGTACCCGTCCTGGAATTGCCACTTTCCCGGTCGAACTCGGCGGCGGCGAGCCTGCGGCGGTTCGGCGAGGGCCGGCTCGTACGCGAGGCGGTCACGGTCGCCGGACGGATTCCCGCCGCGGTCGCACGCGAGACGAGGGTCGTCAAGGTCCGTACCTACGACGACATCTCGCTGGAGTTGAGCGACGGGCGCACCGTCGCCTGGGGGAGCAGCGAGGGCAGCCGCCTGAAGGCCCGCGCGCTCACCGCGCTGATGAAAGCTGCGCCCGACGCCCGGCACTTCGACGTCAGGGTTCCCACCGCCCCGGCTTCAACAGGGAGTTGACGGGTATCCGTGCAGGCCAGCACCCTGGCTGGGCACCGCTATGCCTGATCACATAGGGTGAAAAGAAAAACGGGAGGTTCGGCGTGTTCGTTGAACGGGCGCCACTTGTCGACTTAGTGTCCTGTTCCGAAGACTTCAGGGAACAGGCACACTGGTAACCCTAAACTTCAGGGTTAGGGTTCGGGTCGGCGTTCGGACCGTCCCATTCGGCATCAGTCGTCGGTTCGCGGCAAGGCCGCGAGGCGGCGACACGTAACTCGAGGCGAGAGGCCTTCGACGTGGCAGCACCGCAGAACTACCTCGCAGTCATCAAAGTCATCGGTGTCGGCGGCGGTGGTGTCAATGCCATCAACCGGATGATCGAGGTCGGTCTCAAGGGCGTCGAGTTCATCGCCATCAACACCGACGCGCAGGCGCTGTTGATGAGCGACGCCGACGTCAAGCTCGACGTCGGCCGCGAACTCACCCGCGGACTCGGCGCCGGAGCCAACCCGGCCGTCGGCCGCAAGGCCGCCGAGGACCACCGCGAGGAGATCGAGGAGGTCCTCAAGGGGGCCGACATGGTCTTCGTGACGGCCGGTGAAGGCGGCGGCACCGGCACCGGCGGCGCGCCCGTCGTGGCCAACATCGCCCGCTCGCTCGGTGCCCTCACCATCGGCGTGGTCACGCGCCCGTTCACCTTCGAGGGACGGCGCCGCGCCAACCAGGCCGAGGACGGCATCGCCGAGCTCCGCGAAGAGGTCGACACGCTCATCGTCATCCCCAACGACCGGCTGCTGTCCATCTCGGACCGCCAGGTCAGCGTGCTCGACGCGTTCAAGTCCGCGGACCAGGTGCTGCTGTCCGGTGTGCAGGGCATCACCGACCTGATCACCACCCCCGGCCTGATCAACCTGGACTTCGCCGATGTGAAGTCGGTCATGTCCGAGGCCGGTTCGGCCCTGATGGGCATCGGCTCGGCCCGCGGCGACGACCGCGCGGTGGCCGCCGCCGAGATGGCGATCTCCTCGCCGCTCCTGGAGGCCTCCATCGACGGCGCACGGGGCGTGCTGCTGTCCATCTCCGGCGGCAGCGACCTCGGCCTGTTCGAGATCAACGAGGCCGCCCAGCTGGTCAGCGAGGCCGCGCACCCCGAGGCCAACATCATCTTCGGCGCGGTCATCGACGACGCCCTCGGCGACGAGGTCCGGGTCACCGTGATCGCGGCCGGGTTCGACGGCGGACAGCCGCCGGCCCGCCGGGACAACGTCCTCGGCTCGACCGCCGCCGCATCCTCCCCGTCCCCGGCCCGCCGCGAGGAGCCGGCGCCGGTGCGGCAGCCGGAGAGCCGCCCGACCTTCGGCTCGCTGGGCAGCGTGACGCCGAAGGAGGACCCGGAGCCGGCCGCCCCGGAGCCGGTGCACGACCTGCCGCCCGCCGCCCCGCCGGTCACGCCGGCGCCGCGGCCCACCTACACGGACAGCGCGGCCGAGGAACTGGACGTACCGGACTTCCTCAAGTGATAGGACAGCACGACACCGTGAACGGCGCGCACTTCGCCTTCACCGACCGGTGGGGCGGGGTGAGCGCCGTTCCGTACGAGGAGCTCAACCTCGGCGGCGCGGTGGGTGACGACCCCGGCGCCGTACGCGCCAACCGGGAGCGGGCGGCGGGCTCCCTCGGACTCGACCCGGCCCGGGTGGTCTGGATGAACCAGGTGCACGGCGCGGACGTGGCGGTGGTGAACGGTCCGTGGGGAGCCGCGGCGGACATCCCGTCCGTCGACGCGATCGTGACCGGGCGGCGGGGTCTCGCCCTCGCCGTACTCACCGCCGACTGCGTGCCGGTGCTGCTCGCCGACCCCGTCGCCGGTGTCGCCGCCGCGGCCCACGCCGGACGGCCCGGCATGGTGGCCGGAGTGGTCCCCGCCGCCGTACGCGCCATGACCGGACTCGGCGCCGACCCGGCCCGGATCGTCGCCCGCACCGGACCCGCCGTGTGCGGCCGCTGCTACGAGGTGCCCGAGGCGATGCGCGCGGAGGTGGCGGCCGTCGAGCCGGCGGCGCACGCCGAGACGAGTGGGGGCACTCCGGCCGTCGACGTGAGCGCCGGGGTGCACGCGCAACTGGAGCGCCTCGGGGTGCACGACCGGCAGCAGTCGCCGGTGTGCACGCGGGAGTCGGGGGACCACTTCTCGTACCGCCGCGACCGCACCACCGGTCGGCTCGCGGGCTATGTCTGGCTGGACTGATGGAGCACGACGGACGCATGACGGACCGCACCGACGACCGTAGAGAAGAACTCGCCGCGAATCTGGCGAAGGTGGAGCGGCGCATCGCCGCGGCGTGCGCCGCCGCGGGCCGGCCGCGTGAGGAGGTGACCCTGATCGTGGTCACCAAGACCTACCCGGCCGCGGATGTGCGGACCCTGTCGGAACTCGGTGTGCGCCATGTGGCCGAGAACCGGGACCAGGAGGCGGCGCCCAAGGCCGCCGAGTGTGCGGATCTGCCGCTGACTTGGCATTTCGTTGGTCAACTTCAGACCAACAAGGTGCGATCCGTGGCCGCTTATGCCGATATCGTGCAGTCCGTCGACCGTTCCCGGCTGGTCACGGCACTGTCGAAGGAGGCCGTACGGGCGGGGCGCGAGCTGGGCTGCCTCATCCAGGTCGCGCTGGACGCGGGGG
>NZ_POTZ01000158.1 GCF_003236365.1 Streptomyces sp. NTH33
ATCTGGCGGCGTAGGCGTGTGAACCCGGGCTGCGGCCCGGGGTACGCGGGTGTGCTTGCCCGCGCTTGGGGGATACGGCTGTGCCCACCCCACCCGTGCCACCCGTGCCGTCCGGGGGCACCCCCTGCTCCAAGAGCTCGGGGGAGGCACGGCTGCCCGCAGCCACGGCGGCACGGCTGCCCGCAGTCATGGTGCAGTCATGGCGGGGATGTCGGAACCTCCACGTGTTCTCCCCGTGAGCATTCCGTGACCTCACCGCGCTTTCGGCAGGGGTTCACCCTTCGTTCACTTACGGCCATCAGCGGCTTCACTTGTTCTGCCTAATTTCGGCCTTACCCGGTGCTGATGCGCATCCCGACGCATCGGCGTCGCCCACACTTCGCACGCCGCCGATCAGGACGGCGGCTCCTGGAAGGAACTCAAGTGAAGCTTCAGCGCAAGAACCGGCGGGCACTCGCTCTCGGCGCTCTCGCCGTCTCCGGCGCCCTGGCCCTCACGGCGTGCGGCTCCGACGACACCGGCGGCAAGAACAACGCCGGCGGCGGCAGCACCACCGCCTCCAACAGCTCCGTGAAGTGCGACGACGCCAAGGGCCAGCTGCTCGCGGACGGCTCCTCGGCGCAGAAGAACGCGATCGACGCCTGGGTGAAGCAGTTCAGCCAGGCCTGCGGCGTGCAGATCAACTACAAGGGCGGCGGCTCCGGCGCCGGTATCACGGCGTTCACCCAGGGACAGGTCGCCTTCGCCGGTTCCGACTCCCCGCTGAAGCCCGAGGAGGTCACCGCCTCCAAGAAGGTCTGCACCGATGGCCAGGGCATCGACCTGCCGATGGTCGGCGGCCCGATCGCGGTCGGCTACAACGTCCCCGGAGTCGACAACCTGGTCCTGGACGCCCCGACCCTGGCCAAGATCTTCGACAGCAAGATCAAGAACTGGGACGACCCGGCGATCAAGAAGCTCAACCCCGACGCCAAGCTGTCCAACCTCAAGATCCAGGCCTTCCACCGCTCGGACGAGTCCGGCACCACCGACAACTTCACCAAGTACCTGAAGGCCGCCGCCCCCCAGGAGTGGAAGTACGAGGGCGGCAAGGCCTGGCAGGCCCAGGGCGGCCAGGCCGCTCCGCAGTCCTCCGGCCTGGCCCAGCAGGTGAAGCAGACCAACGGCGCCATCGGCTACTTCGAGCTGTCGTACGCCAAGGACATGTCCACGGTCGCCATCGACACGGGCGCCTCCGCCCCGGTCAAGGCCACCGTCGAGAACGCCTCCAAGGCCATCGCGGACGCCAAGATCGTCGGCACCGGCAAGGACCTGTCGTTGGAGCTGAACTACAAGACCAAGGCCGAGGGCGCCTACCCGATGGTCCTGGTCACGTACGAGATCGTCTGCGACAAGGGCAACAAGAGCGACACCCTGCCGGCCACCAAGGCGTTCCTGAACTACATCGCCAGCGAGGACGGCCAGAAGCTGCTCGCCCAGAACGACTACGCCCCGATGCCCGACGAGATCATCAGCAAGGTCCGCACCACCATCGAGGGCCTGAGCTGATCCCCGTGCGGCCTGGTCCCCCGCGGGGGCCGGGCCGCACGTCCGGTGCACCGCCGCCAGGAGCCGTACGACGCGTACTGCTCCGCAGACCGGAGAACTCGATGGACATATCCACACACAAGACACGTACGGGCGTTCCCGCGCCCACCCAGCAGCCGACCGCGTCCCAGCGGAAGCACGCCGCCCGCGGCGCCACCCGCCCCGGGGACCGGATCTTCCTCGGTCTCTCCCGGGGGTCCGGCATCCTGCTGCTGGCGATCATGGCCGCGATCGCGGTCTTCCTCGCCTACCGCGCGTCCCTGGCCATCAGCAAGGACCACGGCAACTTCCTGACCACCTTCGAGTGGAACACCAACCAGCAGCAGCCGGTCTTCGGCATCGCCGTGCTGGCCTTCGGCACGGTGGTCTCCTCGGTCATCGCCATGGTCATCGCGGTCCCCGTCGCGGTAGCCATCGCGCTCTTCCTCACGCACTACGCGCCGCGCCGGCTGAGCGGTCCCATCGCCTATGTGATCGACCTGCTCGCCGCCGTGCCGTCCATCGTGTACGGCCTGTGGGGCGCGCTGATCCTCGTTCCGCACATGAACGGCCTGTTCGGCTGGCTCAACGACTACCTCGGCTGGACCGGCGTCTTCTCCTGGGAGGGCGGCGCCCCCCGTTCGATGCTCACCGTCGGCATCCTGCTGGCGATCATGATCCTGCCGATCATCACCAACGTCAGCCGTGAGGTCTTCCGCCAGGTCCCGCGCATGCACGAGGAGGCGGCCCTGGCCCTGGGCGCCACGCGCTGGGAGGTCATCCGCATGTCGGTGCTGCCCTTCGGCCGCTCCGGTGTGATCTCCGCCTCGATGCTCGGTCTGGGCCGCGCGCTCGGCGAGACGATGGCCGTCGCCACCGTGCTCTCCCCGAGCTTCCTCATCAAGGCCAGCCTGCTCGACCCGGGCGGCGGCACCTTCGCCCAGAACATCGCCAGCAAGTTCAGCGAGGCGTCGGAGTACGGCCGTGACGCGCTGATCGCCTCCGGTCTGGTCCTGTTCGTCATCACCCTGCTGGTCAACGGCGCGGCCCGCATGATCATCGCCCGCCGCAAGGAGTACTCGGGGGCCAACGCATGAGCACCGCAGCCATCGCCGACAAGCGTCCGAGCAGCCTGCGTGGCGCCAGTCTGCCCAGGTGGTCCCCGTACGCCATCGCCCTCGGGTCGCTCGTCCTGGCGGTCCTCATCGGCACGCTCGGCGGCCTCCACAGCCGTGTCCAGTGGGGGCTGATCGCGGCGGTCCTGTTCCTCCTCGGCACCTACGGCGTCTCCGCGCGCGTCGAGGGCCGCCGCCAGGCCAAGGACCGGATCGCCACCAGCCTCGTCTGGGTCGCCTTCCTGCTCGCCGTGGTGCCGCTGGTCTCCCTGGTCTGGACGACCGTGCAGCGCGGCGTGAAGGTCCTGGACGTCTACTTCCTGACCCACTCGATGGGCGTGGTCGCCGACACCGAGCCGGGCGGCGGCATCTACCACGCCATCATCGGCAGCCTGGAGCAGGTCGGCCTCGCCACCCTGATCGGCGCGCCGATCGGTGTGCTCACCGCGATCTACCTGGTGGAGTACGGGCGCGGCAGGCTGGCCCGGGCCGTCACCTTCTTCGTCGACGTGATGACCGGCATCCCGTCGATCGTCGCGGGCCTGTTCATCCTCAGCCTGATGCTGATCTTCAAGATGCAGCCCTTCGGCTTCGCCGGTTCGCTGGCCCTGGCCATCCTGATGATGCCGGTCGTGGTCCGCTCCACGGAGGAGATGCTCAAGCTCGTACCGAACGAGCTGCGCGAGGCGTCCCTCGCCCTGGGCGTGCCGAAGTGGCGGACGATCCTGAAGGTGGTCCTGCCGACCTCGATCGGCGGCATCACCACCGGCATCGTGCTGTCGGTCGCCCGGATCGCCGGTGAGACCGCCCCCGTGCTGCTGCTGGTGTTCGGCAACCCCTTCATCAACACGAACCCCTTCGAGGGGGCGCAGTCCTCGCTGCCGCTGTACATCTACCAGCAGTACGCGAACAGCGCGGGCTCCGGCGCGGCGTACGACCGTGCGTGGGCGGCCTCGCTCACCCTGATCGCCTTCGTGATGATCCTCAACCTGGGGGCCCGCGGCATCGCCCGCTGGAAGGCACCCAAGACCGGTCGCTGACGCGGCCACCGGCGACCGAAGACTGGAAGTGAAGAAGTAGTCATGGCCAAGCGAATCGACGTGAGCGGGCTCACCGCCTACTACGGCGCCCACAAGGCGATCGAGGACATCTCGATGACGGTCGAGCCGCGCTCGGTGACGGCGTTCATCGGCCCCTCCGGCTGCGGCAAGTCGACGTTCCTGCGCACGCTCAACCGCATGCACGAGGTCACCCCGGGCGGCCGGGTCGAGGGCAAGGTGCTGCTGGACTCCGAGGACCTGTACGGCGCCGGGGTGGACCCGGTGGCCGTGCGCCGCGAGGTGGGGATGGTCTTCCAGCGGCCGAACCCGTTCCCCACCATGTCGATCTTCGACAACGTGGCGGCGGGCCTGCGGCTGAACGGCAACTACAGGAAGAGCGAGCTCGCCGACGTCGTCGAGAAGTCGCTCAGGGGCGCCAACCTCTGGAACGAGGTCAAGGACCGGCTGAACAAGCCGGGCGCCGGTCTGTCCGGCGGTCAGCAGCAGCGGCTGTGCATCGCCCGCGCCATCGCGGTCGAGCCGAAGGTGCTGCTCATGGACGAGCCCTGCTCCGCCCTGGACCCGATCTCGACCCTCGCCATCGAGGACCTGATGGGCAAGCTGAAGGAGCAGTTCACGATCGTCATCGTGACGCACAACATGCAGCAGGCGGCGCGCGTCTCGGACCGTACGGCGTTCTTCAACCTGGCCGGGGTGGGTCAGCCGGGCCGGCTGATCGAGATCGACGACACCGAGCGGATCTTCTCCAACCCGTCCGTGCAGGCGACCGAGGACTACATCTCGGGCCGCTTCGGCTGATCCACGGCTGAGGTCCGGACTCCTCGCGGTGCTGCATGGCGGTGCCACCGCGAGGACGCAGAAGGGCCCGCCCCCGGTTTCCGGGGGCGGGCCCGCGTGTTTCCCGGGTGGGGTTCACTCGGCGACTTCGGTGCGCTCCCACCACCGGTAGACGGTGACCTGTCCCTCCTTGCTGTCCTCGTGGCGTGAGGTGACCTTGTAGTGCTCGTAACCCCCGAGGTGCGGGATCTTCAGTTCCTGGCCCGGAGGGACCACCGGCACGACGGTGCCCGCGAGATCCTCCGGTCCGCCTTCGAGGAGTGCCTTGCCAGTCATACTTCCAGTGTCGCCACACCGGGCCCGGCGGCTACAGGAACAACAGGTGGATCAGCCAGAAGGCGCAGGCGGCCACGAGCGCCGCGGCCGGCATGGTGATGAACCAGCCGAGCACGATGTTCTTCGCCACGCCCCAGCGGACCGCGTTCACCCGCTTCGTCGCGCCCACGCCCATGATCGCGGAAGTGATGACGTGGGTGGTGGAGATCGGCGCCTTGAAGAGGTAGGCCGTGGCGAACATGATCGACGCACCGGTCGTCTCGGCGGCGAAGCCCTGCGGCGGGTCCAGTTCGATGATCTTGCGGCCCAGGGTGCGCATGATGCGCCAGCCGCCCGCGTAGGTGCCCAGCGACAGCATGAGCGCGGAGACCAGCTTCACCCACACCGGGATCGGGTCGCCGTACGTCTCGACGCCGCCGATGACCAGCGCCATCACCACCACGCCCATGGTCTTCTGGGCGTCCTGCAGACCGTGCCCGAGCGCCATGCCGGCCGCGGACACCGTCTGCGCTATGCGGAAGCCGCGCTTGGCCTTGTGCGGGTTGGCCCGGCGGAAGATCCACATGATCGCCGTCATCACCAGGTAGCCGACGATCAGGCCGATCACCGGCGACAGGAACATCGGGGTGACGATCTTGTCCAGCACGCCGGACCAGTACACCGTCGTACCGCCCGCGAGGGCCGCGCCGACCATGCCGCCGAACAGGGCGTGCGAGGAGGACGAGGGCAGGCCGAAGTACCAGGTGATCAGGTTCCAGACGATGGCCCCGAGCAGGGCCGAGAAGAGGATGCCCATCCCCTTGCCGCCCGTGGGCGTCTGGATCAGGCCCTCACTGACGGTCTTGGCGACCCCGCTGCCCAGGAAGGCGCCGAGGAGGTTCATCACCGCGGCCATCGCCAGGGCGGCCCGCGGGGTGAGCGCGCGGGTCGACACCGATGTCGCGATGGCGTTGGCCGAGTCGTGGAAGCCGTTGGTGTAGGCGAAGCCGAGGGCGACCAGAATGGTCAGTATCAGAGCGAGGGTGTCCATGGACGCCTCAGGACTCCTTGACCGCGATGGTCTCCACCGTGTTCGCCACGTGCTCGAAGGCGTCCGCCGCCTCTTCCAGTACGTCCACGATCTGCTTGAGCTTGAGCACCTCGATCGCGTCGTACTTGCCGTTGAACAGGTGTGCGAGGAGCTTGCGGTGGATCTGGTCCGCCTGGTTCTCCAGGCGGTTCACCTCGATCCAGTACTCGGTGAGGTTCTCCATGGTCCGCAGGTGCGGCATGGCCTCGGCCGTCAGCTCCGCCGCTCTGGACAGGACCTCGATCTGCTGCTCGACGCCCTTGGGCAGTTCCTCGACGTTGTAGAGGACGACCAGGTCGACGGCCTCCTCCATGAAGTCCATGATGTCGTCGAGGGAGGAGGCGAGGGCGTAGATGTCCTCGCGGTCGAAGGGCGTGATGAAGGAGGAGTTCAACTGATGGAAGATCGCGTGCGTGGCGTCGTCACCTGCGTGTTCCGCGGCCCGCATACGCTCTGCGATCTCGGCCCGGGCGGAGTTGTCCGCCCCGAGCAGTTCCATCAGGAGTTTCGAGCCCGTGACGATGTTGTCCGCGGACGCGGCGAACATGTCGTAGAAGCTCGTCTCCCTGGGGGTCAGACGAAAGCGCACGTGGGGTCCTCGGGATGCTTCGGTTTCGGTCAGGGTGATGCTAAGGGCACCATCCGGTCACGGCTAAGGGGCCGTCCCCAGTGTCGCCCATGAGGCACGCTGCTCCACACGGGGGCATGTGCCGAGGATCCTGCTACCCCGTGAAATTCGTTACGATATACCCGGCAGGGGTATGTCTCTGCGCTTCTGTTCCGTACGGTCCGAAGGGGAGGACGCGATGACGACCACCGAGGCCGGCGCGACGGCGCCCTCCGGAGGCAGCGGGCTCGAGGAGAGCGGCGGGCACGAGACCGTCACGCACGGTTACCACAAGCAGAAGGACGAGCACGTCAAGCGGCTGCGCCGGATCGAGGGCCAGATCCGCGGGCTGCAGCGGATGGTCGACGAGGACGTCTACTGCATCGACATACTCACCCAGGTGTCCGCCTCCACCAAGGCCCTGCAGTCCTTCGCCCTGCAGCTGCTGGAGGAGCACCTGCGGCACTGCGTCGCCGACGCGGCCCGCAAGGGCGGCTCGGAGATCGACGCGAAGGTGGAGGAGGCCACGAAGGCGATCGGGCGGCTGCTGCGTACGTGAGGCTCGCCCTCAGGTGCCGGTGTCGCGCTCCTCGGCCACCCGCAGCACCTCGTCGATGCTTTCCAGACTGAGCCGTTCCTGGGCCGCCGAGGCCGCGATGATCAGGTCTCCGCACAGATCTATCTCGGCGAGGGCCACGTGGTCCTGAACCGCCCTGCCGCGAACCGGAGCCACGTGCATCACCTCTTCTCCGCCATTGCCGGTCTGCCGTTGCCGACTTCCTAGGGTAGGGAGCGGCCCACGCGCCGCGCATGGCACGGAAGGGCTAGTCCGCCAGTCGTTCCCGGCCGTTTTACGGCCGTTTTACGGCCGTTTCACGGCTGCTTCTCGGCGATCCGGCCGGTGTAGATGTCCTGCGCCCGCGGCAGCGTCACGGTCACCGGTGTCCCGAAGGCGTACAGCAGCGTGGTCGAGCGGACGGCCACGGCGCGGCCCCGCTGCCCGTTGACGAAGGCGAAGCGCTGCCGGAGCTTCCGGATGCGCCCCTGGTCGTCGAGGTAGACGTCGAACGGAACCGTGGCCGTGGCGAACCCTTTCGACGCCGCCTTCAGCGCCGCCCGGACCGCCGCCCCGTCGGCCGCCGGGGCGCTCTTCGCCGCCAGGGCCAGGTCGGCGGTGCCCCGGTAGTGCCGTACCGCGACCCCGGCGACCTCGGTCCTGCCGACGAACGCCGCCGTGCGCGTGCCGCGCAGCACCTCGGCGGCGGCGTACGGGTCGGTGGCGCCGCCGGTGACCAGGTTGCCGTCGACGAGCGTGGCCGTGTCGATCCGCACCCACTTGTCGGCGGGCACGCCCGCTCCCCGGTTCTTCATGAACAGGGCGCCGGGCGCGAGGAGTTCGGTGATCGGCACGTGTTCGGCGGCCCCGGTCGGGTCCTGCGGCAGCACCAGCGTCAGCCGCCCGAGCTGCCCGCGGAAGTCGTAGGCCCCCTCGCCGCGGATCGTCACGCGGGTCCCGCCGGCGGCCATCTCCATCGACGTGCGGGCCTGCGCACTGCCCGCCTCCAGCAGCGCGTCCGGCGCCCGGCGCAGGACCCGCACCGGATCGGCGGGGGCGTGCGCGTCCTCGGCGGCGGCGTGGCCGCCGGAGCATCCCGTGGCGCACGCGCAGACCAGGAGCCCCGCCGCGAGGGCCGCGCCACCCGTCCTCGCTCGCGCAGGGGCGCCTTCCCGCCGCTGCCGCTCCGTCATCGCCTGCCTACCCCCAGCCGCTCCGTCCGTCACGGGCCTTCGTCGTCCGGTTAACGACGAGTAGGTGGCCCCGTCACGCGCCCACGGGAGCGACAGGTGGACGTAACGTGCCGTTCACCTGACGTGGGTACGTTCGTCGTCGTGGCGCACTATGAGGGGCTCGCCCCCACCCTGGAGGCCCGCCGGGACGACCCGGCGCACGGCGCGACGACCGTCGAACAGGGCCGCTTCTGCCTGGCCCGCTGCACCTGCGGCTGGCGCGGCCCCGCCCGCAGGGCCCGCAGCCTGGCCCGTACGGACGCGGAGAAGCACGCGCACGGCACGCTCTAGGCGGGACGGGCGGCCCCGGGCAGCTCGTCGATCAGTTCGCGGTCGCCGGCCCGGGTCAGCCGGGCGCGGGCCGCGGCCGGGGGGAGCCACAGGACGCGGTCCACTTCCTCGTTGGGCGTGAAGCGGCCCGCGGTGGCCTCGGCGGCCCAGTAGCGCACTTGTTTGGGCCGGCCGTCCGCCATGTACGTCGCCGTGCTCAGTTCGGCGCCGGGGACGGCGCTGTAGCCCGTCTCCTCCGCCACCTCGCGCAGGGCGCCCGCGAGCGGGTCCTCGCCGGGGGCGAGTTTGCCCTTGGGGTGCGACCAGTCGTCGTACTTCGGCCGGTGCACCAGGCAGATCTCGAGGGCGCCGGCCGACGGTGAACGGCGCCACAGCACGCAGCCGGCCGCCAGGACGGGGGTGACGGGCGTGCCGGGTGTGTCGGGCGTGTCGTTCAGGGAAGTCAAGGGTTCCTCACCGCCTGTCAGTTGGCGCCGACGGCCTGCTTCTGCCACGACTGCTGGAAGGCGAACCTGGCCGCCTCCACCTCGTGCCGCTGGTCGGCGTGGAGCACGCCGAGCGCGTACGCCGTCGCCGGGGCGATGCGCGGAGTGCGGGCCGCCGCGGCCGCTGCCGCCGCCGCCTCCGAGGCGTCGCGGTGCCGGTCGAGGGCCTGGCCGGCGGCGAGCAGGCGGACGTCCACGGGCACGTCGGAACCGTGGACGACCTCACGGGCGTAGCGGTGCAGGCGCAGCAGCAGGCGGACCTGGTGCCAGGGGGCGTCCTGCGGGTGCGGGGACGGGTCCGGGGACAGACCGTGGACCAGGGCCTCCGCGTTGTACGGGCTGCCGGCGGTGACGAGGGGGAGCGCGGCGACGGCGTCCTTCAGGCGCTCCTCGGCGGCGGTGGCCAGGGGGGTCAGGTCCGCGGTGACGGCGGCGGGAACGAGGGGGACGTCGCTGGCGAGTACGGCGACCTTGTCCGCGACGGCGTGGAAGCGGCTCGACCCCAGTGCCTGGAGGGCTGTGGAGTGGGCCCGGGTGCGGGCGAGGGACAGCTGACGGTCGAGCAGGGCGCCTGCTTTGGCCGCGCCCACGGTGAGGTTGTCGCGGTCCGTGCCACGGCTGCCCGCGGCTTGGGGCGACAGCCTGTGCAGAGCGAGCAACAGCCGTTCCAGACGGGCCTGGTAGGCGTGCTCGCGGGCCAGGGTGCCGGACAGCCAGGCCAGCTCCGGGCGCAGCTCCTCCGACCAGGTCTCCTCCAGCAGGGGGCGGAAGGTGTGCAGGCTGCCGCTGATGCGGCGGGCCGAGCGGCGCAGGGCGTACGCCGCGTCGTCGGACTCCCGGGTGCCG
The DNA here is from genome assembly GCF_003236365.1 of Streptomyces sp. NTH33. Taxonomy (GTDB): domain Bacteria; phylum Actinomycetota; class Actinomycetes; order Streptomycetales; family Streptomycetaceae; genus Streptomyces. The sequence continues at coordinate 9,942 of NZ_POTZ01000158.1, forward strand.
TTCCCCGCGCCGCCGCCGCTCTCGCGGTGCAGGCGCAGCGCGCGGAGGAACTCCGTGGCCTGGGCGCGCAGATAGCGTGCCAGGGCCTCGGCGGGGACGGCCCCGGCCGTAGGGCTCGCGAAACCCGTGGGGCTTGTGGAGTCCATCGGATCCACGGGGTCCGTCGGGTCCACGGGGTCCGTCGGGTGGTCAGGGTGTCGCTGTGCCACGCCGGCGCCTCCGGGCGTCTATGAGCATCTCCTGGATGTTGCGCAGGGGCTGTCCGTCCACGTCGGTCGCGTGCCGGGTCCAGTCGCCGTCCGGGCCCAGGTGCCAGGAGGCGGTGGTGTCGGACATGCCGGTCTCCAGCAGCCGGTTGAGGGCTGCCCGGTGGGCCGGGTCGGTGACCCGGACCAGGGCCTCGATACGGCGGTCGAGGTTGCGGTGCATCATGTCGGCGCTGCCGATCCACACCTCGGGCTCGCCGCCGTTGCCGAAGACGAAGACGCGGGAGTGTTCGAGGAAGCGGCCGAGGATCGAGCGGACGCGGATGTTCTCCGACAGGCCGGGCACGCCGGGGCGCAGGGCGCAGATGCCGCGCACCCACACGTCGACCGGCACCCCCGCCCGGGACGCGCCGTAGAGGGCGTCGACGACCGCCTCGTCGACCATCGAGTTGACCTTGACGCGGATGAAGGCGGGACGCCCGGCGCGGTGGTGCTGGGCCTCCTTGTTGATCCGTGAGACCAGGCCGTCCCGCAGGGACTTGGGGGCGACGAGCAGCCGCCGGTAGGTCTCGCGGCGGGAGTAGCCGGAGAGGCGGTTGAAGAGGTCGGAGAGGTCGGCGCCGACCTGCGGGTCGGAGGTGAGCAGGCCGAGGTCCTCGTACAGGCGGGCCGTCTTCGGGTTGTAGTTGCCGGTGCCGACGTGGCTGTAGCGCCGTATCGTGTCGTCGCTCTCCTGGCGCACCACCAGGGACAGCTTGCAGTGGGTCTTCAGGCCGACCAGGCCGTAGACGACGTGGCAGCCGGCCTCCTCCAGTTTGCGCGCCCACTTGATGTTGGCGTGCTCGTCGAAGCGGGCCTTGATCTCGACCAGGACGAGGACCTGCTTGCCGGACTCGGCGGCGTCGATGAGCGCGTCGACGATGGGGGAGTCGCCCGAAGTCCGGTACAGGGTCTGCTTGATGGCGAGGACGTCCGGGTCGGCGGCGGCCTGCTCCAGGAAAGCCTGGACGGAGGTGGAGAAGGAGTCGTAGGGGTGGTGCAGCAGCACGTCCCGGCTGCGCAGGGCCGCGAATATGTCGGGAGGTGTGGCGGACTCCACCTCCGCCAGGTCCCGGTGGGTGCCGGCGACGAACTTCGGGTACTTCAGCTCGGGCCGGTCCAGGCTGTGGATGCGGAACAGGCCGGTGAGGTCGAGCGGGCCGGGCAGCGGGTACACCTCGGCCTCGGAGACCTTCAGCTCGCGTACGAGCAGGTCGAGCACATCACGATCGATGGACTCCTCGACCTCCAGGCGCACCGGCGGCCCGAAGCGGCGCCGCATGAGCTCCTTCTCCAGGGCCTGGAGCAGGTTCTCGGCGTCGTCCTCCTCGACCTCCAGGTCCTCGTTGCGGGTGAGCCGGAAGGTGTGGTGCTCCAGGACCTCCATGCCCGGGAACAGCTCCTCCAGGTGGGCGGCGATGACGTCCTCCAGGGGGACGTAGCGGCCCGGGGAGCTCTCCAGGAAGCGGTTCAGCAGCGGCGGCACCTTGACGCGGGCGAAGTGGCGGTGGCCGGTGACCGGGTTGCGTACGACGACGGCCAGGTTCAGGGACAGGCCGGAGATGTACGGGAACGGGTGCGCGGGGTCGACGGCCAGCGGGGTCAGCACGGGGAAGATGCGGTGCCGGAAGAGCGTGAACAGGCGGGCCTGCTCCTTCTCCGTGAGCTCGCCCCAGCGGACCAGGTGGATACCCTCCTCCGCGAGGGCGGGGGCGACGTCCTCGTGGTAGCAGGCGGCGTGCCGGGCCATGAGCTCGCGCGAACGTGCCCAGATCATCTCCAGCACCTCGCGCGGCTGCAGCCCGGAGGCGGACCGGGTGGCGACTCCGGTGGCGATACGGCGCTTGAGGCCGGCGACCCGGACCATGAAGAACTCGTCCAGGTTGCTGGCGAAGATCGCGAGGAAGTTCGCCCGCTCCAGCAGGGGCGTGTCCGGGTCCTCGGCGAGTTCCAGGACGCGCTCGTTGAAGGCGAGCCAGCTGCGCTCCCGGTCCAGGAAGCGGCCCTGCGGCAACTGTTCGCCCTCGGTCGGCGACTCCACGTAGCCGTCGAGGTCGGCGTCGATGTCCGGTGCCAGGTCGGAGACCGGGCCCGCCACGGTGTGCGGGCGGTGCGCGGCGATGGAGCCCACGGAGGGTTGCGGGTTCTGCAGGGGGCTGTGCCCCGCCAGGCCCCCCGTGAGGGCCGCGGAGGACGGGTGGTGTGGCTGCGCTGCCGGGGCGTCTGGCTGGCTCATGAACCCATTCTTCCGCGCACGGCGCGGAACAGGCGCGTCGGAAAGCACGGGCGGGAGCACGGCGGCGCACCTCTTGGGGGGCGGCGCGGGCTCGGGCACGGCGGGCTTCATTGGCCGAGCGTCGCAAGCCTGTCTGAATCAGCGGTTACGGAGACATGACGTGCGGGACACCGGGGAACGGCTTGCGGGGATCACCGGCGCCCGTCGGAGGGCGGGTCGCCGGAGATCAGGTGGCTGGAGAGCAGGTCGTTGGAGATCAGGTCTCCGTGCGGTACATGAGGTCGGTCTCGTACGTCGTGAAGCCCAGCCGCTCGTAGACCGACACGGCGGCCTTGTTGTCGGCGTCGACGTAGAGCATCGCGGCCGGCAGGCCCTCGGCGGCCAGGTGCCGCAGGCCGATCAGGGTGAGGGCCTTGCCGAGGCCGCCGCCCTGGGCGCCGGGGCGGACCCCGAGGACGTACACCTCGCCCAGCCGCTCCTCCCGGTGGACCTTGGTCCAGTGGAAGCCGATCAACCGGCCGTCGCTCTGCCGCTCGGCGAGGAAGAACCCCCGCGGGTCGAACCACGGTTCGGCCTTGCGGTCGTCGAGGTCCCGCTGGGTGAGGGAGCCCTGCTCGGGATGGTGGGCGAACGCCTCGGCGTTCACGGCGAGCCAGGCGGCGTCGTCCTGCCCGGGCACGAAGGCCCGTACCCTCACCCCCTCGGGCAGCACCGGCTCGGGCAGCTCGAAGCCCGTCAACGGCCGCCGCATCTGCCGCAGTTCGCGGAACAGGGTCAGCCCAAGGCCCTGCGCGAGATGCCGGGCGGCGGAGTGCCCGCCGTGCGCCCACACCCGCAGCCGCCTGCCGGAGGCGGCGAGCAGCGCCGCACCCAGTGCCCGCCCGTGCCCGTGCCCGCGGTGCGCCGGATGCACCACCAGCTCGGCGGCCGGCGCCTCCACCGGGTCGGCGTCCTCCAACTGCGCGTACCCGGCCAGCTCCCCGTCGACGCTCAGCAGCAGATGGGACACCCCCGGCCGGGCACCCCCGCGCAACTGCAACCGCCCCTGCTCGGACACCGCCTGCTGCCCGTCCTCCCGGGCAGCCGCCGCCAGCAGACCGAGCACGGCTTCGGCCTCGTCCGGCGAGAGTTCGGAACGGGTCTCGAGGGAGCGGGTGATCGGTGCGGGGTCGTCGCTGGTCATGGGATGAGACTAACTTGCCCGCACTGCCACGTCCGGGCCGCTCACCCAGGCTCGGCAGTCCCGGCAGCGGCCGGGTTCCGGGGCTCGGAAGGCCCGCTCGCAGCCGTCGCAGGTC